>JADGGZ010000100.1 GCA_019689675.1 Rhodospirillales bacterium | reverse complement strand
CTCCGGCACCGGGCCCGAATCCTGGCCCTTGGCCTCGGGATCGCGGTCGACCAGCTCGATCACCGCCATCTCGGCCGCATCGCCGTAGCGGAACCCGGCCTTGATGATGCGGCAATAGCCGCCCGGCCGCTCCTTGTAGCGCTCGGCGAGGGTCGAGAAGAGCTTCTCGGTGATCACAGGGTCCTGAAGCGTCGCCAGGGCCTGGCGCCGCGCGTGAAGCCCGCCGCGCTTGCCGAGCGTGATGAGCCGCTCCACGATCGGCCGGAGGTCCTTCGCCTTCGGCAGGGTCGTCGTGATCTGCTCGTGCTTCAGAAGCGCGTGCGCCATGTTGTCGAACATGGCCTTGCGGTGCGCGGTGGTGCGGCCGAGCTTCCGGCCGGCGAGGCGGTGACGCATTTTCCCCTACTCCCTATCGGCCGCTCAGTACGGCTCCTCGAGGCGCTTGGCGAGCTCCTCGATATTCTCCGGCGGCCAGTTCGGGATCTCCATGCCGAGATGGAGTCCCATCTGCGCCAGAACCTCCTTGATCTCGTTCAGAGACTTGCGGCCGAAGTTCGGCGTCCGCAGCATCTCCGCCTCGGTCTTCTGCACGAGATCGCCGATATAGACGATGTTGTCGTTCTTGAGGCAGTTCGCCGAGCGGACCGAGAGCTCGAGCTCGTCGACCTTGCGCAGAAGGTTCTTGTTGAAGGGCAGCTCCGACGGACGCTCCTCGGCCGAGGGCACCCGCGGCTCCTCGAAGTTGATGAAGAGCTGGAGCTGATCCTGGAGGATCCGCGCGGCGAGCGCGACCGCGTCCTCCGGCGTCACGGCGCCGTTGGTCTCGACCCGCATCGTCAGCTTGTCGTAGTCGGTGACCTGACCGACGCGGGTGTTGTCGACCTTGTAGGAAACCTTGCGCACGGGGCTGAAGAGCGAGTCGACGGGAATGAGCCCGATCGGCGCGTCCTCCGGACGGTTCTGCGCGGCCGGGACGTAGCCCTTCCCGGTCGTCACGGTGAACTCCATGCCGATCTTGGCGCCGGCATCGAGCGTGCAGATGACGTGCTCGGGGTTCATGATCTCGATGTCGTGACCGGCCTCGATATCCGCCGCGCGCACCTCGCCGGGCCCGTTCTTGCGGAGCCGCATCCGCTTCGGCCCCTCGCCGTGCATCCGGAGCGCGATGCCCTTGATGTTGAGGATGATGTCGGTCACGTCCTCGAGCACGCCCGGAATGGACGAGAACTCGTGCAGCACGCCCTCGATCTGCACGGACGTGATCGCGGCACCCTGCAGCGACGAAAGAAGGACGCGACGAAGCGCGTTCCCGAGCGTAAGGCCGAAGCCCCGCTCGAGAGGCTCGGCGACGACCGAGGCGACCCGTTTCGGGTCGTCGCCAGGCTCGACCGCGAGCTGCTTCGGCTTGATCAGCGCTTGCCAGTTCTTCTGGATCACAGGGTCGGTCCTCATGCTCGAATACGGGCGAACCCGACCGCGCGGCCAGGCCCCCGTCCTCCTTGTCTTGCGGGCCCGGAGGGCCCGGCGGTGTTCAAACGCGCCGGCGCTTGGGCGGCCGGCAGCCGTTATGCGGGATCGGGGTCACGTCGCGGATCGAAGTGATGGCGAAACCGACCGCCTGAAGCGCACGCAACGCCGACTCGCGGCCCGAGCCCGGCCCCTTCACCTCGATCTCGAGGGTCCGCATGCCGTGCTCCATCGCCTTGCGCCCGGCGTCCTCGGCGGCGACCTGGGCGGCGTAGGGGGTCGACTTGCGGCTGCCCTTGAAGCCCATCTGACCGGCCGACGACCAGGCGATGGTGTTGCCCTGGGCGTCGGTGATCGTGATCATCGTGTTGTTGAAGGTCGCGTTCACGTGCGCGACCCCGGAAGTGATGTTCTTGCGCTCGCGCCGACGCAGGCGCGGGGCGCCGGCCGTAGCCGCAGTCTTCGTCGCCATCGAGGCTCCTTACTTCTTCTTGCCGGCGATCGGCTTCGCCGGGCCCTTGCGCGTACGCGCGTTCGTGTGCGTGCGCTGGCCGCGCACGGGCAGGCCCTTGCGGTGCCGGAGACCGCGGTAGCAGCCGAGATCCATGAGCCGCTTGATGTTCATCGCGACGTTGCGGCGCAGATCGCCCTCGACCGTGTACTCGCGGTCGATCAGCTCGCGGATCTTCAGGACCTCGTCGTCGGTCAGTTCATGGACGCGCCGCTCGGGCGGGATGTTGAGCTTCTCGCAGATCTCGGCCGCCTTGGTACGGCCGATGCCGTGAATGTAGGTGAGGCCGATGGGCACCCGTTTCTGGCTCGGAATGTTGACGCCGGCGATACGCGCCACGTGCGCTGCTCCTTCGGGATTATCTCGAAATTGGGCAAAGCCGAACAGGCCGGGTTTCGGCCCGGCCGAGGGCGCGCATTATATGGAGCGCCGCCCCGGAGTCAACAAGCCGGGGGCGCGCGAAAACCCCATCGCTGCGCGCAATTAGAGCACGGATCGGATCGATAGGAAACAACCGCCGCTTCACGCCTTCAGCGCCGCCTCGAGCTGGCGCGTGACCTCGTCGATCTCGGCCATGCCGTCGACCGTCGCGAGCAGCCCCCTCTCCCGGTAGTACGGCAGGATCGGCGCGGTCTGGCTGTGATAGGCCGCAAGGCGGGTCTTCATCGTTTCGGCGTTGTCGTCGGGCCGACGCTGGAACTCGGTGCCGCCGCAAACGTCGCACACGCCTTCGCGCTTCGGACGGTTGTAGCGGTCGTGGTAGGCGGCCCCGCACTTCTTGCACGAGAACCGGCCGGAGACGCGGTCGATGAGGGCCGCGTCGTCGACCTTCATCTCGATGACGCGGTCGAGCTTCTTGCCGATCCCCGCCAGCATGCGGTCGAGCGCCTCGGCCTGCGGCACGGTGCGCGGGAAGCCGTCGAGGATGAACCCCTTGGCGACGTCCGGCTGGCCGAGCCGCTCGCGGATCATTCCGACCATGACGTCGTCGGAGACGAGCTGGCCGGCGTCCATGATCGCCTTGGCGCGCCGCCCGAGTTCGGTGCCGGCGGCGATCGCCGCCCGCAGCATGTCCCCCGTCGAGAGCTGCACCATGCCGTGCCGCTCTTCCAGGCGTTTGGCCTGAGTGCCTTTCCCCGCCCCCGGCGGCCCGAGCAGAATGATGTTCATCGGCGCGCTCCCCTCAGCTTCGCCTTCTTGATGAGCCCCTCGTACTGATGCGCGAGGAGGTGGCTATGGATCTGCGCCACGGTGTCCATCGTGACGCTGACGACGATGAGGAGGCTCGTGCCGCCGAAGTAGAACGGCACCGCGTAGTGCGCGACGAGGATTTCCGGCAGGAGGCAGACCGCGGACAGGTAGAGCGCACCGATCACGGTGAGGCGGGTCAGTATGTAGTCGAGATAGTCGGCCGTGTTCTTGCCCGGGCGGATCCCGGGAATGAAGCCGCCGTACTTCTTCAGATTGTCCGCGGTCTCCGTCGGGTTGAAGACGATCGCGGTGTAGAAGAACGCGAAGAACACGATGAGCGCCACGTAGAGCGCCATGTGGAGCGGCTGCCCGATTCCGAGGAGCGCGGTGATCTCGCCGAGGATGCCGGGGTCTTGCGAGGCCGAGCTGAAGCTCGCCACCGTGGCGGGCAGCAGGAGGAGCGAGGAGGCGAAGATCGGCGGGATCACGCCCGAGGTATTGAGCTTCAGCGGCAGGTGGGTCGCCTCGCCGCCGAACATCTTGTTGCCCTGCTGGCGCTTCGGATACTGGACGATGATCCGCCGCTGCGCCCGCTCCATGAACACGATGAAGGCGATCACGGCGACCGCCATCACGAGGAAGAAGATCAGCATGAAGACGCTGATTTGTCCCTCGCGGCCGAGCGCGAAGGTCTGCGCCAGCGCCGCCGGGAGGTTGGCGACGATCCCGGCGAAGATGATGAGCGAGATGCCGTTCCCGATGCCGCGCTGGGTGATCTGCTCGCCGAGCCACATGAGGAACACGGTCCCGCCGGTCAGCGTGATGACCGTCGTCGCCTCGAAGAAGATCCCGGGATTGGCGACCGCGGCCGCGCCTCCCGCCCCCTGCAGGCCCTGCAGCCCCTTGGCGATGCCGAAGGCCTGGACCGCGGCGAGGACGACGGTGCCGTAGCGCGTGTACTGATTGAGCTTCTTGCGCCCGGTCTCGCCCTCCTTCTTCAGCTGCTCGAGGGTGGGCGAGACCGCCGTCAGGAGCTGCACGATGATCGATGCCGAGATGTACGGCATGATGTTGAGCGCGAAGATCGTCATCCTCTCGAGCGCGCCGCCCGAGAAGAGATTGAACATGTCGAGGATGCCCCCGCCGCTCCGGAAGACCTCCGCCAGGATGCGCGGGTCGATCCCCGGCAGCGGGATGTACGTCCCGAGCCGGTAGATCACGAGCGCGCCCAGCGTGAACCAGATCCGGTTCTTGAGATCGGTCGCCTTCGCGAAGGCTCCGAAGTTGATACTGGCAGCGAGCTGTTCGGCGGCAGACGCCATCGACGTTCATCCTCAGGGCGGCGACCGATGCCGCCCAAACGCTCAAATCCGTGCGAGAGGGACGGGAGTCCGCCCCTACTCCTCTTTCGCTCCCTTCCGTGCGGACTCGGCCGCGCCGTTCTTCACGACGACGCTCCCGCCCGCCTTCTCGACGGCCTCGATCGCCGCCTTCGACGCCCCGGCCACCTCGACCGTTACCTTGGTCTTGAGCTCGCCCTTGCCGAGGAGACGGATGCCGTCGCGCACGCGACGCAGAATACCACCCGCGACCAGGGCAGCGCCGTCGATCGTGGCCTTGGGGTCGATCCGGTTGGCGTCGATCGCGGCCTGCAGCGTGCCGGTGTTGATGACGACGTAGCGGGCGCGGAAAGGCTTCTTGAAGCCGCGCTTCGGCATCCGCCGGTGGAGCGGGGTCTGACCGCCCTCGAATCCGGCGAGCGAGACGCCGCTGCGCGCGGTCTGCCCCTTGCCGCCGCGGCCCGACGTCTTTCCCTTGCCGGAACCGATGCCGCGGCCGACGCGCTTGAACTTGTAGTGCGCGCCCGCGTTGTCGCGGATCTCGTTGAGCTTCATCTCAGCCTTCCTCCACCCGCACCAGATGGCGGACCTTGGTGATCATACCGCGCACGGCAGGCGTGTCCTCGAGGGTGCGCGAGCGGTGCATCTTGTTGAGACCGAGCCCCTTCAGGGTCGCCTCCTGGTCGGAGCGGCGCCCGATCGGGGAACCGATCTGCGTCACGGTGACGGTCTTCTTCCCGGCGCCGGCGTTCTTGCGTGTCGCCATCTCGCTCAGGCCTCCCTCGCCTCGCTCTCGCGGCGCCCGAGAATTTCGCCGACCTTCTTGCCGCGCCTCGCAGCGACCGCCCGCGGGCTCACCATGCGCCCGAGCGCGGTGAAGGTCGCCTTGACCATGTTGTGCGGGTTGGACGTGCCGACCGACTTCGCGACGACGTCCTTCACCCCGAGCGCCTCGAAGATCGCACGCATCGGGCCGCCGGCGATGATCCCGGCGCCCTGCGGCGCCGCGCGGATGATGACCTTGCCCGCGCCGAACGTGGCGTAGACGTCATGGTGCACGGTGCGCCCTTCGCGCATCGGCACCCGGATCATCGCGCGCTTGGCCTGCTCGGTCGCCTTCCGGATCGCCTCCGGCACCTCGCGCGCCTTGCCAGCGCCGTGCCCGACCCGCCCCTTGCCGTCGCCGACCACGACCAGGGCGGCAAAGCCGAAGCGGCGGCCGCCCTTCACGACCTTCGCGACGCGGTTGATCGAGACCAGCTTCTCGATGAATTCGGATTCCTCACGGTCCCGCTCGCGCCGCTCGCCCTCGCCACGCCGCGCGCGATCACCCCCGCTTCGTCCCATTCTCGTGCCCATCAGAACTCCAGTCCGCCCTCGCGGGCGCCGTCGGCCAGAGCTTTCACCCGGCCATGATAGAGATATCCGCCGCGATCGAAGACCACGGCGCTGACCCCGGCGGCCTTCGCCCGCTCGGCGATCAGCTTGCCGACCTCGGCCGCGGCCGCGCGGTCGGCGCCGGTCTTCAGCCGCGCCCTCAGATCCTTGTCCAACGTCGAGGCGGCGGCCAGCGTCCGGCCCTGCTCGTCGTCGATGACCTGGGCATAGATATGACGCCCCGAGCGGAAGACGCTGAGGCGCGGCCGCTTGCCGAGCGCCGTGCGCAGGAGATTGCGCCGGTTGCGGGTCTTGCGTCGCTCGAAGAGCAACTTCGCTTTCATCGTCATACCCCCGGGCCTACTTCTTCTTGCCTTCCTTGCGGCGGATCGTCTCGGTCTCGTACTTGATGCCCTTGCCCTTGTAGGGCTCGGGCCGGCGGAACGCCCGGATCTCCGCCGCGACCTGGCCGACCCGCTGCTTGTCCGCCCCGGTAATCTGGATCGAGGTCGGCTTCTCGCACGCGATCTTGACGTCTGCCGGGATCGGATAGACGACGTCGTGGCTGAAGCCGAGCTGCAGGGTGAGATTCTTGCCCTGCACGGCGGCGCGATAGCCGACGCCATTGATCTCGAGGTTCTTCTGGAACCCCTTCGACACCCCGTTGACCATGTTGGCGACGTGGGCGCGCGTCGTTCCCCAGAGCGCGCGCGCACGCTTGGTCTCCTGCTTCGGCCGGACCCAGAACTTCCCGTCCTCGACCACGGTCTCGACCTCCGGAGCCGTCTCGAGCTTGAGCTCGCCGAGCTTTCCCTTCACGGTGACGGTGCGGCCGGCGACCTGGACGGTAACGCCCTGCGGGATCGCGACCGGATACTTGCCGATGCGGCTCATGACTCAGAACACCCGGCAGAGGACCTCGCCGCCGACATTGGCGGCACGGGCCTCGTTGTCAGACATGACGCCGCGCGGCGTCGACAGGACGGCGATGCCGAGCCCATTGTAGACGCGCGGCAGGTCGGCGATCTTCGAATAAACGCGCCGTCCCGGCTTGGAGACGCGCGTGAGCTCGCGGATCGCCGGCTCGCCATCGACGTATTTCAGCTCGATGCGCAGCTGGGCGACGCCGGGGCGGATCTCCTCGCGCGTGTAGCCGCGGATGAAGCCTTCCCGCTTCAGCACCTCGAGCACGTTCGAGTGCACCTTCGAGGCGGGTGCGGTGATGAAGGACTTGTGCGCCCGCTGTCCGTTGCGGATGCGGGTCAGCAGATCGCCGAGCGGATCGCTCATTGACATGGGCTCGGTTCTCCTTACCAGCTCGCCTTGACCACGCCGGGTATCTGCCCGGTCGAGGCGAGTTCGCGCAGGGCAATGCGCGACAGCTTGAACTTGCGATAGAAGCCGCGGGGCCGGCCGGTCAGCTCGCACCGGTTGCGGATGCGGACCGGCGAGGAGTTGCGCGGCATCTCGGCGAGCTTCAGCTGCGCCTCGAAGCGCGCCTCCGGGCTCGCGTTCCTGTCGCGCGCGATCGCCTTGAGCCGCTGGCGCTTCGCCGCCGCGCCCTGCGCCATCTTCCGGCGATGCTCGTTCTTGTTGATGGAGCTCTTCTTGGCCATGAGGTGTCGCCCTAGCTCTGGAACGGCATGTTGAAGTGGCGCAGCAACGCCTTCGCCTCGGCGTCGGTCTTCGCCGTGGTGCAGATCACGATGTCCATGCCCCGGACCGAATCGACCTTGTCGTAGTCGATCTCGGGGAAGACGATCTGCTCCTTGAGGCCGAGCGCATAATTGCCCCGCCCGTCGAAGCTCTTGCCGTTGACGCCGCGGAAGTCGCGCACGCGCGGCAGCGCGATGTTCACCAGCCGGTCGAGGAACTCGTACATGCGGTCGCGCCGCAGCGTCACCTTGGCGCCGATCGGCATGTTCTGCCGCAGCTTGAAGGTGGCGATCGACTTCTTCGCACGGGTGATCACCGGCTTCTGGCCGGTGATCGCGGCGAGCTCGGCCGCCGCGACATCGACCTTCTTGGAGTCCTGGGTCGCCTCGCCCAGCCCCATGTTGAGGACGATCTTCTCGAGCCGCGGCACCTCGAAGGGGTTCTTGTAGCCGAACTCCTTCATCAGCGCCGGGCGGACCGTCTTCTCGTAGTGCTCTTGCAGTCTCGTCGTCATGAGCTCCGTCCTCACGCGTCGATGAGCTCGCCCGAGCGCTTGGCGAAACGCACCTTGCGGCCGTCGTCGAGCGTCCGGTAGCCGACGCGCGTCGGCTTGCTGCGGTCCTTGGGATCCTGGTGGGCGACGTTGGAGACGTGGATCGGCGCTTCCTTCTCGACGATGCCGCCGGGATTGCCCATCGAGGGGCGCGTATGGCGCTTCACCATGTTGACGCCCTGCACGAGGACACGGTTCTCGGCCGGCAGCACCTTCAGCACCTCGCCCGACTTGCCCTTGTCCTTGCCGGTAAGGACGATGACCTTGTCGCCCTTCTTGATCTTGAGCTTCGCCATCTCACAGCACCTCGGGCGCCAAGCTCACGATCTTCATGAACTTCCGCGCGCGCAGCTCGCGCGTCACGGGCCCGAAGATACGCGTGCCGATCGGCTCGCCCTGCTTGTTGATGAGCACCGCCGCGTTGCGGTCGAAGCGGATCGCGCTGCCGTCCGGGCGTCGGATCGCCTGCGCCGTGCGCACGATGACCGCCTGGTGCACGTCGCCCTTCTTCACGCGGCCGCGCGGGATCGCCTCCTTCACCGAAACCACGATCACGTCGCCGACCGTCGCCCACTTGCGCTTCGAGCCGCCCAGCACCTTGATGCACTGGACCCGGCGGGCGCCGGAGTTGTCGGCGACGTCGAGATTCGTCTGCATCTGGATCATCGCGACGCCTCCTTACGCCCCGACGCTTTCGACGACGACCCAGCGCTTGCGCTTCGACAGCGGCCGGCTCTCCTCGATGCGGACCGTCTCGCCGACCTTGTGCGCGTTGCTCTCGTCGTGCGCCATGTACTTCTTCGAGCGCGTGATGAACTTCTTGTAGACCGGATGGCGGAAGCGCCGGTCGACGCGGACCACCACCGTCTTGTCGCACGCGTCGCTGACCACGACGCCCTGCAGAACTCGCTTCGGCATCTCTTCTCTCTCCCCTACGCCGACGCGCGCTCGCGCTCGCCGAGGATGGTCTTGATGCGCGCGATGTCGCGCCGCACCTGGCGCACCCGCGCCGTGTTCTCGAGCTGGCCGCTGGCGCGCTGGAAGCGGAGGTTGAACGCTTCCTTCTGGAGCTCGCCGAGCTGCGTCTTCAGCTCGTCCACCGTCTTCGCCCTCACGTCGGCGGCCTTCATGCCTTCACCTCCTCGCCGAGGCGGGTCACGATGCGGGAGCCGACCGAGAGCTTCGCGGCCGCGAGCTCGAAGGCCTCGCGCGCCACCGGCCCGGGGACACCGTCGAGCTCGAACATGATCCGACCCGGCTTCACCCGGCAGATCCAGTACTCGGGGCTGCCCTTGCCCGAGCCCATACGGACCTCGGCCGGCTTCTGCGACACCGGCACGTCCGGGAAGATGCGGATCCAGACGCGGCCGACGCGCTTGATGTGACGCGTGATGGCGCGCCGCGCCGCCTCGATCTGGCGCGCGGTGACGCGGCCCGGCTCGACGGCCTTGAGGCCGTAGGAACCGAAATTGAGCGTGGTGCCGCCCTTCGCAAGGCCGTGAATACGGCCCTTGTGCGCCTTGCGGTACTTGGTTCGCTTCGGTTGCAGCATCGTCCCTTACCTCGCCTCGGCGCTCTCGCGGCGGCCGCCCGACGGGCCGGAGCCCTGCTGCTCGAGCGCGCGCTTTTCGACCGCCATCGGGTCGTGCGCCATGATCTCGCCCTTGAAGACCCAAACCTTGACGCCGCACGTGCCGTAGGTGGTCTTCGCCGTCGCGACGCCGAAATCGACGTCGGCACGCAGCGTGTGCAGCGGAACGCGGCCCTCGCGGTACCACTCCATGCGCGCGATCTCGGCGCCGCCGAGACGGCCGGAACAGTTGATCCGGATCCCCTGCGCGCCGAGCCGCATCGCGGACTGGACGGCGCGCTTCATCGCGCGGCGGAAGGCGACGCGGCGCTCGAGCTGCTGGGCGATCGACTCGCCGATGAGCTTGGCGTCGAGCTCGGGCTTCCTGATCTCCACGATGTTGAGGCTGACCTCGCTCTTCGTCCTCTTGGCGATGTCGGCCCGAAGCTTCTCGATGTCGACGCCCTTCTTGCCGATCACGACACCCGGCCGCGCGGAGTGGATCGTGATCCGCGTCTTCTTGGCCGCACGCTCGATCACGATCCGCGCGACGCCGGCCTGCGCGAGCCTCTCCTGGAGGAACTTCCGGAGCTTCAGATCCTCGTGCAGCAGCGGCGCATAGTCCTTCTTGGCGAACCAGCGCGATTCCCAGGTGCGGTTGATGCCGACGCGCAGCCCGATCGGATTGACCTTCTGACCCATTCCTTACTCCTCCGCCGCCGGCGCCTCGGCGCGCTCTTTGACGACCACCGTCAGGTTCGAGAACCACTTCTCGACGCGCGCCGCGCGGCCGCGGCCGCGGGCGTGGAAGCGCTTCATCACGATCGCTCGGCCGACCGTCGCCTCCTTGACGAAGAGCCGGTCGACGTCGAGCTGATGGTTGTTCTCGGCGTTGGCGATCGCGGCCTGCAGCGCCTTCTTGACGTCGTGCGCGATGCGCCGCTTCGAGAAGGTGAGCTCGGCGAGCGCCGCCTGCGCCGTCTTGCCCCGGATCGTCTGCGCGACGAGGTTCAGCTTGCGCGGGCTGACGCGCAGCGCCTTCACGTACGCCTTGGCCTCGGTTTCGTCGAGCCGCCGCGGGGTTGCCTGCTTGCCCATGACCTCAGCCTCTCTTCGCCTTCCTGTCCGCCGCATGACCGTAGAAGGTCCGCGTCGGCGCGAACTCGCCGAGCTTGTGGCCGACCATGTTCTCGGTGACGAGCACCGGGATGAACTTGTGGCCGTTGTAGACGCCGAAGGTCAGGCCGACGAACTCCGGAAAGATCGTCGAACGGCGAGACCAGGTCTTGATGATCTCGTTGCGGCCGGAGCTGCGTGCCTTCTCCGCCTTCTTGAGGAGATAGCCGTCGACGAACGGCCCCTTCCAAACCGAGCGTGCCACTTTCCGTCGCTCCTTACTTCACGTAGCGCCGACGCACGATGTAGCGGTCGGTCGCCTTGTTCTGCCGCGTCTTCTTGCCCTTCGTCGGCACGCCCCACGGGGTGACCGGATGGCGGCCGCCCGAGGTGCGGCCCTCGCCGCCGCCGTGCGGATGGTCGATGGGGTTCATGGCGACGCCGCGCACCGCCGGGCGCCGTCCGAGCCACCGGTTCCGTCCGGCCTTGCCGATATTGATGTTCTGCTGGTCGGGGTTGGAGACCGCGCCGATGGTGGCGCGGCACTCCCCGCGCACCATGCGCACCTCGCCCGAGGAAAGGCGCAGGAGCGCGTAGCCGGCGTCGCGGCCGACGAGCTGCACGTAGGTGCCGGCCGAACGCGCGATCTGCCCGCCCTTGCCCGGCTTCATCTCGACATTGTGCACGATCGTGCCGATCGGGATGTTCTTCAGCGGCATGGCGTTGCCGGGCTTCACGTCGACGCGCTCGCCGGAGACGACCCGGTCGCCCGCCTGAAGGCGCTGCGGCGCGAGGATGTAGCTGAGCTCGCCGTCGTCGTACTTGACCAGCGCGATGAACGCGGTGCGGTTCGGGTCGTACTCGAGCCGCTCCACCGTCGCCGCGACGTCGTCCTTGCGGCGCTTGAAGTCGACGAGGCGATAGCGCTGCTTGTGCCCGCCGCCGCGCCACCGGACCGTCACGCGCCCCGTGTTGTTGCGCCCGCCCTTCGAGCGCAGCCCTTCGGTCAGCTCCTTGACCGGCTTGCCCTTCCAGAGCTCGGAGCGGTCGACGATGACGAGCTGCCGCTGCGACGGCGTCACCGGCTTGAAGGTCTTCAATGCCATGTCGTCAGATCCCCGTCGTCACGTCGATCTTCGACCCTTCGGCCAAAGTGACGATCGCCTTCTTGTAGTCGCTGCGCCGGCCCGGCGTGCCGCGGAAGCGCTTGGTCTTTCCCTTCACCCGGATCGTGTTGACCGCCTCGACCTTCACGTTGAAGAGGCCCTCGACGGCCACCTTTACCTCGCGCTTGTCGGCGTCGAGCGGGACCCGGAACGTGACCTTGTTGTGCTCGGAGGCGGCCGTCGACTTCTCGGTGATCACGGGCGCGCGCACGATCTCGTACATGCGCTCGCGCGTGAGCTTCGGCATCGCCTTCGGAATGACGCGGAACCGGCTCATTTGAGGCGCGCCTCCAAATGCTCGACCGCGGCGCGGGTCAGGACCAGCGTGTCGCGGCGCAGGATGTCGTAGACGTTGGCGCCCTGCTGCGGCAGCAGGTCGACTTTCGGAATATTGCGCGAGGCCCGGACGAAGTTCGCGTCGAGCTCCGGCCCGTCGATGATGAGGACCGACTCCCAGCCGAACTTCTTGAGGCGCTCGGCGAGCGGCTTCGTCTTCGGCTCGGCGGCGCTGGCCGCGTCGAGAACGACGAGCTTGCCTTCGGCGGCCTTCGCCGCGAGCGCGCATTTGAGACCGAGCTTGCGGACCTTCTTCTGCAGGTCGAACGCGTGGCTGCGCACGACCGGCCCGAAGATGACCGCGCCCGTCCGGAACTGGGGCGAGCGCAGCGAGCCCTGGCGCGCGCGGCCGGTGCCCTTCTGGCGGTACGGCTTCTTCGTCGTGCCGGAGATTTCGCTGATGCCCTTCGTCTTGTGCGTGCCGGCACGGCGCTTCGCGAGCTGCCAATTGACGACGCGCGCCAGGATGTCCTTGCGGACCGGGACGGCGAAGATCTCGTCGGCGAGCTCGATCTCGCCGACGGTCTCGTTGTCGAGATTGCGGATCTCGGCCTTCATCTCACTCCCCCTCGGCCGGAGCGGCGGCCCCTGCAGCGCCGCGGATCGCCGCCGGGAACGGCAGGTCCTTCGGCGGCTTGCGCTTGGCCGCATCCTTGACCGTGACATAGCTCTCCGGCGCGCCCGGCACGGCACCGCGCACCCAGAGGAGACCGCGCTCGGCATCGACCGCGACGACGCGCAGGTTCTGGGTCGTGACGCGCGTGCTGCCGGTGTGGCCAGCCATCTTCTTGTTCTTGAAGGTGCGGCCCGGATCCTGCCGCTGACCGGTGGAGCCGTGGCTGCGATGCGAGATCGAAACGCCGTGCGTCGCGCGAAGGCCGCCGAAATTGTGGCGCTTCATCACGCCCTGGAAGCCCTTGCCGATCGACGTGCCGGTGACGTCCACGAACTGGCCGACGACGAAATGGTCGGCGCCGAGCTCGGCGCCCACCTCGACGACGGCATCCGGGGTCACCCGGAACTCGGCGAGGACGCGCTTCGGCTCGACCTTCGCCTTGGCGAAATGGCCGCGCATCGGCTTCGTCACGTTCTTCGGCTTGCGCCTGCCGACGCCGAGCTGGAGCGCGACGTAGCCGTCCTTTTCTTCGGTGCGCTGCGCGACGACCTGGCAGTTCTCGACCTTCAGCACGGTGACGGGAACGTGGTTCCCCTCCTCCGTGAAGAGCCGGGTCATGCCCAGCTTCTGCGCTATGAGACCGGTCCGCATCTTCGCCCTCAGAGCTTGATCTCGACGTCGACGCCGGCGGCGAGGTCGAGCTTCATCAGCGCGTCGACCGTCTGCGGGGTCGGGTCGACGATGTCGAGCACCCGCTTGTGCGTGCGGATCTCGAACTGCTCGCGCGACTTCTTGTCGATGTGCGGCGAGCGGTTCACCGTGAAGCGCTCGATCTTGGTCGGCAGCGGGATCGGGCCGCGGACGCGCGCCCCGGTGCGCTTCGCCGTATTGACGATCTCGCTCGTCGACTGGTCGAGCACGCGGTGGTCGTACGCCCTGAGGCGGATCCGGATGTTCTGGTTGTCCATGATGCGATTACTTCAGGATCTTGGCGACGACGCCTGCGCCGACGGTACGGCCGCCCTCGCGGATCGCGAAGCGCAGCCCCTCGTCCATGGCGATGGGGGCGATCAG
>JADGGZ010000099.1 GCA_019689675.1 Rhodospirillales bacterium | reverse complement strand
TCAGGCGAGCGGCAGCCGGTCGATGAGCCACCATAGGCCGAGGCAGAGAATCGCGCCCGAGGCGGGATAGACCACGGGGCGGCTGCGCTTCGATCGGGTCGCCAGGCGATCGATCGCGAGGAGAAGCGGCACCACGGCGGCGACGATCGCCACCTGCCCGACCTCGACCCCGAGATGCGCTTTCCCCCGGGGTATTGTTGCTTATGAAAGGATTGTGATCCCGAACGCATGCTTGTGGCAAACTGCCCGGAGGGGCGATATGCGTTCCCGGTCGGTCCTCCTGTCCGGAACGCGTCGGCTGCGCTAAACACGTGGCGCGCGGCACGCGTGCCGGGAAATCAGGAACGGAATGCAATGACGATCGACAAGAACGTGCGCGAGGCGCTGTCGGAGGTTTCGACGGCGACCATCACCACGGTGCTTCTGAAGAAGGGGCTTCGCAATGTCTGGATGCGCGGCACCCGCCCGATCCGATCCGGGCAGAAGCGCGTCGTCGGCCCCGCGTTCACCCTCCGCTTCGTTCCGGCGCGCGAGGATCTCGCGACGCCTGAGTCCTGGGCCTCGCCGCGCTCGACCCGGGGAGCCATCGAAGACATGCCCGAGGGCTGCGTCGCCGTCGCCGACGCGATGGGAACGACCGATGCCGGCATCTTCGGCGACATTCTCTGCGCGCGCATGAAGAAGCGCCGTGTCGCCGGGCTGGTCACCGACGGCGTGATGCGCGACATCGCCGGCGTGCTCGCGACCGGCCTTGATGTCTGGTGCCAGGGCGCCGCCGCGCCGCCCTCCGTCGCCGGCCTCACCTTCGTCGGCTGGAACGAGCCGATCGGCTGCGGCGGCGTTGCCGTCTTTCCGAACGACGTCGTCGTCGCCGACGACGACGGTGCCGTCGTGATCCCGCAGGCGCTCGTCGAGGAGGTCGTCGCCGCGGCCGTCGAGCAGGAGCAGGCCGAAGCCTGGATCGTCGGCGAGGTCGAGAAGGGGGTGCCGCTTCTCGGCCTCTACCCGATGAACGCCGAGACCAGGGCGCGCTACGAGGCCGCCAAGAAGCGGAAGTAACGAGGCGCCCTCTTCCGGTCGCGGAAGCGGAAGGCGCTCGCGCGGCCCCGAGCCGCTCCGTCCGCGCCCGCCTGGAAAGGGCGAGCCTTACGACCCGTGCTTCATTCCGTGCATCGAGGGCTCGCTGGCGCCGGGCTTCTCGACGCGGACTTCGACCTCGCGCTTGCCGGCCTTGCGGAAAGTGAGCGTGAGCGGGAAGGTCTCGCCTTCCGCGAGCGGCCGCTTCAGTCCGATGAGCATGATGTGCTCGGCCCCGGGCTTCATGACGAGCTTCTTGCCGGGATCGAGCGGCACTTCCTTGATCTGCATCATCTTCATGACGCCGCCCTCTTGGGCATGCGTATGGATTTCGACCTTGTCGGCCACCGGCGAAGAGGCGGCGACGAGCGCGTCCGGCACCGTGCTCTCGAGCGTCACGTAGGCGGCGCCGTTCTTGGCGCCGCCGGGCGTGGCGCGCGCCCAGGCCTGCTCGATGCTGATCTCGTCGGCGGCTGCGGAACCGGCGGCGAGAAGAAGAACGGCGAAAGCGGCGAGGAGAGGGCGCATGATCACACCGTCGGAAGTGAGCGGAAACCGGGCTTGCCGTCATCGGCGATCGGCTCTGCGCTGACGCGGCTGACGCTCGCGGCGCGCGGACCGGCGCGGCAGGCTTCTACCATCTCGTCGACCGCTGCGTCGTCGCCCGCGAAGACCGCCTCGACCGAGCCGTCGCGGCGGTTCCTGACCCAGCCGCGCAGGCCCCGCGACCTCGCTTCGTACTCGGTCCAGGCGCGGAAGCCGACGCCCTGGACGCAGCCTTCGATGGTGACGTGGACAGCCTTCATTGGAACTCGAGGATCACCTGGTCGACCGCGAGACTGTCGCCCGCCTTGGCCTTGATCGCGCCGATCGTAGCGTCGCGCTCGGCGCGGAGCACGTTCTCCATCTTCATCGCCTCGATCACGGCGAGCTCTTCGCCGGCCTTCACCTCCTGTCCCTCGGAAACGGAGACGCGGACGAGGAGCCCGGGCATCGGCGACAGGAGGAAGCGCGACAGATCCGGCGGCTGCTTCACCGGCATCAGCGCGAGAAGACGCGCCGCTTGCGGACGCAGCACGCGAACGAGGCTCGACACGCCCGCGTGGAAGAGCCGGAACCCGGTTCCTTCGCGCTCGATCTGCCAGACGCTCGGGTTGCCGTCGATCGTGACGTGGAGCAGCGGGTTGCCGGGCTGCCATTCTGTCGCCACCTCGTGACGGCTGACGTCGCTCGCGACGAGATAGAGGCCGCCCTCGCGCGTCACGCGCACCTCGTGCTGCTCTTCTCCGAGCACCACCACCCAGGATTCGTCGATCTTGGCGCCGCGGCCGGGAAGCTGGCCCGAAATCGAGGCTTCGCGCTCGGCGACGCGCCGTTGCACGACGGCGCCGACCGCGACCAGCTGGCTCACGTCGGCGGCGGGAAGGTCCGCGCCGGTGAAGCCGCCGGCGAATTCCTCGGCGATGAAGTTGGTCGACAGCCGTCCCTCGACGAAGCGGGGCTTGGTCATGACCGCGGCGAGGAACGGTATGTTGTGCGAGACGCCGCGGATGTGGAACGCGTCGAGCGCATCCCGCATGCGCCTGATCGCGGCCTCGCGGGTCGGGCCCGAGGTCACCAGCTTGGCGATCATCGGGTCGTAGAACATCGAGATCTCGGCGCCCTCGTAGACGCCGGTATCGACCCGGATGCCCGCGCCCTCCGGCGGGAAATAGCGGACGAGGCGCCCGATCGACGGCAGGAAGTTCCGGAACGGGTCCTCGGCGTAGATGCGCGCTTCGATCGCCCACCCGGAGAGCTGCACGTCTTCCTGCCGAAGCGGCAGCTTCTCGCCGGCGGCAATGCGGATCATGAGCTCCACGAGGTCGAGGCCGGTCACGATCTCGGTGACCGGGTGCTCGACCTGGAGCCGCGTGTTCATCTCGAGGAAGTAGAAATTGCGGTCGCGGTCGACGATGAACTCGACCGTCCCGGCGGAGCGGTAGCCGACCGCCTTGGCGAGGCGGACGGCCTGCTCGCCCATTGCCTGGCGCGTGCGCTCGTCGAGAAAGGGCGAGGGGGCCTCCTCGATGACCTTCTGGTGCCGGCGCTGGATCGAGCACTCGCGCTCGCCGAGATAGATCACGTTGCCGTGCGCGTCGCCGAGCACCTGGATTTCGATGTGGCGCGGCTCCTCGATGTACTTCTCGACGAAGACCCGGTCGTCGGCGAAGCTCGAACGCGCCTCGTTCTGGGCCGACCGGAAGCCTTCCCGCGCCTCCTGGTCGTTGCGCGCGATGCGCATGCCCTTGCCGCCGCCGCCGGCCGACGCCTTCAGCATCACGGGGTAGCCGATGCCGCGCGCGATCCGCGCCGCCTCGTCGCTGTCGCGCAGCGGCTCGAGATGGCCGGGGACGCTCGAGACGTCGGCCTTCGCCGCGAGCTTCTTCGATTCGATCTTGTCGCCCATCGCCGCGATCGCCTCGACGTTGGGCCCGATGAACACGATTCCGGCCGCGGCGAGCGCCCTCGCGAACTCGGCGTTCTCCGAGAGAAAACCGTAGCCGGGATGCACCGCCTCGGCGCCGGTCTCCTTGCACGCCTCGATAATGCGTTCCCCGCGCAGATAGCTCTCGCTCGACGGGGGCGGGCCGATCCGGACCGCCTCGTCCGCCTCGCGCACGTGGAGCGCGTCGGCGTCCGCGTCCGAATAGACCGCGACCGTCTGGATCCCCATCCGCCGCGCCGTGCGGATGACGCGGCAGGCGATCTCGCCGCGGTTGGCGATCAGGATCTTCTTGAACACCTAGGCGGTCCTCCCCTGTGCAGCGGGGGAGAGCCGTTCGGTCACAGCGGAATATTCGAGTGCTTCTTCCATGGGTTCTTCAGCTGCTTGTCGCGCAGCATGGCGAGGCTGCGGCAGACTCGGCGCCGCGTCCCGTGCGGCATGATGACGTCGTCGATGAAGCCGCGGCTCGCGGCGACGAAGGGGTTGGCGAAACGCTGCCGGTACTCCTCCGTGCGGGCTTCGATCTTGGCGGGATCGCCGATGTCCTGCCGGAAGATGATCTCGACCGCGCCCTTGGGGCCCATCACCGCGATCTCCGCCGTCGGCCAGGCGAAGTTCACGTCGCCGCGCAGGTGCTTCGAGGCCATGACGTCGTAGGCGCCGCCGTAGGCCTTGCGGGTGATCACCGTGACCTTGGGCACCGTCGCCTCGGCATAGGCGAAGAGAAGCTTGGCGCCGTGCTTGATGATGCCGCCGTACTCCTGCGCCGTGCCGGGAAGAAACCCGGGCACGTCGACGAAGGTGACGATCGGGATGTTGAAGCAGTCGCAGAACCGCACGAACCGTGCCGCCTTGCGCGAGGAGTCGATGTCGAGGCAGCCCGCCAGCACCATCGGCTGGTTGGCGACGATGCCGACCGTCGAGCCCTCCATCCGCCCGAAGCCGACGATGATGTTCTTGGCGAAATTGGGCTGGATCTCGAAGAAGTCGTCGTCGTCGACGACCTTCCGGATCAGCTCCTTCATGTCGTAGGGCTTGTTCGGGTTCGCGGGGACGAGCGTGTCGAGCGAGGGCTCCTCCCGGTCGCCCGGGTCGGTCGTCGGACGGACGGGCGGCTTCGCGCGGTTCGAGGCCGGCAGGAAGTCGATGAAGCGCCGCAGCTCGAGAAGCGCCTCCACGTCGTTCTCGAAAGCGAGGTCGGCGACGCCCGAGCGCGTCGTGTGCGTGACGGCTCCGCCGAGCTCCTCCTGCGTCACCGTCTCGTGCGTCACCGTCTTCACGACGTCCGGCCCGGTGACGAACATGTAGGAGGTGTCCTTCACCATGAAGATGAAGTCTGTCATCGCGGGCGAATAGACGGCGCCGCCGGCGCAAGGGCCCATGATGAGGGAGATCTGCGGAATGACGCCCGAGGCTTCGACGTTGCGCTGGAAGACGTCGGCATAGCCGGCGAGCGAGGCGACACCTTCCTGAATGCGCGCGCCGCCCGAATCGTTGAGGCCGATCACCGGCGCGCCGACCTTCATCGCCTGATCCATCACCTTGCAGATCTTCTCGGCATGCGCCTCGGAGAGCGATCCGCCGAAGACGGTGAAGTCCTGGCTGAAGACGAAGACGAGGCGGCCGTTGATCGTGCCGTAGCCGGTCACCACGCCGTCGCCCGGAATGCGGCTTTCCGCCATGCCGAACTCGGTCGAGCGGTGCTCGACGAACATGTCCCATTCCTCGAAGGAGCCGGGGTCGAGCAGAATCTCGAGGCGCTCGCGCGCGGTGAGCTTGCCCTTGGCATGCTGGGCGTCGATCCGGCGCCGGCCGCCGCCGAGGCGCGCCGCCGCCCGCTGCTCGTCGAGCCGCTTCAATATTTCCTGCATGGCGGTCCCGGATTAGCGCAACGGGGGCGGCGGCGCCAGTGCCGCCGCGCAGGCTCGGTCGTCGCGAACGCCCCGGCGGCGCGTACGCCTTTCGCCCGCGGGCGCCGCCGGGTGCCTTCGTCCGCCTGCTGGGCGAGAGTCAGGTGGCGCGGGCGAGGGCGAGAAAGCGCGCGGCGTTGCGGATGTCCTCGCGCAGCGAGGCCCGACGGCGCGCCGCTTCCGCATCCTCGCCCCATTGCTCGATCTGGAAGGTTTCGTCGAGCTGGGAGAGCGTGTAGGCCTCTTCGGCGTCGATCCGGCCCTCGGCGAGGGCGAGGCCGAGCACGACGGAGCCGCACGCGGTCGTGGCGGCGTGGAGCGCCGTCAGCTCGAGCGTGCCGTAGGCGGCAACCGCGGCGTGGAAGACCTTGAGGCTCGCCGGGCTCTGCGCCGCCGGGATGACGCCCGACGTGACGCTGAGCGGGGCGTCGTAGCGGAGCATCGCCCAGTCGACGAGCGGGCCCCAAGCGGCCTGCTGGCGATGGGCCAGCTCCGGCGGGTGCGCCGCGCGATAGCAGACGAGGTCCGTCTCGGCGTATTTGGCGATCTCGGCGACGACGGCGCTGTGGCGCTTCTCGACGAGGTCGAGCGCGGTCGAGGCGAGGCGCATCAGCGGCATGGAGGCGGGCCGGACGTCTTCGCCCTGTTCGTTCCATTCCGCCGCGATCGCTTCGGCGAGGGCGCGGCTCGGCACGACGAGAGGGTTCTTGGCCGGGGTGCGGATCGGCTTGCCGTCGAGCGTGACGGTCCAGCCGCCTTCCGCCTCGGCGACCGTGGCGTTCTTCCAAAAGCGCTTCATGATCGGGTGAACGGATCGCGCGCGCTCTCGGCGAAGCCGAAGAAGCGCCAGGTTTCCTGCATATGGGGCGGCAGCGGCGCTTCGATGCGCAGCGTGCCGCCGCGCGGGTGCGGCAGCTCGATCGAGCGTGCGTGGAGGTGCAGCATGCGCCCATGCGGGACGCCGGCGAGATGCGCGGCGGGACCGCCGTACTTGCCGTCCCCGAGTATGGGCGTGCCGAGCGCCTGTGCGCAGTGGGCGCGGAGCTGGTGGGTGCGGCCCGTGACCGGCCAGAGCGCGAGCCACGACGCCTTCTTCTGCGCGCTTTCGATGGTGGCGTAGCGGGTGACGGCGCGGCGGCCTTCCTCCTCGTCGAAGCCGACGCGCTCGCCATGCGCGCCGGCCCGCTTCGACAGCGGCATGTCGATGGTTCCCGCTCGCGGCCGCGGTGCGCCGACGACGACGGCCCAGTAGATCTTCCGCGCCGATTTGTCGCGGAAGGCGGCCGCGAGACGCGCCGCCGCGGCGGGGCTTCGTGCGAGGAGCAGCACCCCGCTCGTGTCCCGGTCGAGGCGATGGACGAGGCGCGGCCGTTCGGCGGCTTCGAAGCGGAGCGCGTCGAGCATCATGTCGAGATGGCGATCGGTGCCCGTCCCGCCCTGCACGGCGAGGCCGGGCGGCTTGTTGATCGCGATCACGTCCTCGTCGCGATAGAGGACCGCGCGCAGGAGCTTCTCGACGTCGCGCGGCCGCGGCTCCGCGCGCGGCGGCGGCGGCTTCTCGCCTTCCGGCCCGAGCGGGGGCACGCGCACCTCCATGCCCGGCGCGAGCCGGTCGCTCGCCTTGGCGCGCCTGCCGTCGACGCGGATCTGCCCGGTCCGAAGGAGCTTCTCGAGCCGGCCGTGCGCGAGTCCCGGGTAGTGCCGCTTGAACCAGCGGTCGAGCCGCAGCTCGCCGTCCTCCGGGCGCACCGGCACCGTCTTCACGAGACTCATCGCGCCGCCCCGATCCTCTTCCCGTGGGCGGCGTCGCGAGCAGGCGGATTGACGCGAGGCGCTCTCCTCATTCTCGGCTGCGTCTTATAGCGCCGCGCGCGCAGCGCCGGCGAGAAATCCTCGGCCGCCGCTGCGGCTTGATGCCCTCCGGCGCCGCCGATAGGATCGCGCCGCCATGAACGGACCGGCTGCGCCGGATTCGCCGTCGCGCCGGCCCCGCGGTCTCCGCGCCGTCCCGCGGAGCGTCTGGACGCTCGGCGTCGTCAGCATGTTCATGGACATCTCCTCGGAGATGATCCATGCGCTTCTCCCGGTCTTCCTGGTGACGGTTCTCGGCACCGGCGCCGCGGCGGTGGGCGTCATCGAGGGCGTCGCGCGCGCCGCGGCGTCGATCACGAAGATCTTTTCCGGCGCGCTCAGCGACTTTCTCGGCAGGCGCAAGCTCCTTGCCGTGATCGGCTACGCGCTCGCCGCGTCCACCAAGCCGCTCTTCCCGCTCGCCGCCGGCCCGGCCTGGGTCTTCGCAGCCCGGCTCCTCGACCGGATCGGCAAGGGGATCCGCGACGCGCCGCGCGACGCGCTCATCGGCGACATCGCGCCTTCGCATCTGCGCGGCGCCTCCTATGGGCTCCGCCAGGGTCTCGACACGATCGGCGCGGTGGCGGGGCCGCTCGCCGCCATCGGCCTCATGGCGCTCACCGGCGATGATTACCGGGCGGTGTTCTGGGTCGCGGTCGTGCCGGCCTTCCTCGCCGTCGCGCTCCTCGTCGTCGGCGTCGAGGAGAAGCGCGCGGAACCCGCCGCCGAGCGGCTCCCACCGATGCGCCTGCGCGACGTCGGCCGGCTCGGCCGCCTCTACTGGGGCGTCGTCGCGTTCTTCTCCGCTTTCGCGCTCGCCCGCTTCTCCGAGGCGTTTCTCGTGCTCCGCGCCCTCGATGTCGGTCTCGCGCCGGGGCTCGTGCCGCTCGTGTTCGTCGCGATGAATGTCGTCTACGCCGCGGGCGCCTACCCGGCGGGCGCGCTTTCCGACCGCGTCAACCGACTCGGCCTTCTCGGCCCGGGGCTCCTCGCGCTCATCGCCGCGAACCTCGCCCTCGCCGTCGCCGACAATCTCGCGACGGTCTTTCTCGGCGTGGCGCTCTGGGGCCTGCAGATGGCGCTGACGCAAGGGATCTTCGCCGCGCTCGTCGTCGATTCGACGCCGGCGGAGTTGCGCGGCACCGCGTTCGGGATCATCAATTTCGCGAGCGGCGTCGCGACGCTCTGCGCGAGCGCCGTCGCCGGGCTTCTCTGGGACGCGTGGGGCGCGCCGGCGACGTTCCAGGCCGGGGCCGCCGTCACCGCCCTGACGGCGGTCGCGGCGATGCTCGCCTGGCGGCAAGGGAGATCGAGGGGGAGAGGGGGCGAGTGACGTATCTTTGGGTCGCGGTCGGCAGCGCCCTCGGCGGCGCCGCCCGGTACTGGTTCGCGGGCGTCGCTGCGAGGCTGCTCGGCGAGGTCTTTCCCTGGGGCACGGTCTTCGTCAACGTGACCGGCTCCTTCGTCATAGGCTTCATCGCCGCCCTCGCGGAGGCCGAAGGGCGGCTCCTCCTCCCCTCGGATGCGCGCGCGTTCCTGATGGCCGGATTCTGTGGCGGCTTCACGACCTTCTCCGCCTTCAGCATCCAGACCCTGACGCTCGCCCGCGGCGGCGAGTGGCTTTGGGCCGGCGCCAACGTCGTCGTATCGGTCGTGCTCTGCCTCCTTGCCGTCTGGGGCGGCCACGCCGCCGCTGCGGCGCTGAGCCGATGAGAGGGGCCCGGCCCCGGCGCGGTGTCCTGCGCGCTTCCGGGCCGGGCCGGGTCCTCCTCGCCGCCTTCATGCTTCTCGTCGTTCTGCCGCTCGCCGCGAGCTGCGTCGTCGCGCAGCGCCCGTCCGACGTCCCCTGGTATCTCGCCCGGCGCGATTCGAGCGGCCAGGCGCCCGATCCGGCGACGACTCGGGAAGCCGTGATCCAGGTCTATGCCGCGCGGGCGGTCGGCTGGCGCGGCGTCTTCGGCGTCCACACCTGGATCGCGGTGAAGGAGGAGGGCGCGCCGCGCTGGACGCGCTACGAGGTGATCGGCTTCGGCGTCGAGCGCGGCGTGCCGAGCGTGCGCATCGACAGGATGGGGCCCGACAACTACTGGTTCGGCGCCCGGCCCGAGCTCATTCTCGACAAGCGCGGACCGGAGGCGGCCTCGCTCATCGGCAAGGTGCGCGAGGCGGTCGCACGCTATCCCTGGCCCGATTTCTACCGGGTCTGGCCCGGTCCCAACAGCAACACCTTCACCGCCTTCATCGCCCGCGAGGTGCCCGAGCTCGGACTCGTCCTGCCCTCGACGGCGGTCGGCAAGGACTTCCTTCCCGGAGTCGCGGCGGGAACGCCGAGCGGAAGCGGCTGGCAGGTCTCCCTCTGGGGCGTTCTCGGCCTAACTATCGGGGCGTCCGAGGGGGTCGAACTCAATATCTTGGGGCTGGTCGTGGGAGTCGACTTAGCGCGGCCAGCCCTGAAACTGCCCGGGATCGGCCGGCTCGGCGTCCCGCGCTACGGTTGAGTGTGGCCGTATCGCCACGCCTGGAGCCCGTCCAGATGTTGGGTCGTCGTCCCCCCTTGACCCTACATATAGCTGTGGCATGGTTATGGGTACGCACTACGGTGCTCGCGATTCGAGCGTAGGGGGTAGGAATGACGCAACGTCAGGGGGTGGGGCGGAATCGCCGTCCGTTGATCGCGTTCCTGCCGCCGCCGCCGCTCATCTGATCGTCCGCTAGCCAGCTCCGATTTCATCGTCACGTTCAACGCGCCGCTCGGCGGCCACAGGGGGATTCTGTCGCATGCGAATCGTTCGTCGCTTCACCACGGAGGGAAAGGACCCGTACGCCGATTTCGAGTTCCGCGAAGCGACGAGCGAGATCCGCAATCCCGACGGCTCGCTCGTGTTCCAGCTGAAGGACATCGAGGTCCCGGCCGACTGGAGCCAGGTCGCCTGCGACATCCTCGCCCAGAAATACTTCCGCAAGGCGGGCGTGCCGCTGCGCCTGCGGCCGGTCGAGGAGAACACGGTTCCGTCCTGGCTCTGGCGCCACGTCGCCGACGAGGACGCGATGGCCTCGATTCCGCCGTCGCAGCGCTACGGCTCCGAACGCAGCGCCAAGCAGGTCTTCGACCGGCTCGCCGGGACCTGGACCTACTGGGGCTGGAAGGGCGGCTACTTCGACTCCGAGTCCGACGCGCGCGCCTATTACGACGAGATGCGCTGGATGCTCTGCCGGCAGATGGGCGCGCCGAACTCGCCGCAGTGGTTCAACACCGGGCTTCATTGGGCCTACGGCATCGACGGCCCCGCGCAGGGCCACTACTACGTCGACTTCGAGACCGGCGAGCTCAAGGCCTCGGAAAGCGCCTACGAGCACCCGCAGCCGCACGCCTGCTTCATCCAGTCGGTCGCCGACGACCTCGTCAACGAGGGCGGCATCATGGACCTCTGGGTCCGCGAGGCGCGGCTCTTCAAGTACGGCTCGGGCACCGGCTCCAACTTCTCGAAGCTCCGCGGCGAGAACGAGAAGCTCTCGGGCGGCGGCCGCTCCTCCGGCCTCATGAGCTTCCTCAAGATCGGCGACCGCGCGGCGGGCGCGATCAAGTCGGGCGGCACGACGCGGCGCGCCGCCAAGATGGTGACGGTCGACATCGACCATCCCGACATCGAGGCCTACATCGACTGGAAGGTGATCGAGGAGCAGAAGGTCGCGGCGCTCGTGGCCGGCTCCAAGCTCGCGCGCAAGCACCTCAACCGGATCATGGCGGCCTGCAAGGAGGGCTTCGATCCGGCGACCAACGCTTCCCTGAAGCGCGAGATCCGCGCCGCGCGCAAGGCGATGATCCCGGAGAACTACATCCAGCGCGTGATCCAGTCGGCCAAGCAGGGCTACGAGTCGATCGACTTCCGCGAGTACGACACCGACTGGGACTCCGAGGCCTATCTCACCGTCTCCGGGCAGAACTCGAACAACTCGGTGCGGCTTTCCAACGAGTTCCTCGAGGCGGTCGAGAAGGACGGCGATTGGAATCTCATCCGCCGCACGGACGGCAAGGTCCACAAGACGCTCAAAGCCAGGGCGCTCTGGGAGAAGATCGGCTATGCGGCCTGGGCCTCGGCCGATCCGGGCGTTCAGTACGACACCACGATCAACGAGTGGCACACCTGCCCCGAGAGCGGGCGCATCAACGCCTCGAACCCGTGCTCGGAGTACATGTTCCTCGACGACACGGCGTGCAACCTCGCGTCCCTCAACCTGATGCAGTTCCGCCGTCCCGACGGCCGCTTCGACGCGGAGTCGTTCGAGCACGCCGTGCGGCTCTGGACCATCGCGCTCGAGATTTCGGTGCTGATGGCGCAGTTCCCCTCGAAGGAGATCGCGCGCCTCTCCTACGAGTTCCGCACTCTCGGTCTCGGCTACGCCAATATCGGCGGCCTCCTGATGGCGATGGGGCTTCCCTACGACAGCCACGAGGGTAGGGCGCTCTGCGCTGCGATCACCGCGCTCATGACCGGCACCGCCTACGCGACCTCGGCCGAGATGGCGCGCGAGCTCGGGCCCTTCGCCGGCTTCGCCAAGAATCGCGAGGCGATGCTCCGCGTCATCCGCAATCATCGCCGCGCCGCCTGGAGCGCGATGGACGGCTACGAAGGGCTGTCGATCCTCCCCGTTCCGCTCGACGCGGCGAACTGCCCCGACCAGAACCTCGTCGCGGCGGCACGCCGCGCCTGGGACGCAGCGCTCGAGCTCGGCGAGCGGCACGGCTTCCGCAACGCCCAGGCGACCGTGATCGCGCCGACGGGCACGATCGGCCTCGTCATGGATTGCGACACGACCGGGATCGAGCCCGACTTCGCGCTCGTCAAGTTCAAGAAGCTCGCCGGCGGCGGCTATTTCAAGATCATCAACCGGATGGTGCCCGAGGCGCTCGCCGCGCTCGGCTACGGTCCCGATGCGATCGCCGAGATCGAGCGCTATGCGGTCGGCGCCGGCACGCTCGAGGACGCGCCGGGCATCGATCATGCCGCGCTGAGGGCGAAGGGCTTCACCGACAAGGAGCTCGCGGCGATCGAGAAGGCGCTCGTCACCGCCTTCGACATCAAGTTCGCCTTCAACAAGTGGACGCTCGGCGAAGCCTTCTGCAAGGACGTGCTCGGCTTCTCGTCGGCGCAGCTCGACGATCCCTCCTTCGACATGCTCTCGGCTCTCGGCTTCTCGAAAGCCGATATCGAGGCCGCGAACACCTATTGCTGCGGCGCCATGACGCTCGAGGGTGCGCCGTACCTCAAGCCCGAGCACCTTCCGGTGTTCGACTGCGCCAATCCTTGCGGCCGGATCGGCAAGCGCTATCTCTCCTGGGAGAGCCACATCCTGATGATGGCGGCCGCGCAGCCGTTCATCTCGGGTGCGATCTCGAAGACCATCAACATGCCGAACGGCGCGACCGTCGACGACTGCAAGGAGGCATACCGCATGTCGTGGCGGCTCGGCCTCAAGGCGAACGCCCTCTACCGCGACGGCTCGAAGCTCTCGCAGCCGCTGCAGGCCTCGCTCATCGACGACGAGGAGGACGAGGAGGCGGTCGAGGAGCTTCTCGAGAAGACGCCGGCGCAGCGCGTTCCGGTGATCGTCGAGAAGGTGGTGGAGCGCGTCTACCACCGCGCCGAGCGCCGCAAGCTGCCCGAGCGGCGCAAGGGCTACACGCAGAAGGCGATCGTCGGCGGGCACAAGGTCTATCTGCGCACGGGCGAGTACGAGGACGGCAAGCTCGCCGAGATCTTCATCGACATGCACAAGGAAGGCTCGGCGTTCCGCTCGCTCATGAACAACTTCGCGATCGCGATCTCGATCGGGCTCCAGTACGGGGTCCCGCTCGAGGAGTTCGTCGAGGCCTTCACCTTCACCCGCTTCGAGCCGGCGGGCCTCGTCGAGGGCAACGACGCGATCAAGATGTCGACCTCGATCCTCGACTACATTTTCCGCGAGCTGGCGATCTCCTACGCCGGGCGCGACGACCTCGCGCACGTGCAGCCTGCGGACCTCATCCCCGACACGGTCGGGAAAGGGGTCGACCGCGAAGGGCTGCCGTCCGACGGCCGTTCCGACGTCGCGGCGGTGGTGCAGCGCGTCGCCTCGAACGGCTACGTCCGCAACAAGCTGACCGTGTTCCAGGGCGGTGCCGGATCGAAGCCGGCAGTCGCGACGGCTTCCGGCACCGCCACTGCGGCAACGGCGACCGCGGTCGCGACGGTCGAGGTCGCGGCTGCGGCCGCCGAGGGCGTCGTCGAGGTCATCAACAACCGCCTCGAGCAGATCCGCACCGCGCGGATGAAGGGCTACGAGGGCGACAGCTGCAGCGAATGCGGCAATTTCACCCTCGTTCGGAACGGCACCTGCCTCAAGTGCGACACCTGCGGCGCGACGAGCGGCTGCAGCTGACGCTCTGCCGGCCGGGGGCTCCCACCCTCCCGGCCTCGTACCCCTGAGGCAGGAATTGGGGCGCCGTCGATCGGCGCCCCCTTTTTTCTGCCGCGCGCTTGCCGCCGATGCGGCCGCAAGGCGCCGCGCCGGACCGCTTCGTGCGCTGTAATGCCCGAATTGCTACATTCGTTGACAAAACGATACGCGCCGAGAGCGAACTTTCAGGACCGCCTCGTGTTCTCGATCCGAGATGATGCCCACGGCGGA
>JADGGZ010000420.1 GCA_019689675.1 Rhodospirillales bacterium | reverse complement strand
CGCGTCGGCGCGAGCAGGCTTTGGGAGATGAGCCGCGTCCTCGACGTGCCTGTGTCCTATTTTTTCGAGGAGCTCGACGGCACGCCGCAGGGCGGTGCGGCGGCAGGCGAGCGCGAGACGGACCCGATGGCGAAGCGCGAGACGCTGGAGCTCGTGCGGGCCTACTACAAGATCGAGGATCCGACGGTCCGTCGGCGCATATTCGACCTCACGAAGGCGCTCGCGCGCTGGGGCGGAGGCTCGCCCGAAAGCACTTGACGGGGCCGACTCCGGACTGCATCAACTCGTCGCCAAACGGGGCGGAAAAAGGCCGGGCCGGACCGGCGCGGCCGCCCCATGAATTCCCCCGCCGTGCAGGGAAAGGACGTACGTTGGCCAAGCGCGATTTTGTGTTCACGAGCGAGTCGGTCGCCGAGGGGCATCCCGACAAGGTCTGCGACCGCATCTCCGATTCGGTCGTCGATGCGTTCCTCGCCGCCGACCCTTATGCGCGCGTCGCCTGCGAGACTCTGGCCACGACGAACCGCGTCGTCCTGGCGGGGGAAGTGCGCGGACCGAAGTCGGTGACCGGCGAGCATCTCGTCGAGATCGCGCGCAACGCCATTCGCGAGATCGGCTACGAGCAGGAAGGCTTCCATTGGAAGCACGCCGCGATCGACTGCTACATCCACGAGCAGTCGCCCGACATCGCTCAGGGCGTCGATGCCGCGGGCAACAAGGACGAAGGCGCCGGCGACCAGGGCATCATGTTCGGGTACGCCTGCACCGAGACGCCGGAGCTCATGCCGGCGCCGATCCAGTACGCGCACGCGATCCTGCGCTCGCTCGCCGAGGCGCGCCACGCGGGGAAGGCGCCGCTCCTCGGTCCCGACGCCAAGAGCCAGGTGTCGCTCCGCTACGTCGACGGCAAGCCGGTCTGTGCCACCTCGATCGTGGTCTCGACCCAGCACAGTGAGAAGATCGACCAGGACGAGGTGCGCGAGATCGTCCGTCCTCACGTCCTCAAGGTCCTGCCGGAAGGCTGGATGTGCGACGAGGCGCATTTCTACGTGAACCCGACCGGGCGTTTCGTCGTCGGCGGACCCGACGGGGATGCCGGGCTCACCGGGCGCAAGATCATCGTCGACACCTACGGCGGCGCGGCGCCGCACGGCGGCGGCGCCTTCTCGGGCAAAGATCCGACGAAGGTCGACCGCTCGGCCGCCTATGCCGCGCGATACCTCGCGAAGAACGTCGTCGCGGCCGGTCTTGCCGAGAAGTGCACGATCCAGCTCTCCTACGCGATCGGCGTGTCGCGGCCGCTGTCGGTCTACATCGACACGGCGGGAACCGGGAAAGTCGACGAGGAGAAGCTCTCGCGCGTGCTGCAGGAGCTCATGGATCTCTCGCCGCGCGGCATCAGGACCCATCTCGGCCTCAACAAGCCGATCTACGCGCGCACCTCGGCCTATGGTCATTTCGGTCGCGAGCCCGACAAGGACGGCGGCTTCTCCTGGGAGCGCACCGACCTCGTCGAGGAACTGAAGCGCGCCTTCTGATGCGGCGATGACCGGCGAGACCCGGCCGCGCGTCCTCTACGGGCGGCGGCGCGGGCGCCGTCTGCGCCCCGGCCAGCGCAGCCTCAAGGAAGTGGTGCTGCCGAGGCTCGCGATCCGGCTGCCGCCGCCCGGCGAAGCGTTCGACCCCGCGCGGCTCTTCGAGGAGGAGGTCGAGGACCTCTGGCTCGAGGTCGGCTTCGGCGGCGGCGAGCATCTTGCGGCCCAGGCGGCGGCGCATCCGGCGATCGGCTTTCTCGGCTGCGAGGTCTTCGAGAACGGCGTCGTGAAGCTGCTCGCGGAGGTCGAGCGGCGCGGCCTCAGGAACGTGCGCATCCTCGTCGACGACGCCCGGCTCCTGATTCGCGCCCTGCCCGAAGGCTGCCTCGGCCGGGTTTTCATCCTCTTCCCCGACCCCTGGCCGAAAGTCCGCCACCACAAGCGCCGATTCGTCTCCAGCGAGATGCTGACCGAGCTCGCGCGGGTCATGAAAAAGGGCG
>JADGGZ010000098.1 GCA_019689675.1 Rhodospirillales bacterium | reverse complement strand
CAGGGACTCGCCGACCTTGTCGTAGAGTGGAGATGTAGCCTCCTCTGACTGAGCTCGGGCAAGCTCGGCGGTGAGCGCGCCCCAGAGCGCCCGAGCCGGCACGTACAGGCGGCAGCGGTTCAGCGAGCCGGCAGGCGGCGCTCCTATGGCCAGCGGCGACTCGACGAGCCAGACCCAGCGATAGAGGCCCCAGCTCACGCCCGCGCCCTCACGTGCTCGAAGCCGTAGATGAGGGCTCGGCGGAGGAGGTCGCGCGCGTAGAGCAGCGAGTCGAGGTCCTGTGCGAGCGCCTGTAGCGCCTGCTTCCAGTCCCCCTGCGCCTCGACCAGGCTTTGCTCGCGCAAAAACTCGAGGCATTTGGTCCGCAAATCCGGGCCGAGGCGCTTCTGCCGATCGAGATTCTCGAGATAGAGGAAGAGGGCATACGGGCCTCGCTCCTCGAGCACGGCTTCCGCGTCGCGCAGAATCCCCTCGAGCTGCTTCTGGCCATCCTTCTGATGGGCGACCTGCGAGAGCTCGAAGCCGAGTCGCGCGCAGGCGAGGTCGAGGTTGTCAGCCATTGCTTCCCTCCAAGGGCGGGTGAAGAACGCGGAGGCGGCCCATGCCCCGGGTTCCCATGCCGCCGATGCCGAGGTGCTCGAGGTACGGGTGCGCGCGCTTCACAACGTCGAGGACGTTCGCACAGGAGCGCACCGCGTTGACCTCCTGGCCATCGATCGTGAAGTGCGCCGGGTTGCGACAGATGATCGTCCAGGCGAGCACAGTCGACCGCGGCAGCGCCTCGTAGGTGAAGAGCGCGCCGCTTCGTGCTGCGCCTGTCTGCGGGTCGATCGAGACCGACGTTCGCACCTCGAGGTTGCTGTTCACGATGTGCGAGAAGAGCTTGTCCGAGACAAGGCCGACCCTCGCTCGGACGTATTCGAGAACACCGAAATCCTTGAGGCCGTCGAGCGCTGCGTTCGCGTTCAGCGGCTCGACCGGCAGCAGCAACCAGCCGAGGTTCAGGGGCTTCTGCTGCTGCCGCCGCGAGTTGTAATACAGGCGGTCGTCGTCGACGTTCGCGGGCGGTGCGACGCCGGTCTGCCGGAGTGCGTCGGGTGAGGTGATCCAAACAGGCCCGATCCGGGTTGCGACGGGGAACAGCAGGACGTGCGCGTCGCTAAACGAGGCCAGGCCTGCGAAGCCCCCCGCTCCATCGCGGGCGAACCCGAAGGTGGTGCAGATCTCGCAGTCCCGACTCCGGCAGTGACCTCCTTCTTCATTGCCTGCATTGCCGCCCTGACCGGCGCAGTTCGGGTAGTACGGCCGTCGTGCTTGGTTACCCGCTTGCGCCCGCTGCTCTTCCATCGCGAGGGCGGCATACGCGCGATAGACGCCCGCGAGGCTCGACCCAGGGATCTTAGGAATCTGAGTTACCGGATCGCGGACGATCGTCAGGTCGATGTGGCCGAGACTTCTGCCGGTCCCAACGTGGATAGGGTCGACGGCGAAGCCGACTACGTGTTGCGGTAGGTAGCTGCACGTGCGCGATGGCATGGCTACGCCTCCAGTTGTTCCTTCAGCACCGCGAGGTGCCATTCCAGGGACGCAAGCAGAAGGTCGCCACGGGCCGCGTCGACGAGCTCCGCGACCACACCCTCCCCGGTGCCGAGCGCTGAGGTCGTCACTGCCCGGACGAGTGCAAGCCACTGCTCTTTCGCGTCGGCAGGTAACTTGCCGTCCGGGGTGTGCCAGCGGCGCCAGCGCTCCTCGAGCATCCGCCACAGGTCGTGGATTGTGGCGGTGCTTGTGCGATTACGCCGGATCAGCTGCCACACATGACGCATTTGCTCGAAGTCGGCGAGCGGCCGTGGTCGAATCTCATCGAGGCGTTGCGCGGCTGCGTCGAGGAATGTCCAGGCGACCCTGCTCGGCTCGACGAGAATCACGTCCCCAGGCCGCACGTCTGCGGCATGCCGGTAAACGTGCCCCGCGGGATGCGCGAAGTCGCGAGGTGCCCGCGTTTCCCGGTCCTCGACTCGCAGGTTGGGGTAGAAGGCGTCGTCTCGCCCGTCGGGGAGCGTGACTGGAATGGTGGCGAGCTCGGTGCGTCCGTCCGGGCGTACGAGGCAGAGAGCGACGACGCCGTCGCGGCGGCGAACGTGGGTGACGTGCCAGGGTTCGGGCTTGCCGCTCTCCAGGGCTGCCTCGAGGTTGCGTCCCGCTTCGATTACAGCCTGGAACGGCACGAGGCGCGGGAAGGCGACGATGCCGACACGGAGGGGCAGTCGATCCCAGACCCTCACGAACTCTTCCCGCCAGCGGGCGGCGGCGAGCTCGACGCAGGCCATGGCGCGGTCGAGCGGTACGAGTACGCGGAAGCGAAGCGGGCTTCGCTCCAGAACGATGAGCGGAGTGTACGAGCCGAGCTGTCTCGAGCTCTCAGCCTTGTCGATCGCCAGCGTGTGGGTGTGCTCACGGTCGTCCCTGACAGGGATGCACTGGCCGCCGAGCGCTGCCTCTAACTCATCCGGTCCTAGGACACGCGCCAGGTTCGTGACCGTGACGAACCGCTTCCCGCCCTCGATGGGCTCCTTCCGCCAGAGCACTTCGAAGGGCGCGTCCCGAACGCGTCCACGGTAGGTCTCGCAGTCTTCCCACTCTCCATCGTCAGCCGCGATGACGATGCGTGCCGTGCGCCAGCGGTTCGGGTGCTCGGCCACGATCTGGCGGAAGCCACGAACCAGCTCGGCAAAGAACGCCTCGCCGGCCCGCCAGAAGCGATAGATGCGGCCCGGCGAGGGGAGCTTGCGGAAGAGCTGGTGGACGAGCCAGCGGGCGCGCTCGCCTTCAGAGACGGTTCCGTACCCCGGTGCCCCTGGAGAGCGGTCCTCGACGAGAAGCTCGTAGAAGCTCTCCCAGTCCTTCTGGTCCCTGAATCCCCGGTTGAGAGTTCTGAAGACGGGGTCGTTCTTCTCCAGTTTCTTGCAGAGCTTCGCGCATGCGTACTCGACGAGCGACTCCCGGGGGCGCTCTGGCTCGATCGGGTTCTGTTGGCCCTGCAACTTCGGGTTGAAGCAGCGCCAGTCGGCGATGCTCTGCGCCCGCAGCGAGTCGACGTGCGTGCCGTCGAGCCAGTGCTCGATGCCCAGCGAGAAGGTGAGCAGGGCAAGACGATCGTTCTCGTCGGCGACCTCGGAGATCCAGATCGTGTCCTCGCCATCCTCGAGCCATCTCTTGAGGCGACCGCGTCTTCGCTCTCCGCAGGGATCACAAGGCTTTTGCTTGTCGGTCGGACCGCCGTTGAGGCGGACGAGGCAGACGGGACAGACGTGGCCTTTCGTCTCGCCGCCCTTCGTGACCGTCCACGCGCGGTGGACGGGGACGGCGAGCGTCTCCTTGGCGTGCGCGATCTCACGCACCATGCCGACGGAGGATCGGGTCGAGCCGGAGAGACAGCAGAGCGGCGGCGTCTCCAGGTCGAGCTCCTGAGCAGCGTCCTCGATCTGGGTCTCGATCGCTGCGCACAATTCAGAGGCCGACGTGTCGGGGAGACCCCCCTTGCCCTCGACGTGCTCACCGGGGAAGGTGAAAACGAGCGTCTCGTCGTCGCGGTACACCACTGAGCCCAGCGCGAGATCGACCTCGACCAGCAGGCGCACGCGCTGGAAGAGCTCGTCGATTGCCGAGCGCGCGCCGACCCAGTCGCCGATGCGGACGGCGCGGGCCTCGTAGTGGCGCGTGCCGAAACCCACGGTGAGGGTCCTCCACCGGGTCTTCTGCTTGACGTCGTTCGTCCACTGGAATGTCTTCTCCGCGAGAACCGCTCCCGCGACCGCAGCCTTGAAAAGCGCCGCCGCCACGTAGGACTGATCCCAGAGCGTGACGTCGTTGTGCGGGAGGCGCGTCTCGGCGATCGTCGCCGCAAGCGCGGCGCGGAGCGGGCTTCCCTCTCCGATCGAGCGTTCGCGCCACGCCCACCAGTGGCTCGCGTCCCGGCACGGAGTGGAGCCGAGGTCTCGCGCCTCCTCGAGGCGGCGTCGGACGAAGCCGATCAGCTCGGCCCATCCTTCCGCGGTGAGAGAAGGCGGCGGGTCGAGCAGGAGGTTGCGCATCGGACGGCCGAAAGGGGAGGAGAGCCACATGTGGGTTGCGTCCTGGGCGAGGTACCGGACGGTCGCGTCGACGTAGCTCTGCTTCTCGATCCCCGAGGCCATCGCGTGCCCCGCTTGAAGAAGCCCAAGAAGTCCGCCATCCGACCGTCGATGCTTGGTGATGAACTCGGCGATGGACTCAGGCCAATGAGAGCTGAGCTGAGGCCAGCGTTGCGCGTCGCGGGCCCAGCCGAGGAGGTCGTCCAACGCGACGTGCTCACGTTCGTGCCAGCGCAGGTCGTCGTAGCCGACGTGAACCTGACCATGGCTCCGCAGAAAGTCGCAGTGGGCCTTGCCGAGCATGTGGATCCAGCCGATCGCCTCGCAGCCGAGCAGGACGCGCCTGTGCTCGCGAAGTTGCGCAAGCAGGGTCGTTCCTGTGTTGGGTGCGCTCATCGTCGACGGGGAAGCAGCTCCTCGAGACCCTTGTTCAACTCGGCGACGTTCTTGTACGAGCGAGGTTGCGCGTCTCCCTGCCCGCGAGCGCTCGCACCGGTGACGCGGGCGATGCCCCAGCCTGCGGTGCGCTTCGCCGAGAAGCCGTACTTCGTGAGGAGATCCTCGGTCGCCCCGAGTAGTCTGCGAACGGCGTCGATGCCGCGATCGTGCTCTTCGGCCGCTGGGCGAGGGAGAGGGGCGTACAGCATTGTGAGGTGGCCTCCAGTCTCGGTGGGGACGACCTCGTAGACGATGGGGTGTCGTCCAGCCTTCTTCTTGCGGTCGTGCGGGTTGATGACCTCGAAGCCGATTCTCGAGAACCATGTTGGATAGAGGACGAGGGCGCCCCGCTCGAAGCTCGGCTCCTCGTCTTGCTCGTTCCCAAACAGGTGGATGATCCAGGCGTCGTCGCTCCAGTCGGAGAATCCCTTTCCAGACTCGAGGTGTTCCCGAAGGCCGGATCGCATGCGACAGGCCCAGCGCAGCAGCCCCTTCCAGGTTGTGGCGGGGATGTAAGGCACGCCGAAGACGCGGTCCTTGCGCACCGGATTGTCAAGCACGTGGAAGACGCGATCGTCCTTGGCGTGCCAAGGCCGAAGCAACTCGAACATGATGCGCAACGCGATCCAGCCCTCGTGAAGAGGGACCGGAAGATTAGGATCGAGGAACTCACGAAGGGGATCCGGAAGAGAGAAGTTGCGTTTGCGGACCTGATCGACATATCTCTTACGCGCCTTCTCTCTCTCGCGATAGCACCACTGCGTGCACTCGTCGACAAACCCGGACGCGAGGGTCGATGGACATTGCCCTAGGGTCGGCTTGGGGCTGGAAACGGTCGCCAAGTGCGCGATGAAGTCGAACGTCATGGTGACGGTAGAAGACGGTCGACAATCAGTGGGCCTGTTAGGAACTCGTCATGGCGAAGATCTTGCCACACGGATTGCAGACGCTCATGAATTTCATTATATTCATCATAACTCGCGCCCTGGATGGAACGGTTAATGAAGCCAAACGTTCGTGCCGGGTTCTTGAAGCTGAAGATCTTCTTGCTCTCTCCTCGCTTGCCCTGCAGCCAGCGGCCGATCTGGTCCCGACGATTGCCGCTGCTCATTGCCGAGAGGACCTTATTGAACTTGTCACACTCAAGGCGTCTCTTGACGAACCAGAAGTTCGAAAGCGATGCCCACACAGGTGATTGTTTTGGCCAGCGCAACACGTATGTTTTGAGCTGATCGAGCGATGCTGGAGCGAGGCATGGCGGCCTTTCCAGGATCGTGACGATTCCGTAGTCGGGCGCGGGTGGATTTAGGCCGGTTTTCCCGCCGATGGCTCCGTAATCAGCAACGAGACGCACTGTCATGTCGATCAGCAGCCATTCGTCGTGGCGGATCGGGCGGAGTGGCGTGAAACGCAGGATGAATGTCTCGTGGCTACGGATCTGCCTCTCCTTCGGAGCGCCGCTCTCCTCGAGCACGTCGAAGCGGAACTTCCGGGCCCAGTCGGCGCAGCCGAAGAGCTCGCAGACCACGCAGTGATGATCCGAATCCGCAGGCGATTTGCGGGGTAGTGGGCAGCGGGCGGTCTCCTCCGTGGGGTCACAGGCGCTGCCGTCCAGCCCGCGGACGAGCACCTCAAACCACCACCGGAGCGACCCAAGAAGACCTGTGGTAATCAGCCGATCGCCCTTTCCATCGACGTCGCCCGTCCAGACGTCCGTCTCGGCCCGGAGGCGCCAGTCGTAGAGCTGGAGGTTCACCTCGGTCATCAGCTCACCGGCAGGAACAGCCCCATGCCGAAATGGGAGTTGCGGCCGAGGGCGATGGGGCCTTGGACGGGTTCGTGAAACTCGAGCTCGAAACCGTGGGCGCCGAGATAGGGGAATGCGCCCTGCTTGGCGCGCCGCAAGGTACGGAAGGACGCCCAGGGGCCGTCGAGCGGTCTGACCGCCAACGGTTCGGGGAGGCCGCGGCGGCGAAGCTCCTCGGCGACCTGCTCCGCCGGGGTGTCGCGCAGCGCGCCGCCCCGGCGCTTCGGATGCCGCACAGGCAGGAACGGCGTGTGGGAGCGGAACAGTCGCGCCGGTCGGGAGAAGCGCTGGTCTCGCGTTGGCAAGAGCCGGATGGCCGAGCCAAGCAGAGCAGGAAGCGTGACCGAGCGGACGAGGATCACCTCGTCGCGGCTCAGCCCGGCGGGGCAGAAGACGGCGAGACAGTCGACGACGTGCCCCTCGGCGGAAGCGGCGAGCACGTGGATATGGCTGTGATCGTCGCGAGCGTCGTCCCCGTTCGGGCGCTTCCCGCTCAGCTTCACCGGGATGGCGTCGGCGCCGAGACGACGGCCTGCCACGCCGAGCAGCCGCCGCCGGAACGCCTCGCACACCACGATCGCGTCGGCAAGCAGTGGTGGCCGCTCCGACTGGAGCCGAAAGACGAGCAGGTGCTCGCGCTCGTCTCGGCCTGAAGGAGCACGCGCGCCGCCCTGGGCGGCCCACACTACGCTCTCGAGACGGAGGGCGCAGTCGATCGCCGGCCCGGTCAAGCGCCGAACGGGAGCGAGCAGCGACCGGAGCTCCGGCCGAGGGCGAGGGGGATCGAACGTGATCACAAGCCGCTCGGCTCGCCCGTCGAGATCGTCGTCGGCAAGCGCTAACTCGTCGGCGTCGACCCGAAAACGAGTGGCGTAGTATACGAGTTCCTCGAGTTTGACCTCTTTCTCCTTCTCGGGTTTCACCTTGCCGCGCCGCCCCGGCCGTCCGGCTTCGGGATGGGAGGGACCCTCCACCGGTGGGCGAAGGGCGCCCTCGAGGCGGTGGATCACCTTCGCGACAAACGGCTCCGAAGGCTGCGGCCGGGGCCTCCTCGGGATCACGCGCACGTACTCAACCCAGCGCGAGCCAGGCGGGGCCGGCATCGCCTTGACGATCCCGTCGGCGGTCGTCACCTCGAGCTGCTCCCGGGTCACCGACGGCTCCGGCGCGAGCAGCCGCACGACCGACCGCTCCCCCTGCACGTTCGCAATCTCGTCTTCTGCGCTGCGGGGAACTGCGACGCCGTCGTGGGCCGACCGCTCGGCCGAGAGGGCGTCGCGCAGCTCGAGCTCGCAGATGCTCACGCTCTGGCCAAGGAAGGGCGTCGCCGAGAGCAGACGGCGAAGGCGGTCGCGCTCCGGCTCGTGGAGCTGGACGCCCGGCCATGCGACGACGAGCTCCGCGTCGGGGTCGAGGTCGAGCAGCGTGTGACCGTTCTCGCTGCGGTCGCCGGCGAGCGGGTGGTCGTCGAACTCGAGCTGGGGCATCCACTGCGCGTAGACGACCTCGCCGGCAGGCGGCAGGAGGTAGCGGGGCTCCACTACCGCGAAGCGCCGGACGAGCGCCACAACCGCGTCCACGTCGTCGCCCAACCGGTGAGCAGTGCAAAGCAGTGCGCGAGCGATCCGCCAGGGAGAGGGTGGCCACTCGACGTTACCCACGTGCTCCCTGCGGGAGCGAAACCAGGGCGTGGCCGCGTAGCGCCCGAACGGGAAGCGGGCGGCGATGATGAGGCCCCCGCCGGTGGCGCTCACTTCTGCCTCCCGTCCGAGCCTTTCTTGGGCTTCGCTGTCCAGCGCACGACGAGCGGCTCGGCCTCCTCGACGCCGGTTGCCTCGCGACAGCGGTTGCGGCACTCCGAGCGCAGCTCGGCGAGGAACCCGTCGCGGAACTCGTCGAGGCTCGGAAATGCAAACTCGGTCGGCCGCTGGACGGTCACGCTCTTTACGTCGAGGATGCAGCGGCTGCGCCGGCGCGGCCAAGCGGCGATGAGCTCGGCGATCTGGAGGACGCCGGTCGCCACGAGCGCCCTGGTCGCGGCTTGCGGGAGGCCGTACGAGCGAAGCAAGGCAAGGTCGAGCACGATCGGCGAAACGATTCGCGAGGCGCTCACCTCGGCGGTGTAGTGGGGTACCTCGCCCTCCACCGTCGTTCCCTCCGCCCCGGCCTGTCGCGTTGTCACCTCGAGAAGGTGGTCGGCCGTCTTCTGGCCGCCCACCTGGACGCTCTGGCTCTGCACGGCCAGGGCGTCGATGCGAGCAGTCAGCGCGCGCGTGAGGCGCGCTCGGCCCTCCCAGACCCCGGCGAACCAGCAGCCGTGCAGAACGGCCAGCGGGTCGTGCTCCCACACGACTTGCGCGAGCCGGTTGAACAGGGGGGCCGGTGCCTGGTCGAGCAGTCTCTTGAACCGCGCCTCCATGACCTCGCCGGTTCCGGCTTCGGCCCCGTTCATCAGCGAATGGGCGCCGAGTCTGTGTGCCGCGCGGCGGCTCGACGTGAAGTAGGCACCACTCTCGTCTTCCACCTTCACCCACGGAAGCGCCGCGACCCACTCGACCGGCCTGCAGGCGGCCTCGTCCCAGATCGTCAGCTCGAGTTGGTTCGCCATCGAGGCGACGGAGTCGACGACCGCAGCGAGCTGCCCATCGGGCGCCTCGTAGAACGAAGGACCCGTGTTGGCGAACGTCGTCGGCTGGATCGTCGGCGCTCCGAGCGGCTCGAGGTCGACGTCGATCGCGAGGTAGCGCTCCCCGTCGAGTCGGCTGAGGAACTCGGCAGCGGTCATGCAACGCCTCCTTGCTCGTGTGGTGTTGTGGGCGAGATGGAGACGGCGCGCTCGAGCGCGGAGCGCGCCTTGTCGTCGAAGGGCAGTAGGACGGTGAACGCCAGCGCCGCAGGGGACGGCGTCGGCGCGAGGCGGGGCGGCGTCGGCAGGAGATCGAGCCCGCGGCGCCGCAGCTCGCGGTCGGCGACCGTTCGAGCCACGTCCACGCGTCCGGCAAGCAGAGGCGACGCGAGCGTTGTTCTGCGCTTCAGCGCGTCTTCGGGCGACTCGGGCGCCGGGGAGGCAGCGTCGTCACCGGTCGCAGCCGCCGCAGGCTGCGCGGCAAGAAGGAGCCGGGCGACATCGGCGCCGATCCCGACCTCGAGCGGATCCTCCGAGGGAGCGGGCCGCGGCGGTGCCGGATCGACGCCGGCGAGGGCCGCGCAGAGCAGTGCCAGCCGCCGCTCTCCCTCGCGGCCCAGCGCGCCCGAGAGAAGGACGGCGACGTCGGAGAGCCGCGTCGAGCCGCTACGGACGGCATTCCGCGGCTCGACCCTGCGCAGCGCGGTGAGAGCGAGCTCGACGAGGGCAGCGAGCGGATCCGAAACGCGGTCGAGATCGGGCGGGGTTCGCGTTGGGTCGAGGATGAACCTGCCGTTCTCGCGGCGCTGGGGAAGCAGCGTCTCGCGAAGGAGGCTGGCCCGCTCGTCGGAGAAGCCGGCGAGCAGCGACCGGGCGAGGCGGAACACGGGCGACCCGTCGTCGGCGTGACGGAACCAACGGCTCGAGAGTCGAGGCGCATCGAGTACGCGATCGTTGGGCACGGCGCGCGCGGCCGACGGTTGGAGTAACCCGAGCGCGACCAACACCTCCTGCACGCGGGGCGCGTCGGAGGCCGAGGAAGCCGGGTGGCTGGACGGGCGGGGACGACCGAAGGCGGCGAGCGTGTCTTCGAGGCGCCGCCGGGCGACGGCGAGCGACGGGGGCACCTCGCGCACGGCTCGGTCGAGTTCGCGCACGAAGGGGAGGATCTCCTCCACCGCGAGGCGAGCGGCACCGAGGCCTCGCGCGTGCACTTCGCCTCGCCGGACGGCGAAGCGGTAGCGGGGGTCGGCCCCCGCCACGAGCGCGAACCGTACGAGCCGGTCGAAACCCAGGCCGTGGGCGGCGCGGCCCGCCTGCACGAGGATCCCGTCGAGCGTGTCCTGAGCCACTGTGCCGAGCCGACGAGACCGTGAGGGAGGGAGGCGGAGCTGGGCAGACGATACGAGGCGGCGGAGCGTTCTCAGTGCGCACGGACTCGACCACAGCGGCGCGAGGAGCTCAAACGCCTGAGCGTCGTCGCCGCGTAGGTCGTGCACCCCTCCTGGGCCTACGCCAACTGGTCGACTGCGCACGAGGAAGGGGAAGCTCGCCTGGACCCGCGCCCGCGGGTCGGGGCGGCGAGTGAGCGTGCCGCGGAACAGGCGTAACCCCGTGAGGACGAGTACGATGTCCCACACGCTCGACTTTGTGGGCTGCCGGGTTGGCTCGACGTCGCGTGCCGTGGAGCCCGCTCCCGTGGCTCTTCCCGACTGGTAGGCGCCGAGGACGGCCTTGCTCGTCGACAGCTGCTGCGTGAGCTTCCTCTCCAACGGCTCGCCCCGCAGCGTCGCGACGAGCGCTGCGGTGAGCTCGTCGCTGCCGACCTTGCCGCCGATCGTGGCGAGGGCGTCCGTGTACGCGGCCTCGGGATCGCTGCGGCCGAAGCTTCCGCCCTGGCCGAGCAGCGGGTTGTTTTCACGGTCGCTTCGCTCGCGGGCCGTAGATCGGGTGCCGAGACCCTCGGCGGGTCGAGCGAGCGCGCACGCGTCGAACCAGTCGAGCTCGGCGTCCTGCGCTCCGTTTCGGACGTCGATGAAGGTGTGTCCACGCCCTGTGCTCCCGCGCCAAGGCGTGCGCAGAGGAGGCGGCTCTCGCCGCACCTCTTCTACGACGGCTGCGACGAGGTCCTCGAGCGTACGCGACGACGCGAGCCAGAGGATCCCATCCTCGTCCCACCACGCGCGCATGGAGGGCTCGACCTCACCCGCGAGCAGGAAGAAGCCGAGACCGCGGAGATAGCCGTCGAGGCTCTGCGCCGTACAGCCTGGCAGACGCTCCTTCACGAGCGTCACGGCGAGACCTCCTGCTTCTCCCGGGCGCTCGCCCGCTGGTCGGCCGCTCGCAGCAGCGCCTCGAGGTAGGCGAGGCGAAACGGTCCGAGGTCGTCCAAGAGGTCCAGCGCACGCTCGATCCAAGTGGTCTCCCCGAGATCACCCATGCGCAGGAGGGAAAGATCGATCGACCCGGCCGCAAAGGCCTCGTTCGCGACCGTCACGCCCGGGAACTCGTCTCCCTCGGCCACGCCGAGGCAGACGAGGCGCGTCGGGTCGTGATCGTCGGGGAGAACCCTCGGCGTCAGGCGGAACTTGCCGTGGTGCGCTGCGACCAGGTAGGCGGGCAGGTCGAGCGCACGGCTGCGCGCTCCTCGTTCGAGCAGGAGGAGGGCAGACACAAGCTCGTGGCGGAAGGCGCGCTGGGGGCGCCATGCCTTCTGCTCCGGCGCCTTCCCGTAGACGACACCGTCGCTCGGATGCTCGTCGGCCCAGATGGCAAGACGCCGCTGGAACTCAGGGTGCGCCTTGCCGGCGTCGTGGACGCGCGCCGCCAGTCGAAGCGCTCCCGCCCACCCCGGATCGAGGTCGAGCCCGGCGAGGATCCGCTCGAGCTCCTCCAGCACGTGCGAGGTGTGCTCCTCGAGCGAGATCCAGCGGCCGGCGAGGGTCTCGGGATCCTCGGAATCGCTGTCGGGCGCCGTCGGCATCGCGGCCGGGACCGGCTCCGGCCTGTTCTGCTTGCGCCCCGTCCAGCCGAGCTCGGCGTCGTAGCCGCCGGCCGAGACGGGCAGGAGCAGGAGATCACCCGGGACGAGGTCGTCGGCGAAACGAATCTGTTCCCACTGCCGCCGGGCGTAGCTCCAGCGCCACGGCGTCAGCGCCGCGAGCGTCTTCTTCTCCCAGATCGGGACGGGGCAGACCTCCTCCCGGGCGGGCAGTGCTTGCTCCGAGTCGTTCGGATCGCCGGTGAAGTCCCGCCAGGCGACGCCCGCGTCGAGATCCTCTCCCAGCCGGATGAAGCGCCCCACGTCGGGGTCGTCGCCGTCGAGCGTCGGATCGGTGTCGAAGAGGTCGAGCAGGTCCGGAGCGCGCAGGAACAGGCTGAGCGGCCGCGCGCCAAGGAGGCTGGAGGGCCCCTTTTGCGCTGTGAAGGCGGCAATCGCGTCGGGCGAGAACGACCCGCCGTCCAGCTCGAGGAGCGCCTGCCTCGCGACGCGCAGCTGCCCCTCCTCGTAGGGCCTGACGAGCTTCTCGGGGAGCGACTCGCCCGGGTCGAGCCAGAGGAAGCGAGCAGGGGAAGTACGCCGGTTGCCGGTGCGGTTCAGCCTGCCGGCGCGCTGGACGAGACTTGGCCAAGGGGCGAGCTCGGTGACGAGCGCTCCGGCGTCGAGGTCGATGCCCGCCTCGACGACCTGCGTCGAGACGACGATCCGGCCTTGCTCCGGCGGGTCGGTGCCTAGCCGCCCGACAAGCCGTTCGCGGTCGGCGGGACGGAAGCGCGAGTGGAGGAGCAGCAGGTCGATCTCCGCTCCTCGGTCGCCTAGGGTTCGCTCGAGCGCGCGATAGAGAGCCGCCGCACGGTCGACCGTGTTTGCCAGCGCGAGCGTGAGGCGCGGGGCGTCCGACACCTCGGCGAGCCGCTCGTGCTCCTCGACGACGAGCTGGGCGACGGCCTTCGCGTCGGCTGGATCGACAGGGGCACGTACGAGCTCCTTGGGTGCGTCGAGACGCTGCCCGAGGGGGCCGTTCCGGTCGGCGTCCTCGACGCCGACGATCTCGCAACGATCGGGGCTGCGGTGGTCCACCGTCTCGAGCCAGGACGGCTCGAGCGTGGCCGACATCCAGACGGTGCGAGCGGGCGCGGCGACGTCGAAGCGCTCGCGGAACGCGTGGAGCTGGCAGCTCGTCGCGACGGCGGCGTCCATCAGCTGCACCTCGTCGAACACCCACTCGCAGTCGCTGTTGACGAGGCCGAAGTCGATCGGCCAGGCGGCGCGACTCCGACCGAAGCCGCGGTTGAGCGCACGCGAGAGCAGCATGTCGATCGTCCCCACGAGCACCGCCTCGCGCTCGGGCTCGAGCGTCCAGGAGTCATCGGCCATGCCGCCCATGAGCGGGTAGACCTTGACTGCGTGGGGAAGGCGCCCGGTGGCGTTCAGGCGTCCGAGGGCGTCGCGCACGCGGCCGAGCGTCTGCTCGACGAGGACGCGCATCGGCAGCGCGATCAGCAGGCGGCGCGGGGTGCGGCGGCGCTCTGCCTCGTCCGGGTGGAACAGGCGTCGCCACAGCCAGTCGAGGAGCACCGCCTCGGTCTTGCCGGCGCCGGTGGGTGCGGCGATGACGCGCGCCGGCTCCTCGCGCAGTGCGAGCCGTCGCTGCCAGTCGTAGGGCTCGGGGCGGTCGGACGCCGCGACGAAGAGCTCACCGAACGGATCAGTTGCCATTATCGCGGCCTTCGCCAACTCGCCCACCGACGTCGGGCAGGGTCAGCGATCTTGGGCAGGGTCAACGGTCGCTCACATCCTTCGTTTCCGGTACACAGAGGAACGGCCGTCGGCGTCCCGGGCCCCATTGAAGACGCGCATGTGGTGGAGCGTTGATCTCAGTTCCATGCACCTTCTCCCGGGTCGCCGATGGCCCCCGCCGCGCGCGTGTCATCGGCGGTGGCCCGGGTCACGCCGCCCCCGTTCTACGATCCCGGTTCCTTCCGCGACGCCCGGCGGCCTGCGCGTCGCCGCCTAGCTGGAGCGCCTCGGCGCCAACGAGCGTCGCGGCCGACCGCGACCTGCACGCGGCCGCGCGCGCG
>JADGGZ010000419.1 GCA_019689675.1 Rhodospirillales bacterium | reverse complement strand
ACGCCTGGCTGAAATCGATGCGCCGCATCGCCACCCGCCTCGAACGCAAAGCCAGCAACTACCTCGCCTTCCTCCAACTCGCCCTCATCCTCATCCTCGCAAGGTCATTCTGAGACGAGTTCCAGACCCCTTGTAGGGCGGTGCTTGCCGGAGCCGGCGCGGCATTAATCGCCTGGGCTGCTCTGCGAGATGTTGGCGTTCCAGTGCCGCTACCTTATCGACAGCGTCAGGTTCCAGAGATTCTCAGGGAGTGGATGCCGAGGGAGGCCACCGCTGGAATCTTCGGCTTCATGCTTGGGGTCGGCTTCTTGACCCTGTTCACGTACTCGGCGCAACTCGCTTTCTTCGTCGCCGTTCCGTTCACGCACTCGACGCTTGCTCTCGTTATCGGCGCCCTCGCCTTCGCGCTTGGGAAGAGCGTTGTCCTCGTCCAAGCACTTCAGACGGATGCCGTCAGTCAGGTCGTGCGGCGACTCGTCCTGGCGAAGAAGGAACTCGCAATTCTGCGAGCGGTGGCGTCTCAGGAGCGCTGTAAATTCGCCCCCGGCGTAGGCTTCGGCGGCGATTCTACGCGGCGACCACCTCCTCTCCTTCAGTGACGTGGCCTGGGCAGCGCTCGGCGGCGATCCGCTCGATGAGTTGGCGGTCGAGATCGTCGAAGCGGACCCGGTTCGAGCCGGAGATGACGAGGTCGAGCACCGCCCAGCAGAGCGAGAGGCAGCTGGTCTCGCCGGGGAAGCGGCCGATCACCCTCGTCCTGCGCTTGACCTCGCCGAGCGAGCGCTCGAGCAGGTTCGTCGACCGCCAGACGCGCCGGTGCTTGAGCGGGTAGCGCAGATGGGCGGTGAGGGCGTCGAGGTCGTCGGCGAGGTAGGCCGCCGCGGCGGTGTAGCCCGCGTCGGCGAGCTCGCCAACGAGCTGCCTCAACCTCCGCTCGCCGTCCGCGGCCGAGTCGGCCTCGTCCAGGGCGCGCCAGTAGGCGGCCTTGACCCGCTCGCGCTCGGGCAGCTTGGGCGTGCGGAACTGCGGCAAGACGGGCTCTACCTCACCCTCACCGCCTCCAGCCGCGAGCTCGTCCTCGCCGCCGCCCGCGCGCTCCGGCCGATCCCGCGTCACCCCGGCTGAGGTCCCTCGCTCGCGTCAACCGCCAAGCGGCAGTTTGTAAAGCTTCCGCCTGCTCGGTCACATCTCCGCAGGCGGCGACGAGAAGCAAAGTGCAGATGCGATCGAGGCCGGGTCACCTTGGACAGGGCAACCGTCGCCGCTTCCCTGCCGGTGTCGTTCTCGTACTGCTTGCCGCCGTCCTCGCCACCGGGATCCGCCAAGGGCAGGCCGCAGCGACGGCGTCGCCCGTGCCGCCGCCGGTCGCCCCCTACCACGCGGGGGACAAGATCCGGCACGGCGAAGCACCAACTGGGAGCGTCAGTCCGCTCGGAAGTGGCTGCGAACGCGTCCCCTCTACCGGCTACCTCGCCTACGGCGCAGCGGCGCGGACGACCGGCGAGTATGCCAACTACTGGAGTTGGTCGGCCGCCTCCGCCGGCGAGCCGTTCGACTGGTGGGTCTACACCAGCACCGGCCTCCTCTACGCGAGCGGCTACTCCTCGGCCGGCGGCGGCTCGGTCACCACCCCCGCCAACATCAGCTACTGGAAGGTGAAGAACCTCGACGCCGACCCGCAGGCCTGGAACGCCTGCTGGAGCGGGTGACTCCATCGCGCCCTCACAGACGACGCACTCGATTGCGACATCGGAAAGGAGATGATCGATGATGCATGACAAGGGAGAGCCGAAAGAAGCGGCAGGGTTCAGCCGCGCCGCTTCCTCGGCGCCGCTGCGTTGGGGGCTGCGTCGTTGACGATGCCATCCTTCGCGCGAGCCGAAGGAGCCGCAACGGAAGGTGGGCCCGGCCTGGCGATCGACAACGTCGTTGCATTCGAGGGCGCGCTTCAGAACATTAGGCAAGGCTCACTTGAGCTACTCGTTGCAGGCGAGTTGCGCTCGATTCCGCTCACGCCATCGACATCGGTTTGGAAAGGCGGCGGGGTCGACTTCCGC
>JADGGZ010000097.1 GCA_019689675.1 Rhodospirillales bacterium | reverse complement strand
CCCGAAGACGGCCGCGGCCGCTCCGGTGACGATGCCGGCAAGGAGGAGCCAGAAACCCGCCCTCGCCCAGAACGGATCGCCGGTCGACGCGAAGGCGAGATCGACCACGAGCGCACCGACGAGAAAGGCGATCGGAAAGGGCACCAGCATCGGATGGATCGGGTGCCCGGCGATCGCGGCCCGGCTCGGCTTGGCGTCGAAGTCTTGGAGAGACATGGGATGCCTCCAGTCACGCACTCTTCCTGGAAACATCGTCAGCGACGGTTGGTTGCGCTCGGCGGACACCTGAAACGCGCGCCGGGACCATTCGCCCGCACCGAACGTTGAACGCCTCGTGAATCGCGCGCCCAGCCTTGCCGCTCTCGTCGAGTGCTACGCCGGACACCGCGGCGAGGAGACGCCCCGGCGGTTCTCGTTCGACCGGCGCTGGATCGAGGTCGTCGAGGTGCTCGACTCGTGGCTCGGGCCGGATCACCGTTACTTCAAGCTCCGCGGCGACGACGGTGCGACGTACATTCTGCGCCACGACGTCGAGCGGACCCGCTGGGAGCTCACCATGTACGACCGGACGGGGAGCATCGGCTGAGGCCGCCGCCCGCGCGGCTCCCGGCCTAGACGGTTCCCGTTTCGGACCGCAGAATGGCGCGAACGCCCGCCGCGGGCAGATGCGGAAGAACGCGCCGGCGCTCGACGTCGGCGCTAGGGGAGGGAAACGAGATGACTCTGTGGTTGAGGTTCGAGCGCAACGGCCGTGTCGGGTTCGGCACGCTCGAGGGTAGCACGATCGCCGTCCATTCCGGCGACATGTTCGCGGGCTCCAAGCCCACCGGCGAAACGGTGCAGCTTTCCGACGTCAAGATCCTGACGCCGACCGAGCCGTCGAAGATGATCTGCCTCTGGAACAACTTCCACCAGCTCGCGGCGAAGAACGATTTCCCGGTTCCGGAAGAGCCGCTCTACTTCCTCAAGGCGCCGAACGCTTACCACCCGCACGGCGCGCCGATCGTGAGGCCCAAGACCTACTCGGGCCGGATCATCTACGAGGGCGAGCTCGGCATCGTGATCGGCAAGCGATGCTTCAACGTCAGCGAGGAGGAGGCCGCCGACGTCGTCTTCGGCTACACCTGCGTCAACGACGTGACGGCCGTCGATCTCCTCAAGAAAAATCCGTCCTTCGACCAGTGGGTACGGTCGAAGAGCTTCGACACGTTCGGCGTGATGGGTCCGGTGATCGCCACCGGGATCGACCCGATGCAGCTCCGCGTCCGCACCATCCTCAACGGGAAGGAGCGGCAGAACTACCCCGTCAGCGACATGTTCTTCCCGCCGCTGAAGCTCGTGAGCCTCATCTCGCGCGACATGACGCTGATGCCGGGCGACGTCATCGCCTGCGGCACTTCGCTCGGCGCCGGCCCGATGCCGGATGCGGAGAATCTGGTCGAGATCGTGATCGACGGCGTCGGCCGACTCTCGAACCGTTTCGACCAGGTTCTGCCGAGCCCCTATCTCCTGAAAGAGCCGCCGGCGCCGATGAAGATCTGCGTGGTCGGCGCCGGCGCCATCGGCGGCCTCATGGCGGCGAAGCTCGCTCTCGGCGGCAACGACGTGACCGTGATCGATCTCGGGGCGCACCTCGCCGCGATCAAGGCGAACGGCCTCAAGCTCGAATGGCACGACGGCAAGGTCGAGACCGCGAAAGTGAAGGCGGTCGAAAAGGCGGCCGACGCGGGCAAGCAGGACCTCGTGATCCTCGCCGTCAAGGCGCACTACCTCGACCAGATCGCCAAGGACATCGACCATCTTCTCGGCCCCGAGACGATGGTGATGACGGTCCAGAACGGCCTGCCGTGGTGGTACTTTCAGAAGCTCGGCGGCAAGTACGACGGCAAGAAGCTCGAGAGCCTCGACCCGACTGGAATTCTCACGAAGAAGATAAATCCGGACCGGATCATCGGCTGCGTCGTCTATCCGGCGGCCGCGGTGACCGCGCCGGGAGTCATCCATCACGTCGAAGGCGACCGCTTCCCTGTCGGCGAGCTCGACGGCAAGAAGACCGATCGGGTGAAGCGCGTCCACGACGTCCTGGTCAAGGCGGGGCTGAAGTCGCGCGTCCTCGAGGACATCCGCTCCGAGATCTGGCTCAAGGCGTGGGGAAATCTCTCGTTCAACCCGATCAGCGCCCTCACCCATGCGACTCTGGTCGACATCTGCCAGTTCCCCGAGACGCGGCGGCTTGCGGCACGGATGATGGAGGAAGCGGAGGCGATCGCGAAGAAGCTCGGCGTCACTTTCCGGGTGACGGTCGAGAAGCGCATCAAGGGCGCGGAGAGCGTCGGCGCGCACAAAACCTCGATGCTGCAGGACGTCGAGGCCGGCCGCTCGCTCGAGACCGAAGCCCTCATCGGCTCGATCCTCGAGATGGCGAAGCTCACCGACACCCCGGCGCCGGCGATCGAGACCGTCTACGCGCTCGTGAAGCTCCTCAACAAGGTGATGCTGGTCGAGGGCGCAGGCATCCGGCTCGAGAAGAAGGCGGCCTGACGGAAGCGCCCGCTCCCCTCTTCACGGCGAGCGGGCGCTTCTACCCCCACACGTCTTCCGGGAGCGGCAGTCCCTTCAATAGCTCCGGAGCGAGCGGGCGCGGCGCCGGAACGTCCAGCATCGCCAGCACCATCTCGAGCTGGCGCGTGTGCTGCGCGCTGTGCCAGGCGGTGCGCTCGAGGACGAGGTGGAGCGGCTTGCCGCCGTAATAGGTTTCGACCGGACGCGTCGGATCCGGCTCGCTCGCCCACCAGCGCGCGAGGCGCGAGCGCACCGCTGCGCCGTATCGGGCGATGTCGTCCCCGGTCCGGATCTCGTCCGGTGGGAGCGCATTGACGCTCTCTGCAAGGAGCGTCGCTCCTTCTTCGAGGGCGTCGAGGAACGCCTCCGGAATGCGGAAGACATGATAGCCGAGCGCCCGGTAGGACCGGTTGCGACCGGGTAAAGTACGCTCGAGCGTCGCCTCGGGCAGCGCTCGCACGCCTTCCTCGGCTGAGGCGAGGATCGCCTCCAGCCGGTCCACCAGCACCGCCGGCGGCAGGCGTTCAGAATCGAAGTCGATGCCGAGGAACTTCGCGACGTCGTCCAGAACCTGGGCGAAGACGAAACGCTCGCCCTTCGCGACGACCGGCACCGAACGCGGTCCGAGGCGCTGCAGCTCCTCCCATCCCGCCTTGTCGTCGTGCACGTTGATCGACTGGAACCGAACGCCCTTCCGGATCAGGAACTCCTTCGTGCGCAAGCAGCTCGTGCAGCCGGGCTGCCAGAAGAGCTTCACCGCTGCGTCCATGGCACACCTCCCAAGAATAAGATTACCCCTTTGCCCTGCCGTCGCGGGAGCCGCCGGAAACGACACGCCGCAGGAGAAAAAGCGGATCCGGGTTGCGCGCCGGCCGCTGGTTGCGGGCGCCGTCCGAATGCTAAGGGTCCGTCGATGAACAACGGTCTCGGTCGGGATTTGCGCGATGGCGCGCTGTCGGCGGCGGTTCTGCTGCCGAGCATCGCCCTCTACAGCGCCGGATTCGGAATCGTTGCCGGCACGGCGGGGCTCTCGCTCGTAGAAGCCACGCTCTTCAGCGGATGGGTTTACGCCGGCGCGGCGCAGATGGCCTCGCTCCAAGGCTGGGCCTATCCAGTACCCGTTCTCTTCGTCTGCCTCACCACGCTCGCGATGAACGCGCGCTATCTTCTGATGGGAGCGACGCTCCGGCCGCTTCTCGCCCCTTATCCCGCGAGCGCGTCCTATTTCGCCCTCTTCTTTCTGGGCGACCTCAATTGGGCGATGGCGCTTCGCCGGCGGGACCCGTCCTTCAACCCGCTCGCCTTCCTCCTCGGTTCGGGTCTCGCGATGTGGCTCGTCTGGGTCGCTGCGACGATGGCGGGCCACGGCTTCGGCCAGATCCTCGACCGGCCGGAACGCTTCGGGGTCGATTTCATGCTCGCCGCCTTCTTCATGGCGATGGCCGTCACGTTCTGGAAGCGCGGCAGGCAGCCCGCCCCGCTTCTCGTCGCCGTGCTGGTGGCGATCCTCGCCGAGAAGACCCTCGACGGCCCCTGGTACATCCTTCTCGGAGCGCTCGCCGGCAGCGTCGCGGGCGTGTTTCGCCGTGGACGCGCGCGCTGACGTCGTCCTCGCGATCCTGCTCGTCGGGGTCGTCTCCTACTCGTGCCGGGCGGGCGGATTCTTCCTGATGCGCTACGTCCGCCTGACGCCGCGGATCGAGGCGTGGCTCAACGCGATACCGATCGCGATCGTCGGCGCGGTGCTCGGTCCGATCGCCGCGAACGGCGGCCCGCCCGAATGGGCCGGCCTCGCCACCGCCGCGGCGACGATGCATCTGACGCGCAGCGATTTCGCGACGATTCTCGCCGCCGTCGCCGCGGTGGCGCTGGTCCGTCAGATGCTCTGAGCCGCCCGACCGACGCGGGCGGGACGAGCCTACTCGGCCGGCGCGGCTCTGCGGGTGCGCAAGCGCGCGCGGCGCCGCTCGAAGACCCCGCGCACCACCACGTAAAAGACCGGCGTGAAGACGAGGCCGAAGAAGGTGACGCCGAGCATTCCGAAGAACACCGCCGTTCCGAGCGACTGCCGCATCTCCGCCCCGGCGCCGGTCGCGATCGCGAGCGGCAGGACGCCGAGGATGAAGGCGAACGAGGTCATGAGGATCGGCCGCAGCCGCGTCCGCGCCGCCTCGATCGCGGCGGCGAAGCGGCTCGCACCCTCCGCCTCGCCCTGCCGCGCGAACTCGACGATCAGGATCGCGTTCTTCGCGGCGAGGCCGACCAGCACGACGAAGCCGATCTGCGCCAGGATATTGACGTCCATGCCGCGCAGCCGCAGCCCCGTCACCGCGGCGAGAAGGCACATCGGCACGATCAGGATGACGGCGAGCGGCAGCGCCCAGCTCTCGTATTGCGCCGCAAGCACGAGGAAGACGAACACGACGGCGGCGGCGAAGACGAGGATGCCCGTGTTGCCGACGAGCTTCTCCTGCAGCGCGAGCTCGGTCCACTCGAAACCGAATCCGTCCGGAAGCCGCTCGGCGGCGAGGCGTTCCATCGCGGCGAGCGTCTCGCCCGTCGATGCGCCAGGCGCCGTGCCCCCCTGCAGCTCCGCCGCCGGGTAGAGATTGTACCGTGCGACGCGGTAGGGACCCACGACGTCGCGGAACTCGGCGACGCTGCCGATCGGCACCATCTGCCCGTTGTCGTTTCGCGTCTTGAGGTTGGCGATGTCGCGCGAATCCTGCCGGAAGGGCGCGTCCGCCTGCGCCGTCACGCGATAGGTGCGACCGAGATAATTGAAGTCGTTGACGTAGATCGACCCGAGATAGACCTGAAGGGCCTCGAAGACGCGTTCGGGCGAGACGCCGAGCATCTCGGCGCGGACCCGGTCGATATCGGCGTAGACCTTGGGCGTTCGCGTGTTGAAGAGCGAGAAGGCGCCGGCGACGCCCGGCGTCCGGTTCGCAGCGGCGACGAGATCCTGGGTCGCCGCCTCGAGCGCCTCGAGACCGCGCCCGCGCCGGTCCTGCACCATCATCTTGAAGCCGCCCGCGGTGCCGATCCCGCGCACCGGCGGCGGCGGAATGGTGATGATCAGGGCCTCCTCGACCGCAGAGAGGCGCCGCCTCAGATCGGCAAGGATCTTGTCGGCGGAAAGCCCCTTCGCCACGCGTTCCTCGAAGGGCGCGAGAGGAGCGAAGATCGCCCCTGCATTGGGTGCGTTCGTGAAGGTCGCTCCGTCGAAGCCCGCGAACGGCACGGCGTGAATGACGCCGGGCGTCTCGAGGATGATCTTCGTCGCCTTGCGCACCGCCTCGTCGGTGCGGGCGAGCGAGGCGCCGGGCGGGAGCTGCACCACGTTGATGAGGTAGCCCTGGTCCTGCTGCGGAATGAATCCCGTCGGCGCCCGGCTGAACTGCCAGGCGGTCAGGCCGACGAGCCCGGCATAGACCACGAGCACGACCGCGGAGATCCGTATGAGGCGCCGCGTCAGCCCGGCATAGCCGTGCGACACGCCCTCGAAGCCGCGGTTGAAGGCGCCGAAGAACGCCCTGACGGGCCGTAAGAGGAGTCTCCGCGGCCGCTCGGCGTCGGCGCGGTGAGGCTTGAGGAGAAGCGCGCAGAGCGCCGGGCTCAAGGTCAGCGAGACGAAGAGCGAGATCAGCGTCGCCGCGGCGATCGTCACCGCGAACTGACGGAAGAACTCGCCGGAGATGCCCGGAATGAACGCCGCCGGGATGAAGACGGCCGAGAGAGTCAGCGCGATGGCGACGAGGGCGCCGCCGACCTCGTCCATCGTCTCGTGGGCGGCATCGCGCGGCGTCATTCCCTCGCGAATGTTGCGCTCGACGTTCTCGACGACGACGATCGCGTCATCGACGACGATGCCGATCGCCAGCACAAGGCCGAACAGCGAGAGATTGTTGAGCGAGAACCCGAAGGCCGCCAGCACCGCGAAGGTGCCGATGAGCGAGACCGGGATCGCGACGATTGGCACGATCGAGGCCCGCCAGGTCTGGAGGAAGAGGATCACCACGACGACGACGAGCGCGGCCGCCTCCCAGATCGTCGTCATCACCTCGTGGACCGACTGGGCGATGAACTCCGTCGGGTTGTAGACGACGTCGTAGGTGAGGCCCGGAGGAAAGCTCTTCGAGAGCTCCTTCATCGTCGCGAGAATGCGGTCCGCGGTGGCGAGCGCGTTCGAGCCCGGGCGCTGGAACAACAGGAGCGGCACCGCCGGGCGCTCGTCGAGATAGCCGTTCGTCGTGTAGTCGAGCGCGCCGAGCTCGACCCGCGCCACGTCCTTGATCCGCGTAACGCGCCCGTCGGGGTCGCTCTTGACGATGATCTGCTCGAACTGACGTCTGTCGACGAGTCGCCCCAAGGTCTCGACATTGAGCTGGAAGGCGCCTTGGCTCGGTACCGGCGGCTGGTCGAGGACGCCCGAGGCGACCTGCACGTTCTGCGCGCGGAGCGCCGCCACCACGTCGCCCGCGGTGAGATTTCGTGCCGCTATCTTCTCCGGATCGAGCCACACCCGCATCGAGTAGTCGCGCGCGCCGAACACGCGCACGTCGCCGACGCCGTCGAGGCGGGCCAGCACGTCGCGGACCTGCAGCGTGGCGTAGTTCGAGATGTAGAGCTGGTCGCGCGATCCGTCCGGCGAGCTGAGGTGAATCACCATCAGCATGTCGGGCGAGTTCTTGCGCACCGTCACACCGATCCGGCGCACGTCCTCGGGCAGACGCGGCTCGGCGATCGCGACGCGGTTCTGCACTAGAACTTGCGCCGTATCGAGGTCGGTGCCGAGCTTGAAGGTGACGGTCAGCGCGAGATTGCCGTCGGCCGTCGCCTGGCTCGTCATGTAGAGCATGTTCTCGACGCCGTTGATCTCCTGCTCGAGCGGCGTCGCGACGGTATTGGCGACGACCTCGGCGGAGGCGCCGGGATAGCTCGCGCGCACCTCGATCGTCGGCGGCGCGATTTCGGGATACTGCGCCACGGGCAACCCGAGATACGCGACCCCGCCGATCAGCGTGACGAACACCGAGAGGACGGTCGCGAAGATCGGCCTGTCGATGAAGAAATGCGGCAGCTTCATTGGAAGCTCACCCGGGTCTCGGCTCGCCGGCGAGCGCGATCGTGCCCGGCCGCGGCGCGACCTTGGCACCGGGGCGCGCCCGCATCATGCCGTTGATGATGATGGTGTCTTCGGGGCCGATGCCGCTACGGATGATGCGCAACCCGTCGTAGATCGGGCCGGGGCGCACCAGCTTCGGCACCACCGTGCCGTCCTCCGCCACCGTCAACACGAGCTTGTTCGACTGGTCGGTGACGAGCGCGACATCGGGCACGAGCAGCGCCTCGTACGGCTCCGATCCCGGAATGCGGATCCGGCCGAACTGCCCGGGTGTCAGGAAGAGATCCGGATTCGGGAAGACGGCGCGCGCCCGAATCGTGCCGGCGCCGCGATCGACCCGGTTGTCGACGAAGTCGAGCCGGCCTTCGCGCGGCCAGTCCTTCTCGTCGCCGAGCCGGGCGTAGACGGGGACCTTGCCGTCGCGGGTCGACGTGAGCTTGCCGCTCGCGGCTGCACGCTGGTAGGCGAGGTAGTCGGCCTCGCTCATGTCGAAATAGAAGTGGATCGGGTCGAGCGAGACGATCGTCGTCAGAAGCGTCGTGACGCCGCCGCTGCCCCCGGCGACGAGGTTGCCGACGCTGACCTCGTGCCGGCCGATGCGGCCACCCACCGGCGCGGTGATGCGGGTGAACTCGAGATTGAGCTCGGCGTCCTTCACCGCGGCCTTGGCGGCGTCGAGCGCGGCCGAGGCCTGGCGCATCTCCTCGAGACGCTCGTCGAGGACGCTCTGGGAGGCGAAGTCGCGCTGACGCAGCTCGGAAGAGCGCTGCACCTGACGCTGCGCCAGTTCGAGCCGCGCTTCGGCCTGCGCGACCTGGGCGCGCGCCGAGGCGAGCGCGTTCTCGAACGGGCGCGGGTCGATGACGAAGAGGAGGTCGCCTTTCCGGACGATCTGCCCGTCCTGGAAGTGGATCGAGTCGAGATAGCCGCTGACCCGGGCACGGATCTCGACGTACTCGACGCTCGCGAACTGGCCGGTGAACTCGTCCCATTCCACGAGCTCGTGGCGGAGCGGGTGGCTCACCACGACCTCGGGCGGCGGCGGCGCCGGCGCGCGCCCCGCGGCGCCGGCGGGCTCGCTCAGCCCGTGCCAATAAAGGCCCGCGCCCGCGGCGACGATGAAGAGCAACGCCAGCGCCGCCGTCCAGCGCATCGCGCGACGGGCTGGAGACTGGCGCCGGGACTGAGTTCGATTCTCGGCCATCAGGTCACTCCCTGTCGCCGGCAGCGTAGACGCATGCTGCAATGCAACAAAATACGCTACCGACGCACTGGCCTATGCAAGTTTCGAAAAGCTAAGCCTTTTCTCTTTAATCCGAGAGGCTTAGTGGGATGTCTCCTGCTGCGTCGCCAAAAACCGACGACCGGCCCCCCTTGAAACGAGGCGTCGTTGCGCTAACGCCCCGGCCCCGTAGGCGTCGCCGTTCAAGCGAGAAGCCCGTGCCATTCCTTGTGGCGGCGAATCCACGCGGCGGCGTAACCGCAGCGTGGAACGACCTTCATGCCCTCGGCGCGCGCGATTTCCATCACGCCCTGCATCAGACGCCCGGCCGCACCGGTACCGCGCAGGACCGGGGGCGCCTCCACATAGCGGATGACGAGCGTCCCGCCTTCGCGGCGGTAGTCAGCAAAGGCGACCGCGCCGCCTTCCTCGAGCTCGAAGCGGCCCTGTTCGCGATTGTCCCGGACGTCGCCCATGCCTGCTGATCTACCCGGTTTCCTCGCGCCAAGCCATCCGGGCCACCGTCGCCGGACGCGCCTCCATTGCAAAGCGGAACCCGGCCTACGATATTCGCTCGCTCGACACTCGTCGCGGCTTCGGTCCGCCGCTCCGGGCCGGCATGGGCTTCCGGGGCCGCTTCCAGCTTCCTCGCCGTCGCTCCCGCCTTCGCGCGGCGTTTGCCGCGCGGCAGCAGCGGCGGCCGCTCGGAGCATCGGAGAGGAGCAGCGTTCGATGTCGAGAATGCAGCCGCGGGCCTGGGCGCCTCAGTGTCCGCGGTACCGCACGAGCCGAGCGGAACGCGCGCGGACTCGCTAGACTGGGCCGGCAGCTCCGGAGCGGCTTTCGACCGGGCCGGATGGGGGACGAGTTGGAGGGGGAGATGACGAACGACACCATTGTCCGGATCGGCAGCCGCTATCGCACCGCCGAGACGCGGACGATCTCGCGCCAGGTCTGGGAGGTGCTCGACGTCTTCCGCAGCCGGGTCGACAACGTTCTCTACGCGCGCATCTCCATGGTCGGCGACCCGAGCCGGATGAAGACGCTCTCGGTTGCCGCGCTCGAGGACACGCGCCATTTCATTGCAGAGCCGAGCGAAGGAGCCGAACCAGCATGACGAGACGCGCCGCCCATCCCGAGGACCGGGTCGAGGTTCTCTCGATGGTTCCCTTCCTCCTCGTCCACGTCGCCTGCTTCGCGGCCTTCTTCACCGGCGTGACCACCGAGGCGCTGATTCTCTGCGCCATCCTCTATTTCGCCAGGATCTTCGGCATCGGCGCCGGCTATCACCGCTACTTCGCGCATCGCACCTACAAGACGAGCCGCGCCTTCCAGTTCGTGCTCGCGCTCCTGGCGCAGAGCTCGGCGCAACGCGGCGTCCTCTGGTGGGCGTCGAAGCATCGGCGCCATCACAAGCACTCCGATACCGAGCTCGACGCGCATTCGCCGGTGCAACGCGGCTTCTTCCACGCCCATCTCGGCTGGTTCTTCACGCCGCGCCACGAGGCGACCGAGCTCGAGGCGATTCCGGATTTCGCGCGCTTCCCCGAGCTGCGCTGGCTCGACCGCCACCCCTATTTGCCCGCCGTCGCGCTCGGGGCCGTCACGTTCCTCATCGCAGGCTGGCCGGGGCTCGTCGTCGGCTTCTGCTGGAGCACGGTTCTGGTCTGGCATGCGACCTTCTCGATCAACTCGCTCGCGCACGTGATCGGCCGCCGCCGCTACGTCACCGGCGACGAGTCGCGGAACAACTGGTTCCTCGCCCTTCTCACGATGGGCGAGGGCTGGCACAACAACCACCACGCCTACCAGTCGTCGGTGCGTCAGGGCTTCCGCTGGTGGGAGTACGACCCGACCTTCTATCTGCTGAAGGCCCTCTCATGGCTCGGCATCGTCTGGGACCTGCACGCGCCGCCGCACGCGGTCGTCCGCGGCGAGCAGCGTCTCGGCCTCAACGTGATCGAGAAGGCCGCGCATCAAGTGGCCGCCTCTCTCTCCGCTGAGCGGATCGCGGCCCAGGTGCTCGCCGCGGTCGCGCCGACGCCGCTCTGGGCGGAACTTTGCGCGCAGGCGAGACGGGCCCGCGAGCATGCCGCGATGCGCCTTGCCGAATTGCCGCTGCCGCATGTTCCGAGCGTCGAGGAGATCCGCCGGCACGCCGAGCGTCGCCTCGCCCGAACGCCCTCGCTCGACCAGATCGCGCACCGGGCACGCCAGATCCTCGTCGACGCCGTCACCGTTCGCCTGCTCCGGGAGGCCGAGGCTGCGGCGGCGGCCTGACCGAGCGCTCCGTCTAGAAGCTCAGGGAGCGAGGGGCTCGGGCAAACGCAAGGCTCGGCGGAGCTGCGCCTCGGGCCCGAGCAGGTCGGCCAGCGTATAGCGGTCGAGCACGGCGAGAAACGCCTCGAGCGCTTCCCCGAGCACGCCCTTCAGCCCGCAGCTCCGGCGGATGACGCAGCGGGATCCCGGAGCGAAGCACTCGACGAGCGAAAGATCCTCCTCGAGGGCGCGCACGACCGCGCCGACCCCGATCGCCTCCGGCGGCCGCGCGAGACGCAGACCGCCGCCGCGCCCCCGCACCGTCTGCACGAACCCGGCGCGGGCGAGTTCCTGAATCACCTTGGTCAGATGATGCTCCGAGATTCCGTAGTGCTCGGCGATCTCGCGAATCCGCCCGCCCTCCTCGCCGCGGAGGCCGAGAAAGATGAGGCTGCGCAAGGCGTAGTCGGTGAAGCGGGTGAGGCGCATGGAACTCCAAGATAGCGAGTCGGGGTCCAAACCGGTATGCGACATTCTGGTTTATTGACCCCTTGAGCCTAAAGAGGCATTTCCGATACATCTTTTATTTGGGGAAAGCGGCGCACGGACCATCCGAGGGATGGCCGGCGCCTCTTGGGAGATGAAGACATGAGACGCCTCTGGGTCGCCCTGGCCGTCGTGTGCCTCGCCTCGTTCGGCGCGCTGGGGCTGATCGGCCGCGAGATCTATCGGACCGCGCCGCCGATTCCGTCCGCCGTCGTCACCACCTCCGGCGAGACGCTTTTCACGCGTGACGACATCGAAAGGGGCCGTCAGGTCTGGCAATCGATCGGCGGCCAGCAGGTCGGCTCGATCTGGGGCCACGGCGGCTACGTCGCGCCGGACTGGTCGGCCGACTGGCTGCACCGCGAGGCGACCACCCTCCTCGACCTCTGGGCGGCGAGGGAAGGAGCCGCCTCGTTCGAGGCGCTTCCCGCCGAGCGCCGCGGCGCGCTGCAGGCGCGGCTGAAGGAAGAGCTGCGCACCAACACCTACAATCCCGAGACCGGCGAGATCGTCGTCTCGCCGGACCGCGCTCGGGCGATCAAGGAGGTCGCTGCGCATTACGTCGCTCTCTTCGGCGACGCCCCGAGCGAGAGGGAGCTGCGCGTCGCTTACGCGCTCGCCGAGAATCCGATCCCGAACCCCGAGCATCGGCGGATGATGACCGGGTTCTTCTTCTGGACCGCCTGGGCGGCCAGCACCGATCGGCCGGGCGACACGATCACCTACACGGCGAACTGGCCGGCCGAACCGCTCATCGACAACGTGCCGACGACGGCCAACGTCGTGTGGTCGGTCGCCAGCGTCATTCTTCTCATCGCCGGCATCGGCCTTCTCGTCTGGCATCATGTCGCGCGCACGCATCAGGACGCGCCGCCGCGTCGCCCCGCCACCGATCCTCTGTTCAGCCTGAAGCCGACTCCCTCGATGAGGGCCACCGGCAAGTACTTCATTACGGTGATCGGGCTCTTCCTCGCCCAGGTCGGGCTCGGCGCGGTCACGGCGCATTACGGCGTCGAGGGGCAGGACTTTTTCGGCGTCCCGCTCTCCGAGGTGCTTCCCTACGCGGTGACGCGCACCTGGCATACCCAGCTCGCCGTGTTCTGGATCGCGACCGCGTGGCTCGCGACCGGCCTCTACATCGCCCCGGCGATCTCGGGCCACGAGCCCCGCTTCCAGCGCCTCGGCGTCAACGCCCTCTGGGCGGCGCTGGTGCTGGTCGTGGTCGGCTCGATGTTCGGCGAGTGGCTCGGCGTCATGCAGCAGCTCGGCCTCGACGCGAACTTCTGGTTCGGGCACCAGGGCTGGGAGTACGTCGACCTCGGCCGCTTCTGGCAGATCCTGCTCTTCGTCGGCCTCATGCTCTGGCTCTTCCTGGTCGGCCGGGCGCTCTGGCCGGCGCTTCGCGAGAAATCGGAGAGCCGGCCGCTCCTCGCGGTCCTCTTCCTCTCGACGGTCGCGATCGGGCTTTTCTACGCGGCCGGCTTCATGTGGGGAAAGCACACCCACATCTCGATGGTCGAGTACTGGCGCTGGTGGGTCGTGCATCTCTGGGTCGAAGGCTTCTTCGAAGTCTTCGCCACCGCGGTCATCGCGCTTCTTTTCGTGAGGCTCGGGCTGGTGCGCGCCGCCACCGCCAACAACGCCGCGCTCTTCTCGACCGTGGTGTTCCTCCTCGGCGGCATCCTCGGCACGCTGCACCATCTCTACTTCGCCGGGACGCCGACCTCGGTCATCGCCGTGGGCGCGATGTTCTCGGCCCTTGAAGTGGTGCCGCTCAGCCTCGTCGGCTTCGAGGCCTACGAGAACTGGCGGCACAGCCGCGAGGACGGCTGGATCGCGGCCTACAAGTGGCCGATCCTCTTCTTCGTCGCCGTCAGCTTCTGGAACATGGTGGGCGCGGGCGTGTTCGGGTTCATGATCAACCCGCCGATCTCGCTCTACTACATCCAGGGCCTCAACACGACGGCCGTCCATGCCCATAGCGCGCTCTTCGGCGTCTACGGCATGCTCGGCATCGGGCTCATGCTGTTCTGCCTGCGCAACCTCGCCCGCCGCGCCGCCTGGAACGACGGGCTCCTCAAGGGCGCGTTCTGGGCCATGAACGGCGGCCTCGCGATGATGGTGCTGATGGCGCTCCTGCCGATGGGCGCGATGCAGGCCTGGGCCAGCGTCACGCACGGGCTCTGGTACGCCCGCTCGGCGGAGTTCATGCATCAGCCGCTGATGCACCTCTTCGTCTGGCTGCGCGTGCCCGGCGACGTGGTGTTCAGCGTCGGCCCGGTGCTCCTCGCCCTCTTCCTCGCCAAGCTGTGGCTCGGCGGAAGGGGCGCGCGCACAGCGACGCGCGAAAGCCCGGCTCAGGCGACGCTGCCGGCCGAGTGACGGGCGGACGGGGGCCCGGGCATATGACCCCGCCCCCCCCCCGCCCCAACCCCCCCCC
>JADGGZ010000096.1 GCA_019689675.1 Rhodospirillales bacterium | reverse complement strand
TCGTTATCTTCCTCGCGCCGCTCTTCTTCCGCCTCATGCCGCCGCGCGCTAACGTGACCCAATGACGAAGAACCACATTCTCGCGATCGACCAAGGCACGACATCGACCCGGGCGATGATCTTCGACGCCGATGGCCGCCTCGCCGGGCAGGCGCAGCAAGAGCTGACGCAGCACTTCCCGGCACCCGGATGGGTTGAGCACGATCCGGAAGAGATTTGGGCCGCGGTGCTCGCGACCGCCCGCGGAGCTATGGAGGCGGCGCGGCTCGGCGCGCACGAGGTCGCCGCGATCGGAATCACCAATCAGCGCGAGACGACCCTCCTCTGGGAGCGTACGACCGGACGGCCGATAGCGCGGGCGATCGTGTGGCAGGATCGCCGGACCGCAGCGGACTGCGCGCGTCTCGCCGACGCGGCCGCCGGCGTCGCGGCCAAAACCGGGCTCGTCATCGACCCATATTTCTCGGCGACGAAGATCGCCTGGCTTCTCGACAACGTCGAAGGAGCACGCGCGGCGGCGGAGCGTGGCGAGCTCGCCTTCGGCACGATCGACAGCTTTCTCGTTTGGCGGCTGACGGGCGGGCGGGTGCACGCGACGGATGCCACGAACGCCGCGCGCACGCTCCTCTTCGACATTCACCGGCAGAGATGGGACGCAGAGCTGCTTCGGCTGTTCCGGGTGCCTCCCTCGCTGCTGCCCGAGGTCCGCGACTGCGTCGCCTCGTTCGGCGAGACGAATCTTCTCGGCCCGACCGCGATTCCCATCCTGGGGGTCGCGGGAGACCAGCAGGCGGCGACGGTCGGGCAGGCCTGCTTCCGCCCGGGGATGGTGAAGTCGACCTACGGCACCGGTTGCTTCGCTGTCCTCAATACTGGCCAGCAGGCGGTCGCCTCGAAGAACCGCTTGCTGACCACGATCGCCTACCGCATCGGCGGCGAGGTTACGTATGCGCTCGAGGGCTCGATCTTCGTCGCCGGCGCCGCGGTGCAATGGCTTCGCGACGGGCTCAAGCTCATACGGGAATCGGGCGAGGTCGAAGCCTTGGCGCGTCAGGCCGATGCGCGCCAGCGTGTCTATCTCGTGCCGGCCTTCGTCGGTCTCGGCGCGCCTTATTGGGACCCCGAGGCGCGCGGCGCGATCTTCGGTCTGACGCGCGAGACGGGCGCTGCCGAGCTCGCGCGCGCGGCGCTCGAGGCCGTGTGCTTCCAGACGCGCGATCTTCTCGAAGCGATGGCGGCGGACGGCGCGGCGCGCCCGGAAGCGCTCCGCGTCGACGGCGGCATGACCAGAAACGGGTGGGCGATGCAGTTCCTCGCCGACATGCTGAACGTGCCGGTCGAGAGACCCGTGTTCGCCGAGACGACGGTCGCCGGCGCTGCGGCCCTCGCCGGCCTCGGCGCCGGGCTCTATCGCTCGCGCGATGCGATCGCCGATCGCTGGAAACGCGACTGCGCCTTCGAGCCCCGAATGAGCCCCGGCGAACGGGAGGAGCGTTACGCCGGTTGGCGCAACGCGGTCGAGCGCACACTTTCACGCTGAATGCTGAGAATCGACGGCCTTACCTACCGGATCGCCGGACGGACGCTCCTCGAAAACGCTTCGGCGCAGATATCTGCCGGATGGCGCGCCGGCCTCGTCGGCCGCAACGGAACCGGCAAGTCGACGCTGCTCGATCTCATCCGCGGCGCGCTGCAGCCGGACGCAGGCGAGATCCGGATGCGACGGAACGCGCGCATCGGATTCGTCGCACAGGAAGCCCCCGCGGGAGACGCGACGCCGCTGGACGTCGTCCTCGCCGCCGATACCGAGCGAGCCGCCCTCGAGGCCGAGCTCGCCGAGGCGTCCGGGACGCGGGCCGCCGAAATTCACGCGCGCCTTCACGAGATCGGCGCCCATGCCGCACCCGCACGCGCCGCGACCATTCTCGCAGGGCTCGGCTTCGATGCAGGCATGCAGGGAAGGCCGATGGCGTCCTTCTCGGGCGGCTGGCGGATGCGGGTCGCGCTCGCCGCCGCGCTCTTCTCGGAGCCCGACCTCCTCCTTCTCGACGAACCCAGCAACCACCTCGATCTCGAGGCAGCGCTCTGGCTCGAGGACTATCTTCGGCGCTGGCCGCGCACCCTCATCGTGGTCAGCCACGATCGCGGCCTTCTGAACGGCATCGCGACCCACATCCTGCACCTCGAGAACCAGCGACTCGCCACGTATTCGGGCGACTACGACACATTCGTGCGGACCAGGGCCGAACGGCTCGCCCACGATGCTGCGCTCGCTGCCAAGCAGGAAGCCCAGCGGGCGCGTCTTCAGGCCTTCATCGACCGCTTCCGCGCCAAGGCCTCCAAGGCGCGTCAGGCGCAGAGCCGCCTCAAGGCACTGGCGAGGCTTCAGCCGGTCGCCACCCCCGCCGAGGACCCGAGCGTCGTCTTCGATTTTCCGGAGCCCGATCGCCTGCCGCCGCCGCTCGTGTCCCTCGACGCGGCGGCGGTCGGCTACGTCCCGGGACGACCGGTGCTGCGGCGGCTCACCCTTCGGCTCGATCCGGGCGACCGGATCGCGCTTCTCGGAGCAAACGGGAACGGGAAAACCACCCTCGCAAAGCTGCTCGCCGGCCGGCTCGAGCCCTGCGAGGGGCGCGTCGTGCGGGCGCCGAAGCTGCGGTCGGGATTCTTCGCCCAGCACCAGATCGAAGAGCTCGATCCGCGACGCACCCCGGTCGAGCATCTCGCGGAGCTGCGGCCGCGCGATAACGAGACGGCTCTGCGCTCCCTTCTCGGCCGCTTCGGCCTCGGCCAGGAGAAGGCGCTCGTCCCGGCCGGCGATCTTTCGGGAGGCGAGAAGGCCCGCCTCACCCTCGCGCTCGTGACGCACGACGCCCCGCCCCTCCTCGTCCTCGACGAGCCGACCAACCATCTCGACATCGCGGCGCGCGAGGCGCTCGTCGAGGCGCTCGGCGACTGGGGCGGAGCGGTCGTGCTCGTCACGCACGACTGGTCGCTTCTGGAGCTCGTTGCCGACCGGCTCTGGCCTGTCGCCGACGGCACGGCCCGCGTCTTCGACGGCGATCTCGACGATTATCGGCGTCATCTCGACGAGGAGCGCCGGCGGGCCTCTCCCCGCGAGGAGCGCGCGGCGGGCAGCTCGCGAAAGGACGAGCGCCGCGCCGCGGCCGACAGGCGCCGCGCCCTCGAGCCGTTGCGGCGCCGGGTGCGCGAAGCCGAGGCCGAAATGGAGCGCCTCGGCCGCGAAAAGGCGCGGATCGATCTCCTGCTCGCGGACCCCGCGACCTACGCCGGCGCCGCCGAGCGCACAACAGAGGCGCTTCGTCGCCAAGCCGACCTCGCCCGCGCGCTCGCCGAAGCCGAGCAGGCCTGGCTCGCGGCGGCCGAGGCGCTCGAGGCGGAAGTCGCGGCCCTGGACGAGGCGTGATCGAAAGGCGCGGCTAAGCGGCGCCGATCTGGAACAGCCCTTTGCCGAGATAGTCGGCGAGGTCCGGTTTCAGCGCGAGCGACTCGGGATCGCTCGCATCGGGCCGCTGCCGCGCCTCCTCGAGGGCCGCCTCCCATTGCCCCGCAGCGAAATCGCCTCGCCCCAGCAGCATCACGGCGCCCAGCTCCGCCCGCGCCTCCTCCGGCAGCGACCGGAGCCGCTCCCGCAGCTGCCGTAGCTCCTCGTTGTCGATCGTCGCATCGAGCGCATCGAGAGTGCCGGCGCTTTCGGCCTCGAGCTCCTTGCCGTCCTCGAAGCGATCGACGGTTCGCATCTTGTCGAGGAGCCGGTAGTGCGCAGCGCGCGCCGCTTTGGCGAGTTCGGCGATCTCACGGATCTCGGCGCTGCTGATGGCCTGAAGCATCGCTCCTCTCTTGGCGCCCGCCACTAGCGCGCGCTCTGCATCTCGAACTGCTTGGCCTCCTGCAGCTTCTGGACGAGCTTGCTCTGCTGATCGACCGGCACGCCGTCCATGAGCTTGGGGACGAGCTCGTTCTCCTCCTCCTCGATGTGATCCTCGAGCATGCGTTGGAGCTCCTCCGCCTCCTCCGCGAACCAGCTCGCGGAGGGATCGAGCTCGTCCAGCAAGCGCTCGGTCTTCTGCGTCTCTTCGATCGCGTGGACGGCGATCTCCCGCGTCGGTCCGAACCCTTCGCCGAGCGGATAGAGATATTTCTCTTCGAGCCGGTGGTGAATCCTCATTTCATCGCAGAACTTCTGCCATGCCTGCTCGCGGGCGCGCCCATCCGACTGCAGCGCCTTGCGCAGAAGTTGCCGCGCTTCCTGGTGCTCGCCTTTCATCCATTGAAGGAATTCCATTCCCGCTTTCCTCCGGTTCGGTTCTCCGGAGTTGAGAACCGCAAACGAGGAATGTCGTTCCGCGGGGCGCGATGTTTAGGCCCCGTCGCGAAAGGCGGGAGCGGACGCCGCCATCGCGAAAGGCGAAGTTCAACGCCGCCGGCGCTCGACGACGATCCCTTCCTCGATCTGCAGAATCCGGTCCATTCGGCCGGCGAGATCGTAGTTATGGGTGGCGATGAGCGCGGCGAGCCCGGTGCGGCGAACGATATCGATGAGCGCCGCGCAAACGTCGTCGGCAGTGTGGGGATCGAGATTTCCGGTTGGCTCGTCGCCGAGGAGGACGCGCGGTTGATTGGCGAGCGCCCGGACGATCGCGACACGCTGCTGCTCGCCGCCCGACAGACGCGCCGGCCGGTGGCTTTCGCGTGACGCGAGCCCGACCATCCCGAGAAGGCTCCGCGCCCGCTCCTCCGCCTTGGCACGCGGCACGCCGGCGATCATCTGCGGCAGCATGACATTCTCGAGCGCCGAGAATTCGGGCAGCAGGTGGTGAAACTGGTAGACGAAACCGAGATGCGTCCGACGCATCTCGGTCCGCTCACCGTCGGACATTCGGCCGCAGGACTTCCCGTCGATGAGGACGTCGCCCGCGTCGGGGCGCTCCAGAAGCCCGGCAACGTGAAGGAGGGTCGACTTGCCCGCCCCCGAAGGGCCGACGAGGGCGACCAGCTCGCCCGGCTGGAGCGCGAACGAGACGCCGCGCAGCACAGGGAGAGTTTCGCTCGCCTGCCGATAGGTCCGCTCGACGCCGCGCAGTTCGAGCGCGGGGCTACTCATAGCGCAGCGCCTCTACAGGATCGAGGCGCGCCGCACGCCAGGACGGATAGATCGTCGCCAGGAACGAAAGCGCCAGCGCCATCCCCACCACGGCTGCCACCTCGGAGGGATCCACTTTGGCGGGCAATTGCGAGAGGAAGTAGATGGTCGGGTCGAAGAGCTGCGTGCCGGTGAGGTTCTGGATGAACTGCCGGATCGTCTCGATGTTCGCGCAAAAGGCGATCCCGAGCACGAATCCGCTCAACGTGCCGACAATCCCGATCGATGCTCCTGCGAGAATGAAGATGCGCAGCACCATTCCTCGCGTCGCGCCCATCGTCCGCAGGATGGCGATGTCCCGCCCCTTGTCCTTCACCAGCATGATCATGCTGGAAATGATGTTGAAGGCCGCCACGATGATGATGAGGGTCAGGATCAGGAACATCACGTTCCGCTCGACCTGAATGGCGTTGAAGAAGCTCGAGTTCGCCTGCTGCCAGTCGATGATCCGCGCCTCCCCCCCGATGATCGCGCTGAGCTCATGCGTGGTTCGCCGGACGCTGTCCGGATCGTCGACGAATACCTCGAGGCTGGTCACCGCCTCCGGCACGCGAAAGAAGGTCTGGGCGATCGGCATCGCCGTGAAGATGAGGCTCGAGTCGTATTCCGACATCCCGAGCTCGAAGAGCCCGGCCACGCGGAAGGCCTTGATGCGCGGCATAGTGCCGAAGGGTGTCGGATTACCCTGCGGGGAGATGAGGGTGATGTCGTCGCCGAGCCGCAGCCCGAGCTTCATTGCGAGCCGGGTGCCGATGAGTACCCCGTCGTCCTGCAGATCGTCGACGCTGCCAGCCCGCAGGTGCTGCCCCACCGCGCCGCTCTTCAGATCCTCGATCGTCTGTCCGCGCACGAGGGCGCCCGAGGCGCGCCCGCCCGCGGACGCCATCACCTGCCCTTCGACGAGCGGCACGACCTTGACGACGTCCGGGACCTTTCGAATCCGGTCCGCCAGCGGGTCGTAATCCGGAAGCGGGCCCGCGACGCCGTAGACCCCGAGATGCCCGTTGAGGCCGAGGATGCGGCCGAGCAGCTCGGCGCGGAACCCGTTCATGACCGACATCACGATGATGAGCGTCGCGACGCCGAGCGCGATTCCCAAGAGCGAGAAGATCGCGATCACCGAGATGAACCCTTCCTGACGCCGCGCGCGCAGATACCTGAACGCAACCATCCGCTCGAACGGGCCGAACATCCGCTATCTCCCTCCTCGCCCGGAAACGAGGGGGTGGACGGAGAATGCGGCGATCACGAGGCGAGCTTTTGGAGCGCGGCTTCGGGCGTCAGCTCCTCGCGAACGCCGGTCTTGCGGTGCTTGAGCTCGACTTTCCCCGCGGCGAGCCCGCGCGGGCCCACGACGAGCTGCCAGGGAAGCCCGATGAGGTCCATCGTGGCGAACTTGGCGCCGGGCGATTCGTCGCGGTCGTCGTAGAGCACCTCGAGCTGCGCCGCGCGCAGCTTGGCGTAGAGCTCGTCGCACGCGGCGGTGCACTTCTTGTCGCTCGCGCGTAGGTTGACGAGGCCTACCTTGAACGGCGCCACTGATTCCGGCCAGATGATGCCGTTCTCGTCGTGGCTCGCCTCGATGATCGCCCCGACGAGACGGGAGACGCCGATTCCGTAGGAGCCCATTTCGACCGGGACCATCTGCCCGTCCGGCGCCGCGACGACGGCGTTCATCGGCTTGGAGTACTTCGTTCCGAAATAGAAGATGTGCCCGACCTCGATCCCGCGTGCGGTGACGAGGCGGTCTGCGGGGATCGCCGCCGGGTCGTGCTTCTCGTCGGTCGCGGCGTAGAGCCGCGTCCATTTGTCGACGAAGGGCTGAAGGTCGTTCTCGTAGTCGACATTGGCGGCTTCAGCCAGAATGTCTGCCTCGAGCCAGGCCTTGTCGCAATAGACCGCGCTTTCGCCCGTGTCCGCGAGGATGATGAACTCGTGGCTGAGATCGCCGCCGATCGGACCGGTGTCGGCGCGCATCGGAATCGCCTTCAGGCCCATGCGCGCGAAGGTACGCAGGTATGCGACGAACATCTTGTTGTAGGAGTGCCGGGCCGCCTTCTGATCGATGTCGAACGAGTAATTGTCCTTCATCAGGAACTCGCGCCCGCGCATGACGCCGAACCGCGGCCGCACCTCGTCACGGAACTTCCACTGGATGTGGTAGAGGTTCTTCGGCAGGTCGCGATACGACTTCACGACGCTGCGGAAGATGTCGGTAATGAGCTCCTCGTTGGTGGGGCCGTAGAGCATCTCGCGATCCGCCCGATCCCGGATGCGGAGCATCTCCTTGCCGTAATCGTCATAGCGGCCGCTTTCGCGCCACAGCTCGGCCGACTGGATCGTCGGCATCAGCATCTCCTGCGCGCCGGAGGCGTCCTGCTCCTCGCGCACGATCTGCTCGATCTTTTTCAAGACCCGGAATCCGAGCGGAAGCCAGGAATAGATGCCGGCGCTCGCCTGCCGGATCATGCCGGCGCGCAGCATCAGCCGGTGCGAGACGATCTGCGCCTCGGCCGGGTTTTCTTTCAGGAGCGGCAGGAAATAAGCGGAAAGTCGCATGGCGCGCGCACTCTACGCGGAGCGAAGGGCATGCTCCAAGACTTTGCGCATGACGCTCGGAATCGCCTCGCTGCCGAGCCGGTCGACGGGAACCCAGATTCCATCCCCCGCCGCCTCGGTACGCGCGACCCGTACTTCGAGTTCGAGCGCGAAATGGGTGAAGACGTGCCGCACGGTGCCGGGCAGCGCGCGCCAGGACGCCACCGCCGGGGCGGATTCCAGCGCCTCCTCCTCGCGCCATGGCTCGGAGCGCCATTCGGTCGAGGGCACCTCGAGGAGGCCGCCGAGGAGCCCCCGCGGGGGCCTCCGGCGGAGCAGCACCGCGCCGTCGCGCAGTGCGACGAACGCGACCCCGCGCCGCACTGGCTTTGCCGCCTTGGCGCGGCGCGCCGGCAGGCTCTCGGCGATGCCGAGGGCTCGACCGCGGCAGGCCTTCGACCAAGGGCAAAGGGCGCAGAGCGGCTTCGCCGGCGTGCAGACGGTCGCGCCGAGGTCCATCAGGGCTTGTGCCCAGTCGCCCGGCCGCTCATCGGGCGTGATCGTCTCCGCGTGCCGGCGCAGCTCGGGCTTGACGTCGGGCAGCGGCGTCTCGATCGCAAAAAGCCTCGAGACCACGCGCTCGACGTTGCCGTCGACGGGCGTCGCCTTCTTTCCGAATGCGATCGCGGCGATCGCCGCCGCCGTGTAGGCGCCGATTCCAGGCAGCGCCTCGAGAGAGGCGCGGTCAGCGGGAAACTCGCCGCGGTACCGCTCGACCACGGCGCGCGCGCACGCGTGCAGGTTGCGTGCCCGCGCGTAGTAGCCGAGCCCCGCCCAAGCCCGCAGCACGTCGTCGAGCTCGGCCGCCGCGAGCGCCGTGACGGTCGGCCACTTCGCCACGAAAGCGTCGTAATAGGGCTTCACGGTCGCGACCGTGGTTTGCTGCAGCATCACCTCGCTGAGCCAGACCCGATAGGGGTCGGCGGTCTCGCCGGGCAAGGCGCGCCAGGGGAGGCGGCGGCGGTTTCGGTCGTACCACTCGAGAAGAAGGCGCGGCTCCGGCATGGATCGGCTATAGATGGCACGCGAAATGGGCGACCGCGAAGATCAATCGAAGCGCGGCGGCGGCTTCCGGGCGATCGGAGCCGCGCTGCCCCGGCTCGCGACGCCGGTGCTCGGAAAGCGCGGTCTCGGGGAGGCGCAGCTCCTCCTCCATTGGGAAGCGATCGTCGGCGCCGAACTCGCCGAGGACGCGCGGCCGGAGCGCCTCTCCTTTCCAAAGGGCGAGCGCAGCCGCGGCACGCTCCGCCTGCGCGTGACACCAGCCGCCGCCCCCACCGTCCAGCACGACGCACCGTTGATCATCGAGCGCATCAACGCCTTCTTGGGATATCCCGCCGTGGCGCGGCTTTCGCTCGTTCAGGCGCCCCCCGCCTCGCCCCGCGCGCGCCCGGCAGCGCCACGACCGCTCCGCCCCGAGGAGCGGAAGGCGCTCGCCGAGCGCGTCGCCCCGGTCGGCAACGAGGAATTGCGGGCTGCGCTCGAGCGCCTCGGAGCCGCCGTGCTTCGCGCCGAGGACGCTTGACTTTCCACAGGCACCCCTCTCAACATCTTGTGGTTTGGAGAGACGTATGCAGTACATCTTGAAGCGCCCTGCCGCGCTTCTTGCCGCCATCGGCGCCTTCATCGCGCTCGTCGCGCCCGTTTTCGCCCAAGAGGCGCTCAACCCCACGGCCGACGATCACGTGCTCGGCAAGGCGGACGCGCCGATCACGATCGTCGAGTACGCCTCGCTGACCTGCCCGCATTGCGCGCATTTCGCGAACGAGACGATGCCGCAGGTCAAGAAGGAGTGGATCGACACCGGCAGGGCGAAGCTCGTCTTCCGACATTTTCCGTTCGACCGCGCCGCCCTCGCGGGCGCGCAGCTCGCCGAATGCGCCGGACCGGACAAGTTTTTCGCCTTCCTCGAGGTCTTCTTCCGGCAGCAGGACACCTGGGCCAAGGGCGATCCGATCGGGAACCTCGTGAGGCTCGCGAAACTCGGGGGCATGCCAGAAGACAAGGCGACCGCCTGCATCGCGGACGAGAAGCTCGCCAATAAGATTGTCGCCGTCCGGCTCCAGGCCGAGAAAGAGCTCGGCGTCAACTCAACCCCGACCTTCTTCGTCAACGGCAAGAAGATCGTGGGCGCCGAGACCTACGAGAACTTCAGCAAGACCCTCGAAGCCGCCGCGAAATCCTGACCGCATGCGCTTCACCCGGCTCCGCCTTTCGGGCTTCAAGTCCTTCGTCGATCCGACCGAGCTCCTGATCGAGCCCGGGATGACCGGGATCGTGGGCCCCAACGGCTGCGGCAAGTCGAACCTCGTCGAAGCCCTCCGCTGGGTGATGGGCGAGACGTCGGCGAAGCGGATGCGCGGCGGCGAGATGGACGACGTCATCTTCGGCGGCACCGGCACTCGGCCCGCGCGCAACATCGCCGAGGTCGCGCTCCTCATCGACAACTCGGAGAAGAAGGCGCCCGCCCTTTTCAACGAGGAAGCCGAGCTCGAGGTCGTTCGGCGGATCGAGCGCGGCGCCGGCTCGGTGTACCGCATCAACGATCGCGAGGTCCGCGCCAAGGACGTTCAGCTCCTCTTCGCCGACGCCGCCACGGGCGCGCATTCGGCCTCGCTCGTGAGCCAGGGGCGGATCGGCGCGATCATCAACGCGAAGCCCGCCGAGCGGCGCGTCATTCTCGAGGAGGCGGCCGGCATCGCGGGCCTTCACGCGCGCCGGCACGAGGCGGAACTGCGCCTCAAGGCGGCCGAAGCCAACCTCGCCCGCCTCGACGACGTCATCGTGACGCTCCGGGCGCAGCATGAGGTCTTGAAGAAGCAGGCGCGACAGGCGGGCAGGTATCGCCGGCTCTCCGAGCACATCCGCCGGGCCGAGGCGATCGTGCTTCACCTCGCCTGGCTTGCCGCGACCTCGACGAGCGAGGAAGCCGAGGCACGACTCCGCGAGGCGGAGCAGAAGGTAGCAGAGCTCACGCAGGCGGTGCTCGCGGCGACACGCGACCGCGAGGCCGCGGCGGACGCTCTTCCGGGCTTGCGTCAGGCAGAGGCGGCCGCGGTCGCTGAGCTGCAACGCCTCCTCGTCGCGCGGGAGCAGATCGACGAGGAAGAGCGGCGCGTCCGCACTGCGCAGGGCGAGACCGAGCAGCGCCTGCGACAGACCGAGCAGGATGTGGCCCGCGAGGAGGAGCTCGCCGCCGATGCTGCGGCAGCGATCCGACGCCTCGACGAGGAAGGAGCGGCGCTCTCGGCGGCACAGCAGAACGAGGGCTCGGCCCAGCAGGAAGCGGCGGCCCGGCTGCGCGAAGCCGCCGACCTCGTCGCCGCCGCCGAGGCCGAGCTTGCCGCCCTCACCGAGGAAGTCGCCGCCGCCGAAGCGCGGCGGGGCGATCTCGCGCGCCGGCGCGCCGAGGCAGCCGAGCGCCAGGCGCGTCTCGCCGCACGGCTGGAGGACGCCGCGCGCCAGAGGCGCGAGCTCGAGGCGCAGGCGGTCCCCGAAGAGACGCTCGCCGAGGCCGCCGCGGCTGTCCGCGAGGCCGAAGCGGCGCACGAAAAGGCGCGAATCGAGACCGACGAGGCAGCCGAGAAGCTTCGCGCCGCGCAGGCAGCCGAAAGCGCCGCGCGCGAGGCTGCTCAGGCGGCGGAAACCCGGCGCGCGAAGCTTGCCGCCGAGGTCCAGGCGCTGACCGAGCTCCTGCAGGCCGGTACCTCGCGACAGAAGGCGCCGCCAATTCTCGACGCCCTCGAGGTGGAAGCCGGATACGAGGCCGCTTTGGGTGCGGCGCTCGGCGACGATCTCGCGGCGCCGCTCGCTGCCGAAGGGCCGGCGCGCTGGGAGGAGCTGCCGCCCTACGACCCCGTGCAGCCGCTGCCCGACGGGGCCGAGAGCCTTGCCGATCACGTTACCGCGCCCACGGCCCTCGCCAGACGCCTCGCGCAGATCGGCGTCGTCGCCGATGCCGCCGCCGCGACCGCGCTCTGGCCCGCACTTCGCCCCGGGCAGCGTCTCGTAACCCGCGCCGGCGGCCTCTGGCGCTGGGACGGGTTCGAGATCGCGGCCGGCGCGCCCACCGCGGCAGCGCAGCGGCTGCAGCAAAGAAACCGGCTCGCCGATCTGCGCAAGGCCCTCGCCGGCGTCGAGAGCGAAGCCGCGACGGCGAGCGCCGCATTCGAATCGGCCAAGGCGGCGAGCCGCGAGGCCGTCGAAGCCGAGCGGGCGGCGCAGCAGCGCACCCGAGACGCGATCGCCGCCCTCGCGCGCGCCCGCGACACCGAGGCAGAGCTTGCCCGGCGCGCTGCGTCGCTGAGCTCCCGCCTCGCCGCCCTCGTCGAGACGACCGAGCGCCTCGAGGCCGACCGCGCCGAGGCGGCGGCAGCTGAGCGCGAGGCGAGCGAAGGCTTGGCCGCGCTGCCGGACCCAGCGCTCGGACGCGAGCGGCTCAACGCGGCGCGCATGGCGCTCAGCGAGAAACGCGCCGCGCAGCTCGCAGCGCAAGCGGAGCACGACCGGCTCGTACGCGAAGCGACGGCGCGCACGCAGCGGATTGCGGCGATTCGGCTCGAAATCCGCTCCTGGCAGGGTCGGGCGGAAGCGGCACAACGGCAGATCGCCAACCTCGCCGAGCGGCGTCGGGCACTCGAGAGCGAGCGCGAGCGGCTCGCCCGTCGTCCGGCCGAACTCGCCGAACAGCGCGCCAAGCTCGCCGACGCGATCGAGGCCGCGACGCTGAAGCGGCGTGATGCCGGCGACGCGCTCGCGGTGGGCGAGCGGACGCTGGCCGAGGCCGAGAAGCGTCTCAAAGCAGTGGAGCAGCTTCTCGCCTCCGAGCGCGAGGAGCGCGTGCGACGCGAGGCCGCCGATATGCAGGCCCGCGAAGCAAAGGCCGCCCTCCTCCGGCGCATCGAGGAGCGGCTCGCGGTAGCGCCCGAAGAGATCCTTGCTGCGGCCGAGATCTCACCCGAGGAGAGCTTGCCGCCGCTCGCCGATGCCGAGGCGCGCCTCGAGCGCCTCGTGCGCGAGAGAGACGGCATGGGGCCGGTCAATCTCGTCGCCGAGGCCGAGGCGGAGGAACTCGAGACCCGCATCGCCGGGCTCGAGGCCGAGCGGGAGGATCTGACGGCAGCGATCGCGCGGCTGCGCCAGGGCATCGCCGCCCTCAATCGCGAGGGCCGCGAGCGGCTCGTCGCCGCCTTCGCCAAGGTCAACGAGCATTTCGAGCAGCTCTTCACCCGGCTTTTCGGCGGCGGCCGGGCGCATCTCGCGCTCGACGAGGGCGACGATCCGCTCGAAGCCGGGCTCGAGATCATGGCGAGCCCGCCCGGCAAGCGGCTTCAGACCCTTTCGCTCCTTTCCGGCGGCGAGCAGGCGCTCACTGCGATCGCGCTCCTCTTCGCGGTGTTCCTCACGAACCCTGCACCGATCTGCGTCCTCGACGAGGTCGACGCGCCCTTGGACGATGCCAACGTCGACCGCTTCTGCCGCCTCGTCGAAGAGATCGCGGAAAGCACCGGCACGCGCTTCCTCGTTATCACGCATCACCGCATCACGATGGCGCGCATGGACCGGCTCTTCGGCGTCACGATGGCCGAGCGCGGCGTCAGCCAGCTCGTGTCGGTCGACCTCCAGGCTGCAGTGCAGCTCCGGAAGACCGCGGCCTGATCTAGCCCCCGCGTCCCTCGCGTCTGGACTCTCCCCGAAAGTCGGCGCGATAGGCGCTGGGGGTCGCGCCCATCACGCTGCGGAAGCGCCGGTTGAAGGTGGAAAGGTCGTTGAAGCCGACGTCGAAGGCGATCGCCGAGACGGGCTCGTCCGAACAGCGGAGCTGCACAGCCGCGCGATGAAGCCGCGTGTGCAAAACGAACTGGTACGGCGTCATCCCGACAACCGACCGGAAGACACGCAGAAAATGGTAGGGGCTCATCGCAACCTCGCGCGCGAGCGCCGTGAGCGTCGATCCCTGCTCGACGGACGCCTCGATCCTCCTTACTGAAGCCGTCACGCGGCGCACGTCCTCCGCATTCGGCGCCCGTGACGGCCGGCTTGCTCCGGACTGCGTCGCTACGACAGCCCCGGCAAGGCGAAACGCCAGCTCCTCGAAAGCGGCGGCATCCCCCGCATCCCGCGCAGCCTCGGACTCCGCGAAGAGCCGCGCGAACTGCGGCATCGGCGGAAGGCACGGCGAGAGGAAGCTCATTCGGCGCACTCCAGGCACCGAGGCGACGACCGCCTCGAAATGTTCAGGGGCGTAGTGGAAGGCGAGGCAGCGATCGCCGGCTGCGTGCTCGTGGCCGCATTCGAAGCAGGTCCCGTACTCGCCCAGGAGCAACGCGCCGGGAACGAAGACGGCGGCACCTCGGCTCGATCGGTATTGGAAGGTGCCGGCCGTCACCGCCGCGATGCACA
>JADGGZ010000095.1 GCA_019689675.1 Rhodospirillales bacterium | reverse complement strand
CCGCCTCTAGCCCGAAAGAAGTAGCCCTCGCCGATTCGGCGCCTCGCCTCGCGCCCGGCGGCGGGTGCAGGATGCGCTCTCAGCCGGCCTTCGGCGCCTCTGTCGCGCCGGTGGAGACGAGATGGCGCTTCTGCACGAATGCCCCGAACCTGCTCGTCGCGCCGCGGCCCTGTCAGCCGACGCCGCGAGAAACGTTCGCGCGCCGAGCGTCTCCTCCGGCTTCGCGAGGCCGGTGGTTTCTCAACGACGATAGGGAGGTGATGCCATGCGATCGTCCTCGAAATATTCGCGCCGCGGCTTCATCGCCGGATCGACGGGGCTCGCGGCAACGGCCGTCGCGGCACGCGGGGCCGGCGCGGCGACGGCGGACACGGCAGCGCAGATGCCGCCCCCCGCGACGACGGTGGCGCGAAGCCTGCGCAAGCCGCCGCTGAGGGAGCTCGAGCGCATCGCGCGCTCCTACGGACTCCAGCTTGGCCGCGAGGATCTCGAATCGTTCCGGAACCTCATGGACGGCGTGCTCGCGTCCTACCGCCGCCTCGACCAGTTCACCGAGCCGACGCTCCCGGTGAAGTACCCGAGAGAGCCCGGATACCGGCCGCCGGCCTCGGAGAACCGCCTCAACGCCTGGTACTGGAAATGCTCGATCAAGGGCGCCGAGACTGGCCCGCTCGCCGGCAAGAAGGTCGCGGTCAAGGACAATGTCTGCGTCGCCGGCGTCCCGATGATGAACGGCTCCAGCGTTCTCGAAGGCTACGTTCCGGACGTCGACGCGACGATCGTCACCCGCATCCTCGATGCGGGCGGAGAAATCGTCGGAAAGGCGGTCTGCGAGCACCTCTGCTTCTCCGGCGGCAGCCACACTTCCGATACCGGGCCCGTTCTCAACCCGCACGACCCCAAGCGTTCGGCCGGCGGCTCCTCGAGCGGCAGCGCTGCGCTCGTCGCGGCGGGCGAATGCGACCTCGCCATCGGGGGCGACCAGGGCGGCTCCGTTCGCATCCCGAGCTCGTACAGCGGAACGGTCGGCCACAAGCCGACCTACGGTCTCGTGCCGTATACGGGCGTCTTCCCGATCGAGCTCACTCTCGACCACACGGGGCCGATCGCGCGGACCGCGGCGGATGCCGCGCTCCTCCTCGAAGCCATTGCCGGGCGCGACGGCCTCGACCCGCGCCAGCCGCACGATCTCAAGACGGAGGCCTACACGCGGCAGCTGACCGGAGACGCGCGCGGTTTGCGCATCGGCCTCGTGAAGGAGGGCTTCGGGTGGCCCAACTCCGAGCCCGACGTCGACGACATGGTCGCCCAGGCGGGGCAGCGTCTCGCGCGCGCGGGCGCGGAGGTGAAGGAGGTTTCGGTTCCCCTCCATCGCGACGGGATCCACATCTGGAACGCGATCGCGGTCGAGGGCGCGACCATGCTCATGGTGGCCGGCAACAGCATGGGGACCAACTGGAAGGGCCACTACACGACGTCGCTGCTGGACTTCTACGGGCGCAGCCGCCGCGTTCGGGCGAACGATCTTTCCGAGACCGTGAAGCTCGTCATCCTGCTCGGCCAGTACATGCAGGACAACTACCAGGGCCGCTACTACGCGAAGGCGCAGAACCTCGCCCGCGTGCTCCGCGCGGCGTACGACGAAGCGCTGAAGGAGGTCGATCTCCTGCTGATGCCGACGCTGCCGCTGAAGGCGACGCTCATCCCCCCGGCCGACGCGCCCCGCGAGGAGTACGTCGCCCGTGCGCTCGAGATGATCGCCAATACCTGCCCCTTCGACGTCACCGGGCATCCGGCGGTGTCGTTCCCGGCCGGGATGTCGGGAGGATTGCCGGTCGGCGCCATGCTCGCCGGCCGTCACTGGGAAGACGGAACCGTGCTGCGCGCAGCCGACGCGTTCGAAAAGGCCGCATGAGACGAACTTGCGGGCTCCGCCGCATGGCGGCGGAGCCCCTCGGCTCAGAACGCGCGGCTCACACCGAAGATGACCATTCCCTCGGCGGCCTCCGAGTTGGTGAGATCGGTGTCGGTGTACGCGACGAAGATGTCGAAGCCCGCGAGCTTCGTCGCCGCCTTGATGTTCCATTCGGTGTAGTCGTCGAGAAGGAAGACGTCGTTCTTCTCGACCCATTGATGCGCGATGTAGCCCGACAGCGTGAGGTAGGGACCGATCGGCACGTCGACCTGGAGCTTCGGGTAATGCGCGTGGCCGCTGCCGCCGAAGAAGTCGGGGGAGTAGTTGTAGCTCACGGTCGTCGCAGCTAAGCCGAAGTCGTAGGAGAGCGCGATCTTGCCTTCGACGAAATCGTAGTCGGGGTCCGGCTTTATGCTCACGCCCGGGTACCAGTAGTAGATGACGCCGACATCCCAGCTGATGCCGGTGTCGAAGAGCTTCCCCTTGAGCCCGCCGTAGAGGTCGACCTCGATGCTGGCGCCGTCGCTGCCGTCGTTGAAGTCGAGACTGGAGCCCCAGATCCCGGCATAGGCGCTGAGCCCCGACGCCTCGTCGAGCTCGACCGCGTAGTCGAAGCCGCCCTGCACCGCCGGCGTGTCGTCCGTCTGGGAGAGACCGCGGAAATAGTATTCGCTGACGAAGCCGACATTGGCGGTGAACTCGCCCGGGATCGTGTCGCTGCCGAGGAGGTCCTCGGCCGCCATCGCGGGCGCCGCGAGGGCGCAGGACAGCAGGGCGAGCGCGCGCATCTTGTTCTTGGTGATCATCTGAGCTTGTCTCCGAAGAAGTGCTGCCTCTCCAAAGGCAAGCCGCGTGCCACGCGAAATCGCGCGATCTCCGCGCGTCTCACGCGGGATCAGCGCCTTCGAAACGCGCAATTGCAAAGAAGAAGGGCGCCGCGAGGGCGCCCTTCCGTGCACGCCGTTTCGAGGTTCGGCGCTACTGCACCACCTCGCCGTGGAGCGCGAGGTCCATGCCGTCGCGCTCGACCTCCTCGTCGACGCGCAGCCCGATGAGGACGTCGACGATCTTCAGGATCACGAACGTGCCGATCGCGCACCAGACGATCGTGAAGACGATCCCGTAGAGCTGGGTCAGGATCTGCGCGGCATTGCCGTCGATGAGACCGGCCTTCGCAGGATCGCCGGTGATCGCCGCCGTCGCGAAGACGCCGGTCAGGACCGCGCCCGCGATTCCGCCGACGCCGTGCACCCCGAAGACGTCGAGGCTGTCGTCATAGCCGAGCATCTTCTTGAGGCTGGTCGAGGCCCAGCAGCAGACGACGCCGGCGACGAGACCGATCACGAGCGCGCCCGTCGGATCGACGAAGCCTGCCGCCGGGGTGATCGCGACGAGCCCGGCGACCGCGCCCGAGATGATGCCGAGGACGCTGGGCTTGCCGCGCGCGATCCACTCCGCGGCCATCCAGGAGAGGGCGCCGGCGGCGGTAGCGACTTGCGTTACGGCCATCGCCATCCCCGCGGCGCCTCCGGCCGAGACGGCAGACCCGGCATTGAAGCCGAACCAGCCCACCCAGAGGAGCGAGGCGCCGACGGTGCTGAGGACGAGGTTGTGGGGCGCGAACATCTCGGTGCCGTAGCCGCGGCGCTTTCCGAGAACGATCGCGGCGACGAGCCCGGCGATGCCCGAGTTGATGTGGACGACCGTGCCGCCGGCGAAGTCGAGGACGCCAGCCCCGCCGAGGAAGCCGTCGGGTCCCCAGACCCAGTGCGCGATCGGCGAATAGACGACGAGGCTCCAGGCGCCGATGAACAAGAGCAGCGCCGAGAACTTCATCCGATCGGCGAAGGCGCCGCAGATGAGGGCGGGCGTGATGATCGCGAAAGTCATCTGGAAGGTCATGAAGACCGATTCCGGGATCGTTCCTGCGGCAGGATGCACAGAATCCGGCCCCAATCCGCGCAGGAACGCGCGCTCGAGCCCGCCGACGATGGCGGTCCCTTCGGTGAAGGCGAGGCTGTAGCCGAGCACCATCCAGATGATCGTTACGAGACAGGTGACGGCGAAGCTCTGCATCATCGTCGCCAGCACGTTCATCTTGCGGACCATGCCGCCGTAGAAGAGCGCGACGCCCGGGATCGTCATCATCAGGACGAGCGCCGTCGCGGTAAGCAGCCAAGCGGTATCGCCACTGTCGATCTTCGGCGCGGCGGCTGCGTCGGACGCCGCCGCCTGCGCCCATGCCGACGCCGACATCAGCGCCGCGGCGAGGGCCGCCGGAAGTCCCGCGCCAGCGCGCCGGGGCGAAAGTCTCCACGAAGTCATTCTTCTCCTCCTCAGGGCTGGAGCGGCGTGCGCCTCTCCCGGCAGCCTCACAATCAAGTAGCGTGCCAACGCCGGAAACGTGGGCATTCCGCTGCCCAGCGGACGCGCAGTCGCCCGCTCAGGAGGCAGGTGCCCATTTTCTAGGCGCTCAGAGCGCTTCCGCGCCGGTTTCGCCTGTGCGAATGCGAACCGCCTCGAGAAGATCGAGGACGAAGATCTTGCCGTCGCCGATCCGACCGGTGTTCGCCGTCCGCTGGATCGTCTCGACGACGCGGTCGGCCTCCTCGTCCGTGGTCGCTACCTCGAAGCGGATCTTCGGTACGAGGCTCGCCTCGTACTCCGCGCCGCGATAGATCTCGGTCTGGCCCTTCTGCCGGCCGAATCCCTTCACCTCGCTCACCGTCAGGCCGTGCACGCCGAGCTCGGTAAGGGCTCGGCGGACCTCGTCGAGCTTGAAGGGCTTCACGACCGCCACGACCATCTTCATCTGCCGCCTCCTCGGGAAAACCGGTTCCAATGCGGCTTTCCTTCAAGAAGCGTGCCGCCTCAGCCCTCGATCTTCGCGAGGAGCCCGATCAGCCGCTCGCGCTCCTCCGCGCTGAGGCCGCGCGCGATGCGCCGCTCGTGCGCACGAACGCGGCGCTCGATCTCGGCGAGCGTCTTCTCGCCGGCCGCGCTCAGACGGAGCGCGTGGCTGCGGCGGTCATTGGGCGAGAGGGCGCGAACGACGAGACCGCGCCCCTCGAGCCGATCGATCACCGCGACCACGGTCGAGCGGTCGATGCCGAGCGCGCGGCCGAGCGCCGTCTGGCTGAGCCCCGGATTGCCGGCGATCACCTGCAGCACGCCGACCTGCCCGGGCGTCACGTCGAGCCCCGCCATGGCGCGCGCGAAATCCTGGAACACGGCCACATGCGCACGCCGGAGATGGTAGCCGAGGAGGCTCGGCAGGATGCCGAGCCGGACGGCGGGCTGGGGCGGCTTCCGCGTCACAGTGCAAAAGTTCCATGCGCCATGTGCAGCCCGTGCATGCGTTTTTGGCATTTTATGGTTAATTCTTCCGACCCCACCTCATCGCCGAAGCGGTCGGCGGACCCTCCTGCCGATTGCCCTTTCCGGTTCCCCTGCCGGACGGGCTCCCCCAATGGCGCTTCTCGACGCCCGGCCATCCCCCCTGGCCGGGCGTCGTCGTTCAGGGAAAGAGCCGCACGAGCCATAGCGACAGAACCGGGAACGCGACGAGCACGCCGGCGCGGACGATGTCGGCGAGAATGAACGGCAGGACGCCGCGATAGGTCTCGACGATCGGCACGTCTTTGGCGAGCGCGTTTATCACGAAGACGTTCATCCCCACCGGCGGGGCGACGAGCCCGATGCCGACGATCACGAGCACGAGGATGCCGAACCAGATCGCCTTCTCGTCGGGCGGCATCCCGAAATCGAGCCCCATGACGATCGGAAAGAAGATCGGCAAGGTGAGCAGCAGCATCGCGAGCTCGTCCATCACGCAGCCGAGCCCGATATAGACGACGAGAATCGCAATGAGGATGCCGTAGGGCGGCAATCCGCTTTCGCCGATCGCCGAGGCGAGCTTCATCGGCATTTGCGAGAGCGCGAGCACGGCATTGAAGACCTCGGCGCCCAGCAGGATGAGGAAGATCATCGCCGTCACCTCGGCGACGGCGAGGAGAGAGGCGCGCAGCGCCGGCCACGACATCCGCCGCCGGAGAACGCACAGAAGGAAGGTCGAGAATGCCCCAACGGCGGCGCCCTCCGTCGGCGTGAACCAGCCGACATTGGTGCCGAGCACCACGACGGTGAAGATCACGATGACCGGCCAGACGTCCCGCAGCGCGAGCACGCGCTCCCGCCAGCCGACGCGCTCCTCCGCCGGGCCTGCTTTCGGATTGACCCGGCAGTAGATCGAGATCGCGATCATGTAGCCGAGCGCGGCGAGCAGGCCGGGAATGAACGCCGCCATGAAGAGCTTGGCGATGTTCTGCTCGGTTAGGATGCCGTAGACGACCAGGATCACCGACGGCGGGATGAGCATGCCGAGCGAGCCGCCGACGGCGAGGGTGCCGGTCGCGAGGGAGCTCGAGTAGCCGAGGCGCCGCATCTCGGGGAGCGCCACCTGACCCATCGTCGCCGTCGTGGCGACCGAGGAGCCGCAGATCGCGCCGAACGCGGCGGCGCCGACGATCGCGGCGAGCGCCACGCCGCCTCGCCGATGCCCGAACCACGCGGTCGCCGCCCCGAAGAGCGCCTGGCTCATTCCGGCCTGCATCGCGAACTGGCCCATCAGCAGGAAGAGCGGGATCACCGAGAGCGAGTAGTTGCTGAAATGGAGGTAGACCCCGGTCTTCAGATAGCTGATGAGCGGGATCCAGCCCGAAAGGAGGACGTATCCCGCCACACCGCAGAAGAGCAGCGCGACGCCGATGGCGATGCGCAGCCCGACCAGAACGAAGAGGGCGGCGAAGAGCAGGATCGCCGTTTCGGTGCCGCTCATTCGGCGAGGCCCCGCCAGGTGCGCTGCGCGCGATCGAACGCGACGGCGGCGAGCAGGGCCGCCGACAGCGTCGCCGGGACGTAGCCGATCCACGACGGGAAGCCGAGGACCATCGTCGTCTCGTGGTATTCGAAGAGATCGACCCCGCCCCAAGCGGTGCGCCACGCGATGAGGGCCGCAAGCAGACCGAGGAGGGCGTGGCTCGCCGAGTCGAGCGCCCTCTTCGCCATCGTGCCCAGCCGCGTCGTGAACGCGTCGACGAAGATGTGTCCGCCGCGCAGCTCGCACCACGGCAGGAAGGCGAAGACCGCGACGGCGCAGCCGATCTGCACCATCTCGAAATCGCCCGGAATCGGCGCGCCGTAGAGGCCGCGCAGCAGGATGCTCGCGACCTCCAGGAGCATGACCGCGACGAGGACGAGTCCGCCGAAGACGGCGAAGGCTTCGCTCAATCCGCGAAGGGCCCAGCCGACGCGATCGGCCGGGCCCCGCGAGGCATTGCCTTGCATCTCGGTCAGTTCATGCGCGCGTACTTGTCGATGAGGGCGTTCGCCTCATCGTAGAGACGCTTGCCGTCGGGGCCGCGCGCAGCGATCCACGCGTCGGTGACGGGTTTTGTCGCCTTCTTCCAGCGCTCGATCTCCTCCGGCGGAAGCTGGTAGATCTCGTTGCCGCGCTTGCGCGCCGCCTCGAGGCCGGGCGCCTCCACTTCGTCCCAGAGCTTGCCGAGCTTGTAGGCGAGGTCGATGCCCGAGTTGGCGTCGATCACCTTCTTCACGTCGGGCGGCAGGCTGTCGTATTTGCGCTTGTTCATCGCGAAGAGGAACACCGACGTGTAGAGCCCGCGATGGCCCGTCACTTCGAGGTGATACTTCGTCAGCTCGTGGAGACGCAGCGACGGCACCACCTCCCACGGCACGACGGCGCCGTCGATGACGCCCTTCGACAGCGACTCCGGCACTTGCGGCACCGGCATGCCGACGGGGCTCGCGCCGAGGGCCTTCAGCGCCTCGCCGAACTGCCGGGTCGGAAAGCGCACCTTCAGCCCCTTGAGGTCCTCCATCGACCGCACGGGCTTCTTGGCGGTGTGAATGAGGCCGGGCGCATGCGTCCAGAGCGCGAGCGGGTGAACGTCGCGAAACTCCTCCTTGCAGTTCTTCATCGCGAACTCGTGCACCGCCCGCGAATTCGCCGTCGCGGTCGACGACATGAACGGCAGCTCGAAGACCTCGATGATCGGAAACCGCCCCGCCGTGTAGCTCGGCAGCGTCCAGACGATGTCGGCGACGCCGTCGCGCGCCTGATCGTAGAGCTGCGGCGGCGCGCCGCCGAGCTGCATCGCCGGGAAGACGTCGATCTTCACCTTCCCGTTCGACTCGGCCATGACCTTGTCGGCCCACGGCTTCATGAATTTCGCGTGCGCCGGCGACGCCGGGGGAAGGAAGTGATGGATTTTCAGGGTTACTTCCTGGGCCGCGGCCGGCATCGCCGCCGCGAGCATTCCTGCCGCACCGAGAAAGAGCGCGATCTTCCTCATCCCCATCCCTCCCCTTGATATCTTCTCGTATCCCGAGCCCGTCGCGGAGGACGTTCTTCAGGACGTTACACTCTTGTCCAGAAGCGCTCGAATTACAATATCAGTTGGTCCGACGAACTATTGGGCGATAAAACAATCGCCATGGCGTTCAAGGTCGCGATCCGCCGGCACGGCGACCCGGTCGAGGTCGAGATCGGGCAGACGATCCTCGAGGCGGCGCTCGCAGCCGGGGTGCCGTACCCGCACGGCTGCCGTTCCGGAAATTGCGGCGCCTGCAAGAGCAGGCTTCATGCCGGCGAGGTCGAGATGGCGCCCTACTCCGAGTTCGCCCTGACGCCGGCCGAGGCCGGGGAGGGGCTGGTCCTCGCCTGCCGCGCGGTGCCCTGGTCGGATGCCGAGATCGAGTGGCTCGATCCGAACGAGACCGTCGTCCACCCGCTTCGCTTCATGACCTGCCGCGTCGTCGCGATCGAGGACATGACACACGACATCAAGCGCATCCGGCTCGGGATCGTCTCGGGCGGCCCCTTCGCCTTCTCCGCCGGGCAGTACGCAGCGCTCACCTTCGAGGGGCAGAAACCGCGCGACTACTCGATGGCGAACCGGCCCGACCAGCCCGAGCTCGAGTTCCACATCCGGCGCACGGGAACCGGAGGTGCGAGCCACTTCGTCGCCGAGCGGCTCAAGACAGGCGATCTCGTCCGTGTCGAGGGCCCCTACGGGTCCTCGCATCTCAGAGCCAATCACGCCGGGCCGATCGTCGCGATCGCGGGCGGCTCCGGTCTCGCCCCGATGAAGTCGATCGTCGAGGAAGCTCTGGCCCTCGGCAGGGGGCAGCCGGTCGCCCTCTATTTCGGCGCCCGCGCCGAGCGGGACCTCTATCTCGAGGACCATTTCGCGCGCCTCGCCGCGCTTCATGCCAATTTCCGCTTCGTGCCCGTCCTCTCCGAGCCGCGCGGCCCGACCAGCCGCCGGACGGGATTCGTCCACGAAGCGGTCGCGGCCGACTATGCGGATTTCGACGGAATGAAGGCCTATATTGCGGGACCGCCGCCGATGGTCGAGGCGGCGGCGAGGCTGCTCCAGGAGCGCGGCATGCGGCATCAGGACATCCACGCCGACGCCTTCTACACGGAGGCCGAGAAGACCTCGCTCGCCGGCGCCTCGGGAGGCGTGCCGTGAGCGACCTCGAGGGCCGCGTCGCGGTCGTCACCGGGGCCGGAAGGGGGATCGGGCTCGCCATCGCGGAGCGGCTGCACGCGGCGGGCGCGTCGGTCGTGATCGCCGACAACGGCACGAGCATCGACGGGCGCGGCGCCGACCCCGAAATCGCCCGCGCCGCGGCCGGCCGGCTGGGCGGGCGCGCCGTCGCGTTCACCGAGAGCATCGCCTCGCCATCGGCGGCGCGCGCCGCGATCGAGCTCGCCGTCCAGCGCTTCGGCGGCCTCGACATTCTCGTCAACAACGCCGCGATCCTGCGCGACGCCTTCGTCTTCAAGGCCGAGGCGGAAAACTGGGACGCGGTGATCCGCACCAACCTTTCGGCCGCGTTCTACACGATCGCGGCGGCGACGCCCCTGATGCGCGATGCCGCGAAGACGCGCGCGCCGGGGCGGATCGTCAACATCGTGTCGACCGCGGGCCTCTACGGCAATTACGGACAGGCGGCCTATGCCGCAGCGAAGGCGGGGCTCGTCGGCCTCACCCGCGTCACGGCGCTCGACATGGCGCGGTCGAAGGTCACCTGCAACGCCGTGGCGCCGTTCGCCGCGACGCGCGTCACGGAGAGCATCAAGCCGGCGAACGAGGCGCAGGCCGCCTACAAGGAGCGCGCCATGAAGGTTCCTGCGGGCGCCGTCGCCGATCTCGTCGCCTGGCTCGCGGGGTCCGCGGCGGCCGAGGTCACCGGGCAGATCTTCGGCGTCCGCGCGCGCGAGGTCTTCCTCTTCTCGCAGCCGCGCCCAGTCGCGCGCCTCGTGCGCGACGGCGCGCTCGGCGCGGAGATCTCGCGCACGCTCGCGCCGCATTTCGTTCCGCTCGAAACCGACCTCGAGGCCTTCGCGGCCGACCCCGTCCTCTGAAGGAAGCCTGCCCCATGGACGCCATCAAGACCGCCGAGGAACTGAAGAACGCGCCGGAGGAGTACCAGACGGCGATCCGCAAGATCGTGCGCAGCCACGCCGTCAACGAGCTCTACGGCGCGCAGGTCTTCGACGAGCCGGCGATCGCCCTGGCGCCGACCCCGTACGCGAAGTGGCTCACCTGCCGCGTGGCGATGGAGGAATACGGGCACCACGTCCGCTTCCGCGAGCTCGGCGAGCAGATCGGCATCCCGCTCGACGAGATGGTGCCGGGCGGGAAGAAGAAGCCGCTCTCGATCTTCGAGTTCCCGCTGAAGACGTGGGAGGAGTTCTGCGTCATCAAGCTCCTCGCCGACCTCGCCGAAATCCTCCAGGTCGAGGATCTCCTGCACTGCACCTTCCACCCGCTCCGCAACCTCGCCCGGATGACCATGCCCGAGGAGCGCTTCCATGCGCAGTTCGGCAAGGATTTCTGCACCGAGCTGGTCGCGACCGAGGAGGGGCGGGCGCGGGTGCAGGACGCGATCAACCGCTATTTCCCGATCCTGCCGGCCTTCTTCGGCAAGGCCGGCTCCAAGAACAACGAGATCTTCCGCAAATACGGCATCAAGCAGCGCAGCAACGAGGAGATGCTCGCGGACTACCTCGAGCGGGCGAACGGTCTCGTCGCCGGGCTCGGGCTCAAGCTGCCGGACATCAAGGCGGCGGCGTAGCGAGCGCTGCGGGCGCTGCCGAAGGAGGAGGGAACGATGAAGGCGGCAGAGGCGGTAAGCTCCGAACGCCGGGCGTATTACGATCGGATCGACGCCTACAACATGGCGCCTCTCTGGGAGGTGCTGCACGCGCTCGTGACGCCGGAGCCGGTCTCTCCGGTGCGGCCGGCGATCTGGCATTACGACGAGATCCGCCCCTACCTCATGGAATCGGGCCGCATCATCAGCGCCCGGGAGGCCGTGAGGCGCGTCCTCATTCTCGAGAATCCGGGGCTGCGCGGCACCTCGCAGGTGACGCGCTCCCTTTACGCCGGCCTTCAGCTCATCCTGCCGGGCGAGATCGCACCCTCGCACCGCCACACGCAGTCGGCGCTGCGCTTCGTCGTGGAGGGCGAGGGCGCCTATACCGCGGTCGACGGCGAGCGCACGACCATGCACGAGGGCGACTTCATCATCACGCCGCCCTGGACCTGGCACGACCACGGCAACGAGAGCGACGGACCGATGGTGTGGCTCGACGGGCTCGACATCCCGATCGTGCAGATGCTCGACGCCTCCTTCGCCGAGAACGGCAACGCCGAGCAGCAGATGATCACGCGGCCGGAGGGCGACAGCCCGACGCGCTACGGTCACGGCGTGCTCCCCGTCGACTGGAAGCCCGGCTCCAAGACCTCGCCGGTCTTCTCCTATCCCTACGCCCGCACGCGGGAGACGCTCGAGCACTTGCGCAAGACGGATGCTCCCGATCCCTGCCACGGCTGGAAGGTGCGCTACATCAACCCGGCGACCGGCGACTGGGCGATGCCGACGATGGGAACCTTCATGCAGCTCCTGCCCGGGGGCGCCGCCACCGCGCCCTACCGGTCGAGCGACGCGACCGTGTTCGTCGCCGTCGAAGGCGAAGGCGACTCGCGGATCGGCGACATCGTCTTCGCCTGGAAGAAGCGCGACGTGTTCGTCGTGCCGAGCTGGACCACGGTGACGCACCAGCCGAAGTCCGAGGCGGTGCTGTTTTCCTTCTCCGACCGCCCGGTTCAGGAAAAGCTGGGTCTTTTCCGCGAGGAGCGCTTCGGAAAGTGAACCCCGAACCGCCTGCGGCCGGCGGAAAGGGCGTTCGCGGGGCTTCCGCGTGCCCGACGTGAACGCGCGCGCCGCGCGGCGGAGGCGGGGCGGGCTCTTCAAGCTCACGGGCTTCGCCGACCGGATCGGCAGCGCGTCCTGGTTCGCGGCCTGCGGCGAGGCGCTGACCGAGGGCGAGATCGAGGACGCGCGGCTCTGGCTCGCCGCGCTCGGGCTCGAGGTCGCCAGCATCGAGGGCGTCGCCACCTGGGAAGAGGCCGCGCGCCTCGCCCGCTCGCCGGAATGGAGCCGCGCGTGGTGGGCGAGAGAGGACGAGGAGCGGCAACGGCTCTACGAGGCGGCGACGGCCGAGTTCGGCGAGACGGCGCTCCTCGGCGCGCTCTCGCGCGTCACCGATGCCGCGACACGCCTCCTTCTCGGCGCCGCTTCGGTCGCCGCGGGGCGCGCCGGGATCGCCGACCCGACGCTGAGCCGCGTCGCCGCGGGAGCGGCGAGCCAGGCCTGCTACCAGGCCGCCCTGGCGCTCGCGGCCGGCGCCGACGGTGGGCACGCCTTCGCCGCCAAATACCGCGTGTTCCTTGCCGGGCGGTGGCCGCTCGGCGTTGTCGGCGCGAGCGCCTTCGTGTTCTAGTGCAGCACCTTTCTGTCGGAGCGAAGCCTGCGATGAGATACGCCGTTCCAGCCCCCGAGATCGTCGCCATTCCCGTCGATGGGGGCGATCCTTTCCCGGTCCGACGCGTCTATTGCGTCGGCCGCAACTACGCAGCGCATGCGCGCGAGATGGGACACGATCCGGACCGGGAAGAGCCGTTCTTCTTCATGAAGCCGGCGGACGCGATCCTCCTCGCCAAGACGATGCCCTATCCGCCGCAGACGAAGGATCTCCACCACGAGCTCGAGATGGTGGTCGCGATCGGCAAGGGCGGCAGCGACATTCCGCCGGAGAAGGCGCTGGAGCACGTCTTCGGCTACGGGGTCGGGCTCGACATGACCCGGCGCGACCTCCAGGCCGAGGCGAAGAAGCTCGGCCGCCCGTGGGACTTCGGCAAGGGATTCGATCATTCGGCGCCCTGCACGAGCCTCGTTCCGGCGGCGAAATGCGGCCACATCTCGAAGGGCCGCATCGAGCTCAAGGTCAACGGCGAGACGCGTCAGAAGAGCGACGTCTCGATGCTGATCTGGAGCGTGCCGGAGCTCATAGCGAAGATCTCCCAGTCGATGCGGCTCGAACCCGGCGACCTCATCTTCTCCGGCACGCCGGAAGGGGTAGCGGCCGTGAAGAAGGGCGACAAGCTGCACGGCCACGTCGACGGCCTTCCCGAGCTCGAGGTCACGATCGTCTGATGCCGCTCTCGATCGCGACCTGGAACATCAACTCCGTCCGGCTTCGCCTCGATCTCGCCAAGCGCGTCATCGCCGAGGCGCAGCCGGACGTGCTGTGCCTCCAGGAAACCAAGACCCCCGACGAGAACTTCCCGAAGGAGGCGTTCGAGAAGCTCGGCTACAAGTATCAGCTCGTGCACGGCATGAAGGGCTACAACGGCGTCGCCGTGCTCTCCCGCGTGCCGATCGAGGAGCCGTCGACGCGCGGCTGGTGCCAGCGCCAGGACTGCCGGCACGGCATCGTGAAGCTGCCCGGCGGGATCGAGCTGCACAATCTCTACATACCGGCCGGCGGCGACGTGCCGGACCCCGAAGCGAACCCGAAATTCGCCCACAAGCTCCAGTTCGTCGACGAGATCACCGAGTGGTTCGGCGCGCACAAGAACGGGGTCCAGAAGATCCTCGTCGGCGATCTCAACATCGCGCCGCTCGAGACCGACGTCTGGTCGCACAAGCAGCTGCTCGACGTGGTCAGCCACACGCCGCAGGAGACGACGCGGCTCCTCGACCTTCTCGACCGCGGCGGCTTCGTCGACGCGGTGCGTCACTTCGTGCCGCCGGAGCAGAAGCTCTTCACCTGGTGGAGCTACCGCAACCGCGACTGGGCGGCTTCGAATCGCGG
>JADGGZ010000418.1 GCA_019689675.1 Rhodospirillales bacterium | reverse complement strand
GCCCTCGTAGCTCAGGGGATAGAGCAGCGGTTTCCTAAACCGCGTGTCGCAGGTTCGATTCCTGCCGGGGGCACCACACCCCACCTGACCTGCGGTTTTGCCCGACACGCCGCCGCGGACCCCCCTAGCATAGCGCTTGTGGAGCTGATAATCTAGGCGTGTGGACGGTGGGTTCGAAGCGTTGATCGGCTCGTGGGTGCGGACTTTGCGGGCGGAGGCGAAGTCGCCCGCAACGTTGCGCGCCTACGTCGAGTCCGCGGCCCGGCTGGGCGAGTGGTCCGCGGCGGCGGGGGTGGATCCGCTGCGGCTCGACCCCGACGGGGTGCGCCGCTGGGTGGCGTCGATGCTCGACGGCGGGCTTTCGGAGCAGACGGCGCTGCGGCATTTTCGGGCCGCGTCCCGGCTGTACGGATGGCTGGCCGCCGAGGGAGAGATTCCGGCGTCGCCGTTCGTCGGCGTCACCCCGCCGAAGGTGCCGGAGAAACTGGTGCATGTCCCCACCGACGGCGAGGTGCGGGCGCTGCTGGCGGCGTGCCGGGGCAGCGGGTTTCGGGACCGCCGCGACACCGCGATCATCCGGGTGCTGGTCGACTGCGGGCTGCGGGTCGGGGAGCTTGTGTCGCTTGCCGTCGACGACGTCGACCTCGACGGCGGGGTGGTCGTCGTGCGCCGCGGCAAGGGCGGCCGGGGGCGGCTCGCCCCAATCGGGTCGAAGACGGTCGCCGCCGTCGACCGCTACCTGCGGGTCCGCGCCCGACACCGCAACGCCGCGCTGCCGAACTTGTGGTTGGGGGAACGTGGCGGCCCGCTGACCGATTCCGGGATTCGGCAAGTCATCTACGAACGCGCCGACCGAGCGGGCATCCCCCGATTGCACCCGCACCAGTTGCGCCACTATTTCAGTGACCGCTGGCTTCGGGCGGGCGGCAACGAAGGCGACCTCATGAAGATCACAGGGTGGCGGTCGCGGGCCATGGTCGACCGGTACGCGGCCGGTGTCGCCGCCGCCCGCGCCATCGCCGCCCACCGCACCCTAAGTCCCGGGGATCGGCTGTGAGCCTGCTGGACCGGCCCGCCGCCCTTCCGCTGCGCCCCGGGGTCGCCGCCGTCGACGACGAGCTGTGGCGGGCGTGGTGGCGGGGTGTTTTCGCCGAGGTTCGTCGGCTGCGGGCCGACGAGGCGGCCCGTCGTGCGGCACGTCGGCTCACGGTCGTCTGCGCCACCGGCGGGCACGGCGACGAGCCGGTTCTTGAGACCTACGCGACGCCGCGGGGACTGCTCGTGGCAGCAAGCCGGTTGCGGACCTCGACCATCCCCACCCCGGACGGTCGGGTGTGGCGGCCCGCCCGACCGTTCACCGCCACGTCGTGGCTGCACCGACCCGACGCCGTCGACCGCTGCCTGGCACCCCCGGGGTCGGCGACCTGCGGCAAATGCCGCCGCGAATACGACTTCGACGACGGCTGGATTGCGGCTGAATCAGCGACACGCCGACGTCGAGTAGCCAATTCGCACCCCGCCGCCGCGCTATAGTAGGGGCACATTCGAATATCCGGCCCGGGGGTATCCCAACCGCCGATCTAGGGGCGTCGGCAAGCCTGAGAAAGGGCTTGTGCCATGACGTCCCCAAACGATCCTGAACTGCGCCGACTGCGTGGCCGTATCGGCGCGTACACGAGCTGGGCGAACACCGCCGACCGCAGCAGTCGCACCCGCCCTGGACGCGAAGCCTTCTTGCGGCGGTTTCTCGCCGAGGCCGACGGTGATCCGCGGCGGGCCGAAAGCCTAATGCACGCCTACTTCGCGCGGTTGGCTCTCGTCTCACGCCAGCGGCGGGCCGAGCGGAAAGCTGCCGAGCGTCAATCACGTCTGGAGCGGCTCGCCGAAGCCATCGCCGCCGCCGAAGAGCGCGGGGAGGCGGCGGAATGAACGCGCAGAAATTAGGCCGCCCACCGGCGGTGATGGGCGGCCCAGACAATCAGCAGATCGCACCGTCGATCCTACCACAAGTCCGGCGGGTTGTGCGCGTCGAGGCCGACTGCTCGACGTGGGCGTACGACGAAGTGTGGCTGCAGTCGATCGAGT
>JADGGZ010000006.1 GCA_019689675.1 Rhodospirillales bacterium | reverse complement strand
GCGCAGCGCATCGGGCTGCAGCCGGGCGACATCATCGCCGGCCTCGACGGCCGGCCCGTCGAGACCGTGGCGCAGCTCCGAGAGCGGCTCGAACGGACCCGCTCCGGCTGGGCGTTCGCGATCAAGCGCGGCGGCCGGCTTCTCAATCTGCAGATTCAGGGCTGAAGACGGTGGCGCGCGGCCCCGAGCTGTTCGAAACGCTGGCGCCGCGGCCGCTCGCCGATCGGCTGCGGCCGAAGCGGCTCTCGGAGGTGATCGGGCAGGACCATCTTCTTGCGCCGGATGCGCCGATCGGGCGGATGGTCGCCTCGCGCAGGCTCGCCTCGATGATCCTCTGGGGTCCGCCCGGTTGCGGCAAGACGACGATCGCCCGCCTTCTGGCCGAGCATACCGATCTCCACTTCGAGCCGCTGTCGGCGGTCTTCTCCGGCGTCGCCGATCTGCGCAAAGTCTTCGATGCCGCCAAGCAGCGTCGCGCAGTAGGACGCGGCACGCTCCTCTTCGTCGACGAGATCCACCGCTTCAACCGGACGCAGCAAGACGCGTTCCTGCCCTATGTCGAAGACGGAACGATCATCCTCGTCGGAGCGACGACGGAAAATCCGTCGTTCGAGTTGAACGGTGCGCTTCTCTCGCGCGCTCAAGTGTTCGTGCTGCACCGGCTCGACGATGCCGCGCTCGAGCAGCTTCTCGCGCGCGCCGAGGCCGAGCTCGGCCGGAAGCTGCCGCTCGACTCCGAGGCGCGTCAGGCGCTGAAGGCGATGGCGGACGGGGACGGGCGCTTCCTCCTCAATCTCGTGGAGGAGCTGGCGCTGCTTCCCGCCGAGAAAACGCTCGGAGCAGCCGAACTCGCGAAAACCGTGCAGCGCCGGGCGCCTCTCTACGACAAGGCGCAGGAGGGCCACTACAATCTCATCAGCGCCTTGCACAAATCGGTGCGCGGCTCGGATGCGGACGCGGCGCTCTATTGGCTCGCCCGCATGCTCGAGGGCGGGGAGGATCCGATCTACATCCTGCGCCGCATGACGCGCGCCGCCGTCGAAGACATAGGCCTTGCCGAGCCGGCGGCCCTGCAGCATGCGATCGCCGCGTGGGAGACCTACGACCGGCTCGGCTCGCCCGAGGGCGAGCTCGCCCTCGCGCAGCTCGTCATCTTCCTCGCGACCGCGCCGAAGTCGAACGCGGTCTATACCGCGTTCGGAGCGGCGCGCCGCGCCGCGCGCGAAACCGGCTCGTTGATGCCGCCGAAGCACATCCTCAACGCGCCGACGCGGCTCATGCGCGAGCTCGGCTACGGCAAGGGGTACGCCTACGACCACGACACCGAAGAGGGCTTCTCCGGCCAGAACTACTTTCCCGACGGAATGGAGCGGCCGCGCTTCTACGATCCCGCCGAACGAGGCTTCGAACGCGAGATTCGCAAGCGGCTCGACTACTGGGCGAAGCTCCGCGCCGCCAAACGCGATCGCGAATAATCGAGGACGCGGCGGCGAACTGGAGCTCGCCGGCTCGCGCGAAAGGCAGGGCGACCGCAGCGTCGCTTGCCGGGGACCGCAATAAAGGAACTTACCCACCCCCGCCCTGTTTCCGCAGGCAGGCGGTCGCGCATCTTTTTCGCGAGCAAGGGCGGTGAGAGGGGCTAGTGGCGGGTCGGATTCTGATCACCGGCGGAGCGGGCTTCATCGGTTCGCATCTCGCCGACAATCTGCTCCGCCGCGGCTACAGGGTCCGCGCTCTCGACAATCTATCGCCCCAGGTGCACGGCGCCGGCGCGAGAAGGCCGCGCTACCTCGATCCCGAGGTCGAGTTGATCGAGGGCGACGTGCGAGATCCCGACGCCGTGCGCGAGGCCCTCCGCGGCGTCGATGGCGTGTTCCACTTCGCCGCCATGGTCGGCGTCGGGCAGAGCATGTACGAGCTTGCCCAGTACACCGCTGTCAACAATCTCGGCACCGCCGTTCTTCTGGAGGCGCTCATCGAACGTCCGGTCGAGCGGCTGGTCGTCGCCTCGAGCATGAGCGTTTACGGCGAGGGTCTCTACAAGACGGCGAACGGGCGTCTCGTCACGTGCGCCGATCGCAGCCTCGATCAGCTCCGGCGCGGATCGTGGGAGCCGAAGAACGGAAAGCGCGAGCGGCTCGTGCCCGTCGCGACGCCCGAGACGAAGCCGCCTGCGCTCGCCTCCGTTTACGCGCTCTCGAAATACGATCAGGAGAGAATGTGCCTCGTCGCCGGCGCCGCCTACGGCATCCCGACCGTGGCGCTCCGGTTCTTCAACACCTACGGCCCGCGCCAGGCGCTCTCCAACCCCTATACCGGAGTGCTGGCGATCTTCGCCGCACGGCTTCTCAACGACAAGCCGCCGCTCATCTTCGAGGACGGCGAGCAGAAGCGCGATTTCGTCTCGGTACACGACGTCGCCGAGGGCTGCCGTCTTGCGTACGAGACCGCGTCCGCCGCCGGGCAGGTCTTCAACATCGGCTCGGGGACTCCGCGCACCGTCAACGAGATCGCCCTGAAGCTCGCCGAGCAGCTTGGCAAGAACATCGAGCCCGAGATCACCGGCAAGTACCGCGTCGGCGACATACGCCACTGCTTCGCCGATAGCGCGCGGGCGAAGCAGGTTCTCGGCTATCGTCCCCGCGTCGACCTCGAAGGCGGCATCCTCGAGCTCGCAGGCTGGCTCGAGGGCCAGATCGCGAAGGACCGCATCGCCGAGATGCGGCGCGCGCTGGAGCGCCGGGGCCTCACGGTATGACCGGGCTCACCCTCGTCACGGGCGGCGCCGGCTTCATCGGTACCAATCTCGTCGCCCGGCTGGCTGCGAGCGGCCGGCGGGTCCTCGTCTACGACAATCTCTCGCGGCCGGGCGTCGAGAAGAACCTCGCCTGGCTGCGCGCCGCTTATGGCGACCGGATCGAGTGCGAGCGCGCCGACATTCGCGACGGCGAGCGACTGCGCGCCGCGGTCTGCCGCGCGGCGCGGATCTACCATTTCGCCGCCCAGGTCGCGGTCACCACGAGCCTCGCGAACCCGGTCGAGGATTTCTCGGTAAACGCGCTCGGGACGCTCACTCTGCTCGAGGCCATCCGCAACACCGCGCACCTCCCTCCCGTTCTCTTCACCTCGACCAACAAGGTGTATGGGGCGCTAGAGAACGTCGGACTTCACCCCGACACGCTCCGTTATCTCGCCGCCGTACCGCACGACAAAGGCATCGACGAGGGTCGCGCGCTCGACTTCCACAGCCCCTACGGCTGCTCGAAGGGAACCGCCGACCAGTACGTCCTCGATTACGCGCGCAGCTACGGCCTTCGCGCGACGGTCTTCCGCATGAGCTGCATCTACGGGCCGCATCAGTTCGGCACCGAGGACCAGGGCTGGGTCGCGCACTTCCTCATCCGTGCGATGGAAGGCAAGCCCATCACGCTCTACGGCGACGGCCGGCAGGTGCGCGACATCCTCTTCGTCGAGGATCTCGTCGACGCGCTCCTCGCGGCCGAACGGCATCCGGAGCTCTCCGGCCGCGCCTTCAACATCGGCGGCGGCCCCGGAAACGCGATCAGCCTTCTCGAGCTGATCGAGCTCATCGGCGACCTCGCCGGCGGCACTCCCCGCCTCGAATGGGGTGGCTGGCGGATCGGCGACCAACGCTTCTACGTCTCCGATCACGGCGCGTTCACGCGCGCCACCGGCTGGCGCCCGCGCATCCCCATCGGGCAAGGCCTCGAGCGCCTCTGGGCTTGGCTCGCCGCGAACCGGACCCCGCTCCGCGCCCGACGTGCCATCGCCGAACGGGTCGCGGCGCGATGAGGATCGCGCTCGTCAACCCGCCCTGGAGCTTCGACGGCTCGATCTACTTTGGCTGCCGCGAGCCGCATCTCCCCCTCGAATACGGCTACGCGCGGCAGATGCTCGGCGAAGCGGGCCACGAGGTCGCGCTCTTCGACGCGCATCTCGCCGGTCTCGGCCGCTCGGAGCTGCGCGCGGCGGTCGCCGCGTTCGAACCCGAGATGACGGTGATCACGACGGCGCCCAGCTACCTCTTCTGGCGCTGCGCGCCGCCGGAGCTGCGCGTCGCCCAGGAGACGCTCGCCGAACTCGACGGCATCCCGGGCTCGAGGGTGGCGATCGGTCCCCATGCCTCGACGACGCCGAGAGCGACCTTGCGGAAGCTCGGAGTAGACGTCGCGGTAATGGGGGAGGCGGAGGAAACCCTGGTGCGTCTCGCAGCAACGCCGCGCGAGGCGTGGGGCGGCATATTCTCGATCGCCTATCGCAGGGACAGCGAGATCGTCGTCCAGGGCGGCCCTCACGCAAGCGATCTCGAGAGGCTTCCCACGCTCCTCTGGGAGGAGGCGCTCGTCCGCCGGCATCTTCACCATCATCATCGCTTCGACGCCGAGCCTGCCGCCGCTGGCGCCGAGATCGAGACCTCGCGCGGGTGTCCCTACAGCTGCACCTTCTGCGCCAAGGAGAATTTCCGCGACCGGTACCGGCGGCGGCCCCTCGCTTCGGTTCTCGCCGAGCTCGACCGGCTCCTCGCGCAAGGCGTCGAGTACGTCTACTTCATCGACGAGATCTTCCTCCCGAACCGGCCGCTGCTCGCCGCGCTCGCCGACCGTCCGGTGAAGTTCGGCATCCAGACCCGGATCGACCTCTGGAAGCCCGACATGCTGGAGCTGCTCGGCCGCGCCGGCTGCGTCTCGATCGAGGCCGGCGTGGAAAGCCTTTCCGCAGAAGGGCGCGAGCGCCTCGACAAGGATTGCCGGATCGCCACCGAGGATCTCACGGAACGGCTCGTCTTCGCCAAGCGCCATGTCGCCTTCGTCCAGGCGAATCTCATCGCCTCGCCGGATCTCGACGACCCCGACGAGATCGCGGCCTGGCGCGACCGGTTGCAGCGCCACGGCGTCTGGGCCAACGAGCCGGTCCCTCTCTTCCCCTATCCGGGCTCGCCGGACTATCGGCTTCTCTGGGGTCTTCCGGACGACGACGCCTGGGAACGCGCGCACGAGCACTATCTCCGCCTCTTCGAGCGGTTCAGCGACATCCAGGAGCAGCGCCCGCGCCCGCTGCACGAGCTCGAGCGGGCGGCGGCCGAATGAAACGCGTTCTGATGACCGCGGACGGCGTCGGCGGCGTCTGGACCTATGCCAACGCCCTCGTCCGGGCGCTCCCTGACATCGACTTCACGCTCGCCGTCATGGGTCCGAAGCCGCCGGATTCGAACGCGCGCGTCGTCCACGCTCCTTTCAAGCTCGAATGGATGGACGATTCCTGGGACGAGCTCGACGAGGCCGCAAAGTGGCTCCTCGCCCTCGAGGCCGAGCTTCGCCCCGATGTCGTCCATCTCAACGGCTACGTTCACGCATCGCTGCCGTGGCGGGCGCCGGTTCTCGTGGTCGCGCATTCCTGCGTCCTCTCCTGGTGGGAGGCGGTGCGCGGCGAGAGCGCGCCGGCCGCCTGGGCGCGATACCGGCAGGCGGTCGCGAGAGGACTCGCCGCCGCCGACCTCGTGGTGGCGCCGAGCGCCTCGATGATGGAAGCGGCCGCACGGCACTACGGCGCTCCGCGCGCGGCGCGCATCATTCCGAACGGCATCGCGCTCGACGATTTCCGTCCGGCGCCGAAGGAGGACTTCGTCTTCGCGGCGGGGCGGATCTGGGACGAGGCGAAGAATCTTCGCGCCCTCGATCGGAAGTGGGGCTGGCCGGTGCTCATCGCGGGCGAGACGGGAGGGATCGCCTTCGCGCACGCCGAAGCGCTCGACCGGCTGCCGGCGAACGAGGTCGCGGCTCTCATGGCGCGCGCGGCGATCTACGCCTTTCCGGCGCGCTATGAGCCGTTCGGGCTATCCGTGCTCGAGGCGGCAGCGTCGGGCTGCGCACTCGTCCTCGGCGACATTCCGAGCCTCCGCGAGAACTGGGAGGGAGCCGCGCTTTTCGGGCTCGACTGCCTTCCGAGGCTCATCGCCGATCGGGAGATGCGCGTCGAGTACTCGGAGCGCGCGCGCCGACGCGCACAAGAATTCCCGATCGCGCTCACGGCCGCCGCCTATCGCGACGCTTACACGCGCCTCACGTCCGCCGCAGCGCGGGAGATGGCCGCCTGATGCGCTTCGTCCTCTTCTGCCACTCGCTGCGTTCCGACTGGAATCACGGAAACGCGCATTTCCTGCGCGGCATTTGCCGCGAGCTGCAGCGGCGCGGCCATTCGGTCCGGGCCCTGGAGCCGGCAAGGCCCTGGAGCCTCGAAAACCTCCTCCTCTCGGAGGGCGAAGCCGCCGCCGAGACGTGGCGCGAAGCCTATCCCGACCTCGCGAGCGAGACCTACGATCTCGCGGCGTTCGATCTCGACCGGGCGCTCGACGGCGGCGATCTCGTCATCGCGCACGAATGGTCCGATCCGGCGCTCATCGCGCGTCTGTCGAGACATCGAAAGACGCACGGCGGGTACCGGCTCCTCTTCCTCGACACGCACCATCGTGCCGTCACCGCGCCGCACGAGATGGCGCGCTTCGACCTCTCCGGGTTCGACGGGATCCTCGCTTTCGGCGAGGTGCTGCGCCGGATCTACGAGAAGAAGGGCTACCGCGCCTGGACCTGGCACGAGGCCGCCGACGTCTCGGTCTTTCACCCGCTCGACGCCGAGAACAAGGGCGATCTCGTCTGGATCGGCAACTGGGGAGACGACGAGCGCACGAAGGAGCTCGAGGAGTATCTTCTCGGTCCGGTGCGCCGGCTCGGCCTGTGCACCGGCGTGCATGGCGTGCGATACCCGCCGGAGGCGCTCCGAGCCGTTGCGGCGGCCGGCCTTTCGTTCCGCGGCTATCTTCCCAACCATCGCGTCCCGCAGGTTCTCGCGCGGCACCGCGTGACGATTCACGTGCCCCGCGGTCCCTACACTCGAGCGCTTCCCGGCATTCCGACGATCCGCGTCTTCGAGGCGCTCGCCTGCGGAACGCCGCTCGTCTCGGCGCCTTGGGAGGATGCCGAAGGTCTTTTCCGTCCGAACGAGGACTATCTTCTGGCGCGCGACGGCGCGGAGACGGAGCGGCATCTGCGGCTTCTGCTGAACGATCGGGCGCGCGCCGACGCGCTCGCTGCGTCGGGGCTCGCGCGCATTCTGGCGCGCCACACCTGCGCCCATCGCATCGACGAACTCATCGGCATCATCGAGGAAATGGGACATCCCGCATGCGGAGCGGCCTGAACATCGCCTTCTTCGGCTCGAGCCTCGTCTCGGCCTACTGGAACGGGGCGGCGACCTACTACCGCGGCATCCTGCGCGCGCTCGCCGGGCGCGGGCACAGGATCAGCTTCTACGAGCCCGACGCCTACGACCGGCAGAAGCACCGCGACATTCCCGACCCGTCGTGGGCGCGCGTCGTCGTCTATCCGGCCGATGGCGAGGAAGGAGCCTACCGCGCGCTCGATGAGGCGGCCGACGCCGACGTGATCGTGAAGGCGAGCGGCGTCGGCGCGCACGACGCGCTGCTGGAGGCCGAGGTCGCCAACCTGAAGCGCCCAGGGAACATCGTCGTCTTCTGGGACGTCGACGCACCGGCGACGCTCCAGCGCCTCGGCGAGAACCCGAACGACACGTTCCACCAGGCGGTGCCGCGCTACGATTTCATCTTCACCTACGGCGGCGGCGACCCGGTCGTGCGCGCCTACCGCGAGTTCGGCGCGCGGGAATGCGTGCCGATCTACAACGGCCTCGACCCCATGACCCATTTCCCGGTGCCGCCGGATCGGCGCTTCACGGCCGACCTCGCGCTCCTCGCCAACCGGCTGCCCGACCGCGAGGCGCGCGTCGAGGAGTTCTTCTTCTTCCCGGCTTCGCGCATGCCCGCGCAGCGATTCCTCCTCGGCGGCAACGGCTGGAACGACAAGCCGATGCCGGCGAACGTCACCCATCTCGGCCACGTCTACACGCGCGATCACAACGCCTTCAACTGCACGCCTCGCGCGGTGCTCAACATCAGCCGGGACAGCATGGCGCGCAACGGCTGGAGCCCTGCGACCCGGGTGTTCGAGGCGGCGGGCGCAGGTTCATGCGTCATCACCGACGAATGGGCCGGGATCGAGCACTTCTTCGAACCGGGCAAGGAACTCCTCGTCGCCCGTGACGGCGAGGAGGTCGCATCGATCCTTCTCGGCCTCACGCCGGAGCGCGCCACCGAGATCGGCCGTGCCGCCTATCGGCGGGCGATCGCCGAGCACACCTACGGCAAGCGGATCGAGCTCGTCGAAAAGATCCTCGGCGCCAGGGTCGAGACCGCGCCGTGAGACGCTTCTCGATCGTCCTCCTCGGCCTCTCGATCACCTCGTCATGGGGCAACGGGCACGCCACGACCTATCGCGGCCTCGTGCGCGAGCTCGCGCGACGCGGCCACAACGTGCTCTTTCTCGAGCGCGACGTGCCCTGGTACGCCCGGAACCGCGATCTTGCGTCAACGCAGCTCGGGCGCGTGCGGCTCTACCGCTCTCTCGAAGAGCTGAAGGACCGCTACGCCGGCGAGATCCGCCGCGCCGATCTCGTCATTCTCGGCTCCTACGTCCCCGACGGCGTGGCGGTCGGCAAGTGGCTCCTTCAAGAGGCGCGCGGCGTCACCGCCTTCTACGACATCGACACGCCCGTGACGCTCGCCAAGCTGCAGCGGGGCGACTACGAGTACCTCTCGCCCGACCTCATTCCACGTTGGGATCTCTATCTCTCGTTCACGGGCGGCCCGCTTCTGCGCCGCCTCGAGCAGGCGCACCGCGCCAAGTCGGCGCGCGCCCTCTACTGCTCCGTCGATCCTGAAACCTATTTTCCGGAACCCGGCCGACGCCGCTGGGATCTCGGCTACATGGGAACCTACAGCGAGGATCGTCAGCCGAAGCTCGAACGGCTGCTCCTCGTCCCGGCGCGCTCCTGGCCACGCGGCAGGTTCGTAGTTGCCGGGCCGCAATACCCGGAGGGGATCGACTGGCCCGTCAACGTCGAGCGGATCGAGCATCTTCCGCCGGGCGAGCATCGCGGCTTCTACAACGCGCAGCGCTGGACGCTCAACGTGACGCGCGCGGCGATGGTGCGGACCGGCTGGAGCCCCTCCGTGCGGCTCTTCGAAGCCGCGGCCTGCGGCGTTCCGATCATCAGCGATCCTTGGCCCGGCCTCGAGACGATCTTCAAGCCCAGCGAGGAGATCATGGTCGCTCGCAGCTCCGAGGAGTGCGCGGCGATCATTCGCGGTATCTCCGATCGCATCCGGCGCCGGATCGGCGAGCGCGCGCGGGCCCGGGTCCTCGCCGAGCACACGTCCGAGCGCCGCGCGCTCGATCTCGAAGGCTACGTGCTCGAGGCGCTGGAGCGGCGCAAGGCCGCCTGATAACGTCGAGCTCGCGCGCGAATTGTCGCAGGCCCGCGTCTTTCTTTACCGTGGCGACGAAGGGGAGACGTTCTGCATTTCCGCGGCGGAAGCACGGGCGATGGGCGTACCCGCCGTCGTCGAGGACATCGCCTGCATGCGCGAGCGGGTAGAACACGGCACGACCGGCTTCGTCGTCCGCGGGGAATCCGCCTTGGCGGAAGCGGCCCTCCGTCTCTTGCGCGACGATGCGCTGTGGCGCGAGCGGCAGATGAACGCCGTCGCGAAGCAGGGCCGTTTCGGCTGGGACGAAGCAGCGTCCGCCTGGGAGGTTAATTTCATCGTTCTTTAGGACCGATTGCCGCGCGCTCGGCGAGGGCCATAATGACCGCGTCATGAACCTTCCTGCCGCTTCGGTCCTAGTGGTCGACGACGACGACGACGTCCGGGCGCTGGCGGTCGCCATTCTGCACGAGGCCGGCTATCGCGCCCTCCCCGCCGCGAACGGCGACGCCGCGCTGACCCTCATCCGGAACGGGCTCGTCGTCGATCTTCTGTTCACGGACATCGTGATGCCGGGAGAGCTCGACGGTTTTCGTCTGGCGATCGAAGCGCGCCGGATCAGGCCCGACCTCAAGATCGTCTACACGACCGGGTTCGCCGGCTTCACTTCCCGGATCACCGGCCAGATGATTCGCGCGCCGATGCTGAAAAAGCCCTACCGGCCGAGCGAGCTCGCGAGCGTGGTGATGCGTGCGCTCGATGACGGCCCGAGCATCGGCAGCTATGCGGCTCGCGCATGAGGCCGCACCGCGCTCAAATCCGGCCCATGGCCCAGTAGGCCGCCAAGCCCACCCATTCCTTCGCCACGAGATCGAGAGCGGCAAGGTTTTCGCCCAGCGCGAAGCCGGGAACCAGCCTGCGCGGGTTCGTGCGGTAGTCGACCGGCCACGGCAGCACCTCCCAGCCGACGCGACGAAAGCAGCCGAGCGCCCGCGGCATGTGCCATGCCGATGTCACGAGAAGCCACGTCTCGCCCGACTTCGGCTGCGCCGCCTCGCGCGCGAAGAGCGCGTTCTCCCAGGTGTTGCGCGACCTGTTCTCGATAATGAGGCGCTCGCGCGGCACCCCGAGCGCCGTGAAGAACGCGACGCTCGCGTCCGCCTCGGCATGGCCTTGCGGCAAAAGCGTGCCCTCGCCGCCCGAGAACACGATCCGCGCCTCGGGATAGCGGCGCGCGAGAGCGACGGCGGCGGTGAGCCGCTCCGCCGCCTCGGTGAGCGCCGGCTGGCCGCGGGCATCGCTCAAGGGGCCGTCGAGCCCGCCGCCGAGGACGACGATACCGTCGACCCTGTCGGGGGGTGCGGGCTGCGGATATCGGTTCTCGAGCGGCAGGGCGAGCAACGCTGCCACCGGAAGCACCGCGATGATCGCGAGCACCGGCACCACGAACCAGACCAGCCGCCGCCGCACCAGGGCGAGGACGAGGAGGAGGAGAAGGAGGTTGCTCGGGGCGAGGACCGCCCAGAGCAGCTTGGAGAGAGCAAAGTCCATCCCGTATAGCCTAGCGCCGAAATGGCGAAGCTTCTCCGCACCCCCTGCACCGGTCCGTTATTCACCGCAGCGGCCGCGGCGCCGATACCTTTCCGCGGCCTCCGCGGCCGCTCTCGCCGCCGCAGCGGATTTCCGTTCGAGGACTCATGCGCGTTCTGGTGACCGGGCCGGGCGGATTCGTCGGCCGCGCCCTCATCCCGCTGCTGGAGTCGCGCGGGCATGTCGTCGTGCGGGCCGGAAGGCGCGAAGTCGGCGAGATCGGACCAAGAACCCGTTGGCCGATCGAAGGCATCGAGGCAATCGTCCATCTGGCGGCCCAGGTCCATGACGAAAGGGCAGCCCCGGAGACGTTCGACCGCGTCAACCGACAGGCGACGGCCGGGCTCGCGGAAGCGGCCGAAGCCGCAAGGGTGCGGCGCTTCGTCTTCCTGAGCACGGCGAAGGTGATGGGCGAGCGCAGCGATCGCCCGTTTCGCGAAACCGATGCGCCTGCCCCCGTCGGTCCCTACGCCGCATCGAAGCTCGCGGCCGAGAAAGCGCTCCCCCGTGCCCTCGTCCTGCGGCCGCCGCTCGTGCACGGGCCCGGCGTCAGGGCGAACTTCCGCGCCCTTCTCCGCCTGTGTCGCTCCGGACTCCCCCTGCCCTTCGCCGCGGTCGCGAACAGCCGCAGCCTCATCGCCGTCGGCAATCTCGCCGACGCCATCGTGCGCTGCCTCGAAGGTCCGGTCGAGAGCGGCGTCTACCACGTCCGCGACGGCGATTTCTCCACGCCCGAGCTCGTCACGGAGCTGCGGCGGAGCCTCGGGATGGCGCCCCGGCTCTTCGCCCTCCCCGAGGCGATCTTGCGCCGTTTCGCGCCGGCGCCGCTCATCGACTCGCTGCAGCTCGACGACACGGCCTTTCGGCGCGATTTCGGCTGGTCGCCACCGCTGTCCGCCGCAGCGGCGCTCGCCGAGACGGCCAGAAGCGCGCTGTGATAGGGTCGGCGCGGCCCATGCTCCGCTTCCGCCACGCACAGCTCGCCTATCTCCATGACATCGCCATGGCGGCGATCTCCTTCCCGCTCGCGATGTGGCTGCGGGTCGGCGAGGTCATGAGCTATTCGCCGACGCTCACGATCTACGGGACGCTGCTGGTCACCGCTGTCGCCGCGGTGGTGTTTCGTGCCCTGCGGCTCTATCGCGGGATCTGGCGCTACGCCTCGCTCAACGACCTGATCAATCTGGTCCGGGCGGTCACGCTCGTCGTGCTCATCTTCGTCCCGATCCTGTTCGTTCTGACCCGCGCCGAAGACCTGCCGCGCTCGGTGCCGATCATCGAGTGGGGGGTGCTTCTCGTTCTCCTCGGCGGCCCCCGCTTCGCCTACCGTATCCTCAAGGACCGCCGCACCGGCACGTTCTCGTTCCGCCCGCCGCCGCGTCCCGGCATTCCCGTGCTTCTCGCCGGCGCGAGCGACGCGGCCGAGCTCTTCATCCGCGCCACGCGGAGCGAGGATTCTCTGTACAGCCCGGTGGGCATGATCGCGGGCACCGCCGGCCGGGTCGGGCGGAACATTCACGGGATCGAGGTCCTCGGCACATTCGACGACCTTCCCCAGGTCGTCGAGCGCTTGGAAGCGGCCGGGAAGCGCCCTCAGCGGCTCATTCTGACGCTGGACGATCTCGACGGCGCCACGGTGCGGCGCCTCGTCGACGCCGCCGACCGCGTCGGAATGACGGTGGCGCGCCTCCCGAAGCTGACCGAGCTCCGGTCCGGCGTGACGGATCGGATCGAGGTTCGGCCCGTCGCGATCGAGGACCTGCTGGGCCGACCGCAGACCGTCCTCGACCGCGAGGGCATGCGCCGGCTCGTCCAAGGCAAGCGCGTGCTGGTGACCGGCGCAGGGGGCACGATCGGCGGCGAGCTCGTCCGCCAGGTGGCCGAGTTCGGCCCCGCCGAGGTGACGCTGGTCGATTTCGGCGAGTTCAACCTCTACCAGATCGATCTCGAGCTTCAGGAGCGCTTCCCCGACCTGCCGCGCAGGGCCGTGCTCGGCGACGTGCGAGACAGGGCGGCGATCGGCCGCATTTTCGCCGAAGCGAGACCCGAGCTCGTTTTTCACGCTGCCGCTTTGAAGCACGTGCCGATGGTCGAGGCGAACCCGTTCGAGGGCATCCTAACGAACGCGATCGGAACGCGGCACGTCGCCGAGGCCTGCCGGGCGGCCGGGGTCGCGGTCATGGTGCTCATCAGCACCGACAAGGCGGTCAACCCGACCAACATCATGGGAGCCTCGAAGCGGATCGCCGAGAGCTGGTGCCAGGCGCTCGATCTCGATCGCGGGACCCAGGGTACCCGCTTCGTCACCGTCCGCTTCGGCAACGTACTCGGCTCCACCGGGTCGGTCGTACCGCTCTTCCAGCGCCAGCTCGCCGCGGGCGGCCCGCTCACCGTCACGCACCCCGAGGTGATGCGCTATTTCATGACCGTGCGCGAGGCCGTCGAGCTCGTGCTGCAGGCGACCGCGATGGCCGGCGACGAGCCAGGCAAGATCTACGTCCTCGACATGGGCGAGCCGGTCCGCATCATCGATCTTGCGCGGCAGATGATCCGCCTCGCGGGATTGCGCCCGGGCGAGGACATCGAGATCAAGATCACCGGGCTGAGGCCCGGCGAGAAGCTCTTCGAGGAGATTTTCCACGGCGCCGAGCCGCTGCTGCCGACGGCGTGCAAAGGCATTCTTCTCGCAGCGCCGCGGACCGCCGACCCTGCCACCCTCGCGCGCCTTCTCGACGAGCTCGCGAATGTCTGCCGCAGGGCGGACGCGGCCGCGCTCGAGGCGCTCCTTCACCGCCTCGTGCCCGAGTATCGCCGCTACGACTCCCTGCCGACGGCCGCCTCGGGCTAGAGCAATACGCGGCGCTCTTCGCGCAGGCTCGTCAGCACGGCGAGCGTGGCGCGGCTCGTCTCGACCAGCTCGGCCTCCGCGACCGGGGGGCGCCCCTCGACGACGCCCCGCACGAAAGCGGCGAGCTCGGCAGCATGCCCTTTGTCCTGCGCGGCCTTCTCCGTCCGCGTGCGGCCATCGGCAGTGATGGTGAGCGTCAGGAAGTTGTCGATCGTGACGACGCTGCCGCCGGCGAAGGCCTCGAACCGCTCCTTGCTGAACCCGGTGTCGCCGAGCGCGGTATAGGCGATCGTCGCAAGGCTGCCGTCCGCGAAGCCGAGCGCGACCGAGACGTCGTCGCGCCCCGCCGCCGAGGCATCGACGGAGACGATCGGGCTTCCGGCGAGAGCGCGCGCGAGATCGATGAAATGGCAGAGCTCGCCGACGATGCGTCCGCCGCCCTCCTCGGCGGCGTTGATCCAGCTCTCGGACGGCAGCGCGCCGGCATTGACGCGCAAGAGCAGGAATTTCGGCCCGGCCATCTTCGCGAGATGCGCACGCGCCTTCGCGACCATCGGCGCGAAGCGGCGATTGAAGCCGACGAGGAAGAAGCCCGTGCTCTTCTCCCGCGCCGCTTGGACGCGCTCGATCCCGGCTTCGTCGACCGCGAGCGGCTTCTCGACGAAGACGGACTTGCCGGCCTCGAGCGCCCGCGCGGCGAGCTCGGCATGGCTCGCATGCCTGGTCGCGACGAGAACAGCGTTGATCGCGGGATCGCCCAGCACCGCGTCGATCTCGGTCGCGCAGCGCTCGAACCTGAACTGCCGGCGCGCGTGCTCGGCCGTCATGCCGCGCTGCGTAACGATGGTCCTCAGCGTCACGTCCTTCATCCGCGCGAGCTCCGGCAAGAGCACGGTGCGCGCGAAGGCGCCGGCGCCGATGACGCCGACGACGCAGCCCCGCGCGCCCGCCTGCGGCGCAGGGAAGGAGGGCCGCACGGCGGGTGCGCGCGGCTCGTAGCGAAGCACGACTCCGAGATGCGGCTCGCCGCCGCCCGTCACCAGCTCGTAGGCCCGCTCGGCATCCTCGAAGGCGAAGCGGTGCGTCAGGAGCGGCGCGACCGCGAGTCCGCGCGTCATGAGCCGCACGATCTCGCGCAGATTTTCGGTTTCGGTCCAGCGGACGAAGCCGACCGGATACTTGACGCCTCGGGTCTCGAACTCGTCGTCGTAGCGGCCGGGCCCGTAGGAACGCGAAACGCTGATCGAGAGCTCCTTCCTCATGAACGCCGCGTAAGGAAAGGCCGTCCCGGTCTTGCCGACCATGACGACGCGCGCACGATCGCGGGCGAGCTCGGCCGCCAGCTCGAGCGGCTCGCTCGATTCCGTCGCGGCGGCGACGAGGATCGCATCACACCCGATTCCGCCGGTGAGCGCGGCGACCGCGGATGCGGCGCCCGGCTCGGCGAGGTTCCAGGCGAGCTCTGCACCATGCGCCTTCGCAAGCGCCAGCCGCCCGGAATCGTAATCGAGCGCGACCACGCGCGCGCCCTGGAGCGCCAAGAGCTGCACCGCGAGCTGGCCGACCAGTCCGACGCCGAGCACCGCGACCACGTCGCCGAGCCCGACGCCGAGCCCGCGCACCGCGTGCAGCGCGATCGAACCCAGCGTCGCGAAACATGCCTCCTCGTCCGAAACCTCGTCCGGCACCGGAACGGCGAGATTGCGCGGAACGACGTTGAGCTCGGCATGATTGGCGAGCCCGGCGCCCGCCACCGCGACGCGCTGCCCCTTCCGGAAGACGCCTTCGAGGCCGGCGCCCACCTCGACCACCTCGCCCGCGGCCGAATAGCCGAGCGGCAGAGGCTCGTCGAGCCGCGCCATGACCGCGCGGAACGTCGCCGCGATCCCGTCCCGCCGCGCCTTCTCAAGCACCTTCTTGACGAGATCCGGCCGCTCCCTCGCCTTGCCGGCGAGGCTCTTGCGCGCGAAATCGACCACCATCCGCTCGGTCCCGGCCGAGATGAGCGAGGCCCGCGTGGCGACGAGGACATGGCCCGGCCGGACCTGCGGGTCGGGCACCTCGGCAAGCTCGAGCTTGCCCGAGCGTGCGCTCTGGAAGATCTGCTTCATGAGCGGCGGCGACGGTACAGGTGCCGTCCAGCCCCGTAAAGCTTGACGTTCACGGCATGAACAACCTACGGTCCGCCCCCGTGAGCAGCGGAAGCGACGCCGACGATCGGGCCGAAGCGGCCATCACCCTCGGCATGCTGAACGCGGTCGCCGGAAACGCCGTGGTGACGCAGCGCTCGCTCGCCCGCGAACTCGGGATCGCGCTCGGACTGGCGAACGCCTACCTCAAGCGCTGCGTCAACAAGGGCTACATCAAGGTCACCCACGTCCCGGCGCGGCGCTATGCCTATTACTTGACGCCGAAGGGCTTCGCCGAGAAGAGCCGGCTCACCGCCGAGTACCTGTCGCAATCGTTCGACTTCTTCCGTCTCGCACGCGGTCAGTGCCACGAGCTCTTCACCTTGTGCGGACGGCGTGGATGGAAGCGCGTCGCCCTCATCGGCGCGGGCGACCTCGCGGAAATCGCCAAGCTCGTTGCGGACAATCACGACACGCATCTGGTCGGGCTCGTCGATCCCAAGGCGACGCGCTTCGGCCGCCTCGCGGTCGCGCGCGATCTCGGCGCCCTCGGCGAGATCGACGCAGCGATCGTGACCGACCTCCGCGAGCCGCAGGCGAGCTTCGACCGCACCCGCGCCCTGCTGCCGGAGGAGCGGGTCCTCGCGCCCGCCCTCCTCCACGTCGTGCGACAGAGGCCGCCGCTGCCGACGGAGTCCGGCTGATGGACCGCTGGTACGTCGTGCATACGCAGCCGAACGCCGAGGCGAAGGCGCTCTCGCACCTCCGGAACCAGCGCTTTCGCGCCTATCTGCCGCGCATCGCGAAACGGCGGCGCCATGCCCGCAAGGTGGAGGAGATCGCGGCGCCGCTCTTCCCGCGCTACCTCTTCGTCCAGCTCGATCTCGCCGCCGAGCGCTGGCGCGCGATCCGCTCGACGGTCGGCGTCGCCGATCTCGTCTCCCACGGCGATGCGCCCGCCCCAGTCCCGGACGGCGTCGTCGAGGCGATCCGCGCAAGGGAGGACGAGCGCGGCCTTGTCGTGCTCGGCTCCGCCGCCGATTTCAGGCGCGGCGACCGCGTGACGATAGCGGAAGGAGCCCTTGAAGGCTGCGTCGGCCTCTTCGAGGCGGCGACCGACGACGAGCGGGTGATCGTGCTTCTCGAACTGCTCGGGCGCGAGGTCCGCGTCCGTGTACCGCCGACCGCGCTCCGCGCGATCGCCTGAGGCCTCGGGTCAGACGAGCCGGGCGCGGCGGCTGCGCAGCTTGCTCCAGAGCACCGGCGCGAGAGCGAGCGCTGCGAGCCCGAAGAGCGGCCCGATGATGTCGGGCCGCGAGAAAGCGTCGAGCGAAACCGGTCCCTGATCGAGCGCCCGCCCGAGCCCGTTGCCGAGGCTCGCGTAGAGCAAGGCGCTCGGCAGGCTGCCCACGATCGTCGCTGCGAGATACGTCCCGAAGCGCACGCCGAGAATGGCGGGCACCAAGCAGCCGGCCCAGAACGGCATCACCGGGACGAGACGGAACGCGACGAGATAGCTGAAGCCGTAGCGGCGGAAGCCGGCGCTCGCCCGCTCGACGAAAGGAAAGGCGCGCGCCCTGAGACGCCGCCCGACCCCGAGATCGGCGATGAAGTAGAGAAGCGCCGCGGCGACGGCGCCGCCCAGCGAGGCGGCGGCGGCGGTCGCCGGAACGCCGAGAAAGAGCCCTCCGAGCGCCGTGAGGAGCGGCCCGGTCGGCAGAAAGGCGGCCTTGGTCACGAAGTAGACGGCGGTGAAGGCGAGGAGCGCCGTCGCGTAATGCGTCGCCACCCAGGCGCCGAGCTCGGCTCTATGCTCGGCGACCTCCGTCAGGAGGCCTTGGAGCTCGGGCCGCAGGAAGAGAACCGCTCCGAAGGCGAGGAGCAGAGCCAGAACCCCCAGAAGGCGGGCGAGGCTCCTCGCCATCGCCTTCAGTGCGCCTCGTCCCAGTTGGCCGCGTAGCGCGCCTCGACGACGAGCGGAACGGACAGCTGGCACGCGGGCGCGCAGGCGCCTTCCATCACCTCCCGGACGAGCGCGGCCGTCGCCTCCGCCTCTTCTTCAGGGACCTCGAAAAGGAGCTCGTCGTGCACCTGCAGCAGCATCCGGCCGCGCAGGCCCGCGCCTTCGAGTGCCGGCGGAACGCGCGCCATCGCGCGTTTGATGATGTCCGCCGCGGACCCCTGAAGCGGCGCGTTGATCGCCTGGCGCTCGGCGAAGTTCCGGCGCGTGACGTTCGGATCGCGGATGCCCGGAATCCAGCACTTGCGGCCGAAGAGCGTCGTCACGTAGCCCCGCTCGCGGCATTCCTCCTTGGTCCGCTCCATGTAGTCGCGGATGCCGGGGAAGCGCTGGAAGTAGGCCTTGATGTACTCGGCCGCCTCGCCCGTCGAGACGCCGAGATTGGCCGCGAGGCCGAACGGGCTGATGCCGTAGATGATCCCGAAGTTGATCGCCTTGGCGCGCCGCCGCGTCTCCCGGTCCATGCCGGCGATCGGCACGCCGAAGACCTGGCTCGCCGTCGCGGCGTGAATGTCCTCGCCGCGCAGGAACGCCTCCTTGAGCCCGGGAACGTCGGCGACATGCGCGGCGAGGCGCAGCTCGATCTGGCTGTAATCGGCGGAAAGCAGGAGATGACCCGGCTCGGCGATGAAGGCGCGGCGAACCTTGCGTCCCTCCTCCGTCCGGATCGGGATGTTCTGGAGATTGGGCTCGCTCGAGGAGAGGCGGCCCGTCGAGGTCGCGGCGAGCTGGAAGCAGGTGTGAACGCGCCCCGTCTCGGGGTTGATCTCGTCGAGGAGCGCCTCGGCGTAGGTCGATTTGAGCTTCGTGAGCTGGCGCCACTCGAGAACCAGCTTCGGGACGTCGTGCAGCGCGGCAAGCTCCTCGAGCACCGAGGCGTCGGTGCTGTAGGCCCCCGCCTTCCCCTTTCGCCCGCGCGGGGTGAGCTTCAGCTTCTCGAACAGCACCTCGGCGAGCTGCTTGGGCGAGCCGATCGTGAACTCGGTGCCGGCAAGCTCGTAGATCTGCCGCTCCAGGCCGGCGATCCGCTGCGTGAAGTCCGCAGCGAGGCGGCGGAGCTCCTCGCGATCGACCCGGATCCCCGCCCGCTCCATGCGTGCGATGACGAGCGGCAACGGACGCTCCACCGTCTCGTAGAAGGCGGTCATGCGCTCGTGAACGAGCCGGGGCTTCAAGAGACGATGCAGCCTCAGCGCCACGTCGGCGCACTCCGCGCCGTAGGGCGCGGCGCGCTCGACCAGAACCTCGGCGTAGCCGATCTGCGCCTTCCCGCTGCCGCAGAGGTCCTTGTACTTGATCATCTCGTGCCGGAGGTGGCGCGCGGCGAGGTCGTCGAGCCCGTGGCCGTGCTGCGCTCCGTCGAGCACGTAGGAAATGAGCTGGGTGCAGTCGATCGGCTTCAGGTCGATGCCGTAGCCGCCGAGCACGTGGGCGGCGTATTTCGCGTTGTGCGCGACCTTGAGGATCGCCGGATCCTCGAGGACGGGCTTCAAACGCGCCATCACCCGCCGCTCGTCCAAGTTCTTCGGCTCGGGGCCGAGAGTCTCCGGCGGAAGACGGTGCCCGACCGGCACATAGGCGGCGCGTCCGGGCGCGAGCGCGAGCCCTATCCCTACCGCGCGCAGCATCGCCCTCTCGGGCTGGGTCGTCAGCACCTCGATCGCGAGGAGGCCCTCGCGCCGGGCCTCGTCAAGGATTGCCTCGAGCGCCGCCTCGTCCTCGATCGTGTCGTACTTCCGGTTGGCGAACTCGTCGGCGGACGGGATCACGATCGGCGCCGGCGCCGCGCCGGCGGTCGTCCGAGCGTAGCGGCCCTGCTCCAGCCGCTGGATCACCTTGCGGAAATCGTTCGCCTGCAGGAATGCGATGAGCTTCGCGCGGTCGTAGGGCTTCAGCGCGAGATCGGAGAGCGGGCGCGGCAGCGCGACATGCGCGTCGAGCGTGACGAGGCGCTTCGACACGAGCGCGTTCTCCCGGTTGTCGAGAAGACGCTGCCGGCGCGCCGGCTGCCTGATCTCGGCGGCCCGGTCGAGGAGTTCCTCGAGCGTGCCGTAGGCGTTGATGAGCTCGGCCGCGGTCTTGACGCCGATTCCCGGTACGCCCGGCACGTTGTCGACGCTGTCGCCGCAGAGCGCCTGCACGTCGATGACCTTCTCGGGAGGTACGCCGAACTTCTCCTTCACCTCGGCCGGGCCGATCGGCTTCTCCTTGATGGGATCGTACATGACGACGACATCGTCACGGACGAGCTGCATCAGGTCCTTGTCCGAGGAGACGATCGTCACCTTGGCGCCGGCCTCGACGGCCTCGCGGGTGTAGGTGGCGATGAGATCGTCCGCCTCGTAGTTGGGCGCCTCGATTATGGGGATCGTGAACGCCTCGCAGGCTTCGCGGACGAGTGCGAATTGCGGCACGAGGTCGTCCGGCGGCGGCGCCCGGTTCGCCTTGTACTGGTCGTAGATCTCGTTCCGGAACGAGACGCGCGCGGAATCGAAGACCGCGGCGACGTAATCGGCGTCGGTGGTCTCGAGCAGCTTCAAGACCATGTTGACGAAGCCGAGCACGGCGCTCGTCGGCGTCCCGTCGGCCCGGCTCAGCGGCGGCAGCGCATGGTACGCCCGGAAGATGAAGCCCGACGCGTCTATGAGATAGACGTGCCGGGGCGCGGGCGCCCCGGCGCTCAAGGCTTGGCCGGGCTCGCCGAGCTCGAGCGCGCTCCCGCGGTCTCGGGGCTCGCGGACGGGCCGCCTGTCGCAGGTGTCCCGGGCGGCACGTGATCGCCATGCCCCGCCTCGAGCCGCCCGGCCGCCCCCGCGGTCACGACTCCGGCGCCGTTCCCCGCCCGCGCCTTGTTGACGAAGAGGCGCGAGCAATAGGGACACTCGACCGAGCCGGTGGCCGAGAGGTTCAGGAACACCCTGGGGTGACCGAGAGCACCGCCGCCGCCGTCGCAGGCGGCCACCATGGTGTCGATGTAGATCGTCTCGAAGGGCGGCATCGCTCTCTTATTCGGGAACGGATGGATCGAGGGGCCGGATTGACCCGTATGCGGGGCGGATGATACGCATTGCGGCGCCCCTTTCAATGTCCACTGAAGCCGCAGCGACAGTCGCGCCGCGCGCCAGCACGCCGGCCGAAACCCCGCCAGCCGCGGTAGAGCTGCGGGGGGTCACCAAGATCTATGCCGGCTCGAAGCGCTCCCCGCCCAAAAAGGCGCTCGACAACGTCGACCTCTTCATCCCGCGCGGCGCGCTCTTCGGCCTCCTCGGTCCGAACGGGGCAGGCAAGTCGACGATCATCAACATTCTCGCCGGGCTCGTCACGAAGACCGCCGGAACGGCGCGCATCTGGGGAATCGACATCGACGCCGACCCGCGCGCGGCGCGGGCCGCGATCGGCGTGGTGCCGCAGGAACTCAACATCGACCCGTTCTTCACCCCGCGCGAGCTCCTCGACCTTCACGCCGGCCTCTACGGCGTTCCGAAATCGGAGCGTCGCACCGACGAGATCCTGGCCGCCGTCGGGCTCACCGACAAGGCCGACGCCTATGCGCGCACCCTCTCGGGCGGCATGCGGCGCCGCCTCATGGTCGCGAAGGCGATGGTGCACGCGCCTCCGGTGCTCGTGCTCGACGAGCCCACGGCCGGCGTCGACATCGAGCTTCGCCAGCAGCTCTGGGCGCATGTCCGCATGCTCAACGCGCGCGGCACGACGATCCTTCTGACGACCCACTACCTCGAGGAGGCCCAGGAGCTCTGCGATTGGATCGCGATCATCGACCGCGGCGAAGTCGTGGCGTGCGATACGACCGAGGCGCTGCTGCGCCGGGTGGACGCCAAGGAACTCCGCGTCACCCTCGCCGAGGCGCTTTCGCGCCTTCCGCCCGAGCTCGCCCAATTCCATGTCGAGCTGACCGGCCCGAGCCGCCTCGTCCTCCACTATCAGCCGAGCCGGACGCGCGTCTCCGACTTCCTCGATGCGGTGAAAGCGGCCGGCCTCAGCATCGTGGACGTGACCACCGTCGAGACGGACCTCCACGACATCTTCCTGCAGCTGACGGGCTCGGCCCGGGCGCGGCGCTGAGACACCGCGCGGCGCGGCGGCGGAAGCCCTCCCGGCCCTCTTCTCGCGGTCCTGTAAATCCGCCTCTTCGCCTGTAAAAAACAGGAAATTTGCAGGCCCTATCCGCAGGTGCGGCGCCCGAAAGGAGGCTCGGCCCCTGACCGCGACGCCGTAGAACATCTGGCCTTAATAGAACAAAATGCGAACTAGCGCAAGGGCCAGGCAAGGGGCTCGCGCCCTCCTCATCCCTCGAGCGTCTCGACGATCCGGCCCTCAGGATCGAAGCAGGCGGCGAGAAGCGGGCCGCCGAAGCCGCAACCGGCATCGAGCGAGACGACGTCCGGCGTCTCGACGAGCCCGGCATGGCGCGGATCGTAGCCTCGGATCACGCGGCGAAACCCCGGAAACGCGCCGGCATCGAGGAAGCGGCCGCCGCCCCACCAGAACGCGTCGCCCTGCGCGTCGAGCGGGCGCGAGAAGTCGAGCCCGGCCGAGACGAAGAGCAGCGCCTCGCTGAACGCGGCGCGGCGGAGCGCGGTCATGAGCTGGGTATGCCCGGGCGCGGCGTGCATCGCCTGGCGCAGCCCCGCCGTCCAGCGCGTCAGCCCCATCGCGCCTTCCCGGCATGCCTGCATCCCGCGCTGAACGTCGGCTCCGTAGGCCGCGAGCGTCGCGCCGACGCCGTGCTCGAGCATCCAGGCGAAGACCTCGCGCGGCGCGCTCGCGAACTGGAGCTGGAGGAGCTTCTGCCACATTTCCTCCTGCGCGCCGCGGAGGAACACGACGTCGCACGCGAAGCCGCCCGGCTTCGCGAGGACCGCGCAGCGGAAGGCGAGCAGCTCCGCGACGGTGCCCGGAATGTCCGGCCCACGGCCGAGATAGTTGCCGAGATAGACGACGCGGTCGCCCGAGCGAAGTCGCGGCCAGAGGCTCTCGTGCAGACGCGCAAGGCGCGCCGCCTCGCCGTGAATCGACGCCACGGCCCAGATGCGCGAGGCACCGCGCAACCGCGCGAAGCGCTCGCGGTCCCGCGGAGCAGTCGGGGTCACCGCCCGATCAGGCGGCGTTCAGGACCTGCTCGATCCGCTTGGTAGCGGTCTCTTCGTCGATCTTCTCCACGGCCGCGAACTCGCGCACCAACCGGTCGAGCGCCGCCTGGTAGATCTGCCGCTCCGAGTAGGACTGCTCCGGCTGCCCGACGTTGCGATAGAGGTCGCGCACCACCTCGGCGATCGACGAAGGATCGCCGGAGTTGATTTTCGCCTCGTATTCCTGGGCGCGCCGGCTCCACATCGTCCGCTTGACGCGCGAGCGACCGCGCAGCTTGGCGAGCGCCGCGTCCATCTCCTTGCGCGTCGACAGCTTGCGCAGCCCCGAAGCCTTCGCCTTCCCGAGCGGAACGCGCAGGGTCATGCGGTCCTTGTCGAAATGCACGACGAAGACGCTGAGCTTGTAGCCGGCGATCTCCTGTTCCTCGACGCCGAGGATCTTGCCGACCCCGTGCGTCGGGTAGACGACGTAGTCGCCCGCGGCAAAGGCCGGCTTCTCAGGAGGAGGCGCGACATGGATGACCTGTTTCGCAGGCGCCATCGGCGGCGCCGCGGCCTTCATCGGCACGACGTTCCCGGCGGGGCGGGACGCGGCGGCTGCCGCCGGCGCCGCCGGAGCGGCTGGCTTCGGCACCGCCGCCGCGGGCTTGGCGGCCGCCGCCGGAGCCGGCGCGGGCTTCTCCGGAACCGGCGCAAGCTTCTGAGGAGCGCTCGGCTTTGCGGCCGACGGGCGGAGCTCGACGACCTTGCCGGCGGGCTTGGCGGCTTGCTTCGGCTTCTTCGCCTTCGCGACGACCGGCGTCGCCGCCGCGGGCTTCTTCGCCAGTGTCGGCTTCGCGCCGGCGCGCGCGGCCTTTGCCGGGGTCTTGACGGGCTTCGCGGCGACGGGCTTCGCTGCCGGCTTCGCCGCCTTCTTGGCGGGTTTCGCCGGCGCCACCTTCTTCAGCGGCTTCGCGGCGGCGGCGCGGGCGGCCGGTCTCGACGGCTTGCGCGAAGCGGCTTTCGCCGCCGGCTTCTTCGCAGCGCCCTTCGAATTCTTTTTCATCGCAATCTTCGTCGGCAAGGTATTCTCCTTCGGACGGTCCACGGCCGCCTCACACCGAGGTACACGAACGCGGCAGGCTGCCCGGGAAACACCGGCTCGCTACAGGGGGTTCGCGGAACCGTTTGATGTGCCACAATAACAAATTCGGCGGCGCGGCGCTAGCGGTGGCGCCATGCGCACCCCGCCGCCGCGGCACAACTCATTGAAATAATTTAAAAACTCGCCGCAGCCGGCGCGGCAAGAAGTGGTTAACGTTTATTAAGCCGGGATTACCTCTTCCCGGGGTTGGGGCTGAAGTGCTCCTCGAACTTGTTCGGAACGCCCTTCCACTCGTCGGCATCGGGCGGGGGCTCACCCTTCCGAGTGATGTTTGGCCAGGAGGCGGCGTATTGCCGATTGATCTCGACCCAGCGCGCCGCATCCGACTCGCTGTCCGGGACGATCGCTTCCGCCGGGCACTCGGGCTCGCAGACGCCGCAGTCGATGCACTCGTCCGGGTGAATGACGAGCATGTTCTCGCCTTCGTAGAAACAGTCGACCGGGCAGACCTCGACGCAGTCCATGTACTTGCACTTGATGCAGGCTTCCGTAACGACGTAGGTCATGGCTCCGTCTCTGTTCTCGTTCCTTCAACGCCTCGCCGGGCAAGAACACGCTGGCGCGCGAGGCCGCGCTCGCGGTCGGGGACGTCGATGAGCCCGCCGATCCGCCGGAGGAGCGTATCCTCGAGCGGATCGAGCGCGCCATCAGCCAACGCGACCTCCCAGAGCATCTCGACGAGCTCGATCCGCTCGGCAGGATCGAGCCGCTCCTTTATCGCACGGGCGAAGCCGTAGAGCTGCGCCGAAGCGTCGCGGCTGCGCTGGCCCTCTGCGAGAAGCCGATGGGCCTCGGCCGCCGCGAGCCCGAAGCGCTCCTGCAAGAGCCGCTTCACGACCTCGCGCTCCTTCTCGTCGAACGCATCGTCGATCGACGCCGTCTCGACGAGCAGCGCCGCAGCCGCGACCCGGAGCGACGTCTCGTCCTTCTCTGCTTCTTCCGTGGCGGTACCGAACCCCAGAAGTTCGCGTAGCATCGTCCTGCCTATCACGTGACCTGCGAGGGGTTCAACCCTCGCCCAGGCGAACGCGTCGCCGCGGCGCCTCTCCGCTGAAAGCCCCGCTCCGCACGCTTGCGCCCGGGCATGCGGCAGGCTATCAGCCGCAGGAATAGCCCTCTCCTACGCCCGTTCTCGCCCCGCATGGTGATCAAGGAAGGCCGCCGGCGCGGCCGTATCGTCGTCCTGCACTTCGCAGGTCAAATGCCGCTCGGCGGCATCGCCTGGCAGGCGATGCAGTACGTGCTCGGGCTCGAGCGGCTCGGCTACGAATGCTGGTACGTCGAGGATCACGGGGCCAACCCCTACGACCCCGTGCAGAACAGCGTCGTCATGGAGTGCGCGTACAACGTCGCCTACGTGCGGCGGATGATGGAGCGCTCCGGGCTCGGCGACCGCTGGGCGTACTGGGACGCGATCAACGACGTCTATCACGGGCTCGACCGCGACACGGTGCGGCGCCTTTATCGCGAGAGCGACGCGCTCATCAATCTCTGCGGAGCGACGCGGCTGCGCGAGGAGCATCTCGCCTGCCCTGTGCGGATCATGGTCGATACCGACCCCGTCTACGAGCAGATCAAGTACGCCGAGGCCGACGCCGGCTCGCGCGCTTATCTCGACGCGCACACGCATTTCTTCACCTACGGCGAGAACGTCGGGGGGCCCGGTTGGGTCGTGCCGCTCTGCGGCATCGACTGGAAGCCGACGCGGCCGCCGGTGGTGCTGGAGGAATGGCCGCTCGACCCGCGCCGCCCGGAAGCCTGGACGACCATCGCCACCTGGGAGAACAAAGGCAAGAACATCGCCTTCGGCGGCGAGACCTACGTCTGGTCGAAACACGTCAATTTCGTGAAATTCCTCGACGTGCCGAAGCGCACCGGCGAGAAGTTCCTGATGGCGATGCTGCCGCCCGACGCCGCGGTCGAGCGCCAGGTACGCGAGGCCGGGTGGGACCTCACCGATCCCCGCCCGGTTTCCGCCTCGATGGAGTCCTACGCCGAATTCATCCGCTCCTCGCGCGGCGAATTCACCGTCGCGAAGGACATCTACGTCCGGCCGAACAGCGGCTGGTTCAGCGACCGCAGCGTCTGCTATCTCGCGAGCGGCCGGCCCGTGGTCACGATGAAGACCGGATTCAGCCGGTTCTACCCGGTGGGCGAGGGGCTTTTCGAATACGCGACGATGGAGGAAGCTGCGGCCGCGATCGCCGCGGTGCGCGCGAATTACGACCGTCATGCGCGCGCGGCGCGCGAGATCGCCGCGGAATATTTCGGCAGCGGACCCGTTCTCCGCGCGCTCATGTCGGCCGCCGGGCTCTAGCCCGCCGCCCGGCATCCGCCCGAGAAAGGACCGAGAAGGGCACGGCGCAGCCGGCCCCATAAGAGACCGGCAAGATGACAGTGGCGGGGAACATTCTGGGGGGAAAGGCCGCAAGGGGCGGGTTCGGAGCGTTGCGGGCCGCGGCGGCGCGGTTCCTGGCGCCCGAGGGCCGGATCGCCTGGCATCGCCTCGCCTATCTCCTCTTCGGCGCGAACGCCTTCCTCGTCCTCCTCACCTTCGCGGATTACGGCGTGACCTGGGACGAGGACGTCCACAACTGGTACGGCGTCTACGTCCTCGAGTACTACACCTCGTTCTTCCATAACACGCGCGCGCTGAGCTGGCTCAACCTCTACAATTATGGCGCCGCGTTCGACCTTCTCGCTGCGATCCTCAACGAGTTCTCGCCGATCGGCACCTACCAGACGCGCCACCTTCTCAACGGCTTCGTCGGCCTCGTCGGCGTCGTCGGCGTCTGGAAGCTGGGCAAGGCGCTCGGCGGGCCGCGCGCCGGGTTCATCGCCGCCCTCCTCCTTCTCCTCATGCCGGTCTGGTACGGCCATTCGTTCAACAACCCGAAGGACATACCCTTCGCGGTCGCGGTCGTCTGGTCGACCTATTACATGGTCCGCATCGCGCCGCGGCTGCCAGCGCCGCCTCTGGCGCTCGCGGTCAAGTTCGGCGTCGCCGCCGGACTCGGCCTCGGGGTGCGCGTCGGCGGCCTTCTCCTCTTCTGCTATCTCGGGCTCCTGCTGACGCTCTGGACGCTGTGGCGGCTCGCCGAGCACCGCGACGGGCGCCGTCTCGTCGCCGACGCTTGGGGCGGCTTTTCGCGCGTGCTCCTGCCCGCCGCCGCAGTCTCTTACCCGGTGATGCTGCTCTGCTGGCCCTGGGCGCAGCTCGATCCGATCGACAATCCGCTGCGGGCGCTCTCGTTCTTCACGCACGAAACCTTCCCCTTCAAGACGATCTTCTGGGGAAAGTACTTCCCCGCGACCGACCTGCCCTGGACCTATCTTCCGGTCCATCTCGTCCTCAAGACGCCGGAGCTGCATCTCGCGCTCTTCCTCGCCGCGATCGTCTTCGCCGCGACCGCGCTGCGGCGGACGGGCCGCGACCGCTTCCTGCAGCACTTCATGCTCGGCTTCGGCATCGTCTTTCCGGTCGCGTACGCGATCGCGGTGAAGGCGGTGCTGTTCGACGGCATGCGCCATTTCATCTTCGTGCTGCCGCTCGTCGCGGTCGCCGCGGCGCTCGCCGCCGACCGGATTCTCGGACGCGTCGTCGAGACGCGCTGGCGCGCACCCGCCTCCTGCGCGCTCGGCCTCTATCTCGCCGGACACCTCGCCATGATGGTGGCTCTCCACCCCGACCAGTACGTCTACTACAACGGGCTGATCGGCTGGACGCCCGGCGCCGAGGGCAAGTTCAAGCTCGACTACTGGGGCAATTCCTACGCCGAGGCGGTCGAAGGGCTCGAAGCCCATCTCCGCGCCGAGTTCGGCTCCGATTTCGACGACACCGACTTCAGGGTCGCGGTCTGCGGCCCGCCGATCTCGGCCGCCAACTTCTTCCCCCCGAATTTCATCTTCACCGACGATCCCCGGACCGCCGACTTCTTCATCGCCTTCACCAAGGACGACTGCCACAAGTCGGTGGACGGCAAGGAGATCTTCCGCGTCGAGCGGATGGATACGCTGCTCTCCGTCGTGCTCGACCGGCGCGAAATCAACGCCGCGCGCAGCCGCCCCGATCCGAACGCGCTCGCACGCGTGCAGAACTTCGCGGTCGGAACCGAGCTCGAATAGTGCAGCGCGCCGAGTACGAGAAGCTCGCTTCCGTCGAGGACCGCATGTGGTGGTTCCAGGCGATGCACGCCAACATGCTGGCGGCGTTCGAGCGGGCCGAGGTGCCGTGCGGGCCTGTGCTCGACGCGGGCTGCGGCACGGGAGGGCTCCTCAAACGTTTCGCCGCCGCCCACCCGGGGCGGGGATTCGGGCTGGAGCTCGACCCCGCCGCGTGCGCCGTCGCGCGCGTGAAGAGCGGCGCCCCGGTGGTCGCCGGCTCGGTTGCAGCAATGCCCTTCCCTGACGGCTCCCTCGCGGCGATCTTCAGCAGCGACGTCCTCTGTCACGCCGGGGTCGACGAGCGCGCGAGCCTTGCCGAGTTCCGCCGATGCCTCGCGGCGGGGGGCGCCCTCATCCTCAATCTTCCGGCCTATGCCTGGCTCCTCTCCGAGCACGACCGCGCGGTCGACAACGTGCGCCGCTATACCGCGCGGGGCGTCCTGCGGCTCCTGCGCGAGGCGGGGTTCGGGTTTGCCCGGGCGGGATATTGGAATACGCTCCTCTTTCCGCTGATGGTGGCGCGACGCAAATTGCTGCGCGGCCGCGGCAGCGACGTGAGCCTCGCGCCGGAGCTGGTCGAGCGGGCCTTCTCTTCCGTGCTGCGGCTCGAGGCGCGGATGAGAGAGAAAGGGCTGCGGCTCCCCTTCGGCGGCTCGATCCTGGCTGTGGCGGTGAAGCATGCCTGAGCGTCCGTTCACGCTCTCGATCGTGGTGCCGGTCTACAACGGCGCCGCGACCGTCGGCGAGCTCGTCGAGGCGCTCGCCGGGCTCTCGGTCCCCGGCGGGCACGAGATCGTGCTGGTGGTCGACGGCAGCCCAGACGACAGCCTCGCCGTCTGTCGGGCGCTCACCGAGCGGATCGCGGTTCCGCTCACCGTCGTGGACCACGCGCGCAATTTCGGCGAGCACAACGCTGTCATGACCGGCCTGCGGCACGCTCGCGGCGACTACGTCGTCACCATGGACGACGATCTGCAGAACCCGCCCTCGGAGGTGCTCCGCCTCCTGGAGCACGCGCAGCGGACCGGCGCCGATGCCGTCTACACCTACTATGCCGAAAAGCAGCATGCCGCATGGCGGAATCTCGGCAGCCGCTTCACGAACCGGGTCGCCGACTGGCTCCTCGACAAGCCGCGCGGCCTCTATCTCTCGAGCTTTCGTCTCCTGTCCGCCTTCGTGGTGGAGCAAGTGACGCGGTACGACGGCCCGTTTCCGTACATCGACGGGCTGGTGATGCAGACGACGACGCGGCTCGAGCGCCTGGCGGTGAAGCATCTGCCGCGCGCCGCGGGGCGCAGCAACTACACGTTCCGCCGGCTCGTGCGCCTCTGGCTCAACATGTTCCTCAATTTCTCGGTGATGCCGCTGCGCGTCAGCACGCTTACCGGGTTCGTCCTCAGCATCCTGGGCGTGATCGGCGTGCTGTCGGTCCTCATCGAAGCTCTCTTCGACAAGACTCCGGAAGGCTGGGCGTCGGTCATGGCCGCCGTGCTGCTGCTCTCGGGTGTCCAGCTCATGATCCTCGGCATGGTCGGCGAGTATCTCGGCCGCCTTTACCTCACCGCGAACCGGAAGCCGCAGGCGATCGTGCGCGCGGTCCACAGGAACAGGGCCGCGTGCGAAGCGGGCGAGGCGGCGGCCCGCGATCTTTCCAGCGTGGCGTGATGCTCGTCTACTATTCGGCGCTCGCGGTCGGGATCGCGCTCGGGGTCGCCGGCCAAATCCTTCTGAAGGCGGGCTCGGCGCGCACCGACCATGTCGTCGCGCAGTTCCTCCATCCCTACACGATCGTCGGCTTCGTCGCCTACGCCGCCGCGGCGGTGTTCTACATTGCGGCGATCAAGAAAATCCCCGTGTCGATCGCCTATCCGACGGTCTCGATCGGCTACGTCGTCGTCGCCTACACGACACATGTCATCTGGGGCGAGCCCTTCGGGCTCCAGCACGCGCTGGCCCTCGTGCTCATCACCGGCGGCATCGTGATGCTGCATCTCTGAGAACCGTCGCGGCGACCTCCTCGACGCCGAGCGCGGCGAGCGGATCGCGGCGCAGGATCAAGACGTCTCTCCCGCGCGGCGCCGTCAGCGCCGGATCGGAGGCGGCCGAGTAGAGCACGGTCGCGGGCGACCCGGCAGCGACCGCGAGATGCATGGGGCCGGTATCGTTCCCGATGGTGCGCAACGCCCCTTGCGCGAGCCCGACGATGTCGCGGAGGGAGGTGCGCCCGATGAGGTCGCGCGCCGGGGCGATCTCGCCTGCGAGCCCCCGCTCCGCCGGGCCGCCGATCAGCACCGGCTCGATGCCGGCCCGGGCCAGCGCCGCCGCGAGCGCGGCATAGCGCGCAGCGGGCCACCGTTTCTCCGGCCGATGCGCGGAGCCGCCGGGGATGAGCAGCACGTAAGGGCGAGCGAGCGCGAAGCGGCCGACATCGGCCACTGCCCAGGAGACGTCCGGTGCCGGAACCTCCGCGATGCCGGCGGCGGCGAGCTGCTCGGCCTGCCGGTCGAGCGTGTGCATGCGGTCGCGTTCCGGGTTGCGGTGCGGATGCGAGGCGCCCGCGACGATGCCGGACCATTCCGGCGGATCGGGCAGCATTAGGCGGAAGTACCAGCCGGAGCGGTCGCTCGTCTGGAGATCGTAGACGCGCGCGAACCGGGCGCCCCGTAGCCGGCGCCGAAGCGCCAGGAGCGCGTCGAGGCGCCAGACCGGCGGCCGCTCGTCGTACCAGACCTCGTCGACGAACGGGCAGGCCTCGGCGAGCTCGGCGAGCGGCCGCGTCGTCAACAGCGTGATGCGCGCGTCGCGATGATGGGCGCGGATCGCCTTCATCGGCCCGGTCGCCTGCACGAAGTCCCCGAGCGCGCCGAGCTTGATGACGAGAATGCGGCCGGTCACGCCGCTGCCGCCCGATGCGCTTCCGGGAAAAGGAGTTCCTCGTAGACCGCGATCTCCGCCGCGCACATCGCCTCGACGCTGAAATTGGCAGCGACGTGCGCGCGGGCGCGCGCGGCGAGCGCCGAACGCCGCTCCGGGTCGAGCGAGAGCGCCTGCGCGATCGCGCTCGCCATCGCCGCGGGATCCGCCAGCGGCACGAGCCAGCCGGTCTCCCCGGACACCACGGTCTCGCGCGCGCCGCCATGGTCGGTGGCGACCACCGGACGCCCCATCGCCTGGGCCTCGACGGCGACGCGGCCGAAGCCCTCGGGACGGTTCGAGGCGGAGACCACCACGTCCGCCAGCATGTAGGCGGCCGGCATGTCGGCGCAGTGCTCGACGATGCCGATCACGCTCTCGAGTCGGTGGCGGCGGATTGCCGCCTCGATCTCGCGCCGATAGCCGGACTTCCCCTCGTCGCTGCCGACGAGGAGGCACCGAACGTCGCGCCGGCCGAGAACCGCCATGGCTTCGACGAGGTCCAGCTGGCCCTTCCAGCGCGTCAGACGGCCCGGAAGCATCACGACGGGAACGTCGTCCGGCAGACGCCATTCGCGGGCGAGGCGTACCACCCGCTCGGCGGAGACACGCGCCGGGTCGAACCGCTTCAGGTCGACGCCGCGGTGGATGACGCGCAGGCGCGCCGGGTCGACGCCGTAGAGCGCGACCGCGTTGTCGGCGACGAAGCGGGAGATGGCAATGACGCGCTCGCCGCGCCCCATGACGGAGTTGTACCACCGGCGCAGCGCCGTCCCCGCGCCGTAGACGTTGTGAAAGCTCGTCACGAGATGGCACCGGGTCCGCCGCGCGGCCGCCACTGCGCTCCAGGCCGGGGCGCGGCTGCGCGCATGGACGAGGTCGATTCCGGCGCTCGCGATGAGGTCCGCGAGGCGGCCCACGTTGCGGCGCATGACGAGAGGGTTCTTCGAGGCGAGCGGCAGCTCGACGTGGCGGGCGCCGAGCTTTTGCAGCTCGCGCACCATCGGCCCCCCTTCGGAGGCGACCCAGGCCGACCAGCCGGCGGCGACGAGCGCGCCCGCGACCTCGATCGTGCCGCGCTCGACGCCGCCCGCAACGAGGCGCGGCAGCACTTGCAGGACGGCAGGCGGCCGGGTTCCTCCGTGAACCGGCTCGGTGCTAGAAACGCTCGATGACCCCACCTCAATTCCTCGCCCGCGACGACGGCGAGAGAATCGCTTACCGGCGCCTTCCCGGCAAGGAGCCCGGCATCGTGTTCCTGGGCGGCTTCATGTCGGACATGACCGGTACGAAGGCGACCGCTCTCGAGGCGTTCTGCAAGGCGCGCGGACAAGCCTTTCTCCGCTTCGACTATTTCGGGCACGGCGCCTCCACCGGCGCCTTCCGCGACGGGACCATCGGCCGCTGGCGCGACGACGCGCTCGCCGTCATCGATCGCCTCACCGAGGGCAAGCTGATCCTCGTCGGCTCCAGCATGGGCGGGTGGATCATGCTGCTCGCGGCGCTCGCGCGGCCGGAGCGCGTCGCCGCCCTCGTCGGCATCGCGCCGGCACCCGACTTCACCGAAGACCTTCTGTGGCCGAGCTTTTCGCCGGAGGAGCAGCGCCGTCTCCTCGCAGAGGGCGCGATCACCATCGCGTCGCAATACGACCCGCGCGGCTACATCGTCAGCCGGCGTCTCATCGAGGAGGGGCGGAATCATCTCCTCCTGTCGCGGACCATAGATATCGCCTGTCCCGTGCGCCTGCTGCACGGCATGAAGGACGAGGACGTGCCCTGGAAAACGAGCCTCCGGCTCGCCGAGCGCCTCGTGAGCGAGGACGTGCGCGTGACGCTGGTCAAGAACGGCGATCACCGCCTCTCGACAGGGGCCGATCTCGCCCTCCTGCAGCGCACGCTCGAGGAGCTCCTCTGATGCGCCTTGCCGCGATCCGTCTCTATCCGGTGAAGTCGTGCCGCGCGCATTCGCGGGAAGAAGCTCTCGTCGAGCCGTGGGGCCTCGCCGGCGACCGCCGCTGGATGATCGTCGACCGCGACAACCGATTCGTGACGCAGCGCGAAGAGCCGCGCCTTGCGACGATCGACGTCGTCGCCGGGCCGGAGGGCGTCGAGCTCCGGCGCGGCGACCGCTCGGTCTTCATCGCCACGCCGGGGCCGGACGCGCCGAGGCAAATCGTCACGGTCTGGCGGAGCGCCGTGCCGGCGCGCATCGGCGCGGCGACGCTCGAGCCGCTTCTCGGCCGCGACCTCCGTCTCGCCTACATGGACGACCCGAAGGCTCGCACCGTCGACCCGGAGTACGGCCGGCCCGAGGATCGCGTCAGCTTCGCCGACGGATTTCCGTTGCTGCTGGCGAGCGAATCGTCGCTTCAGGACCTCAACGCGCGCATGCCGGCGCCGCTGCCCATGGATCGCTTCCGACCGAGCATCGTCGTCGCAGGCGCGCCCCCCTGGGCGGAGGATTTCTGGCGCCGGATCCGCATCGGCGAGGCGGTGTTCCGGATCGTGAAGCCGTGCGCCCGCTGCATCGTCACCACCACCGACCAGACGACGGGAGAGAGGGGCGGGCCGGGCGGCGAGCCGCTCCGCACCCTCGCCCGCTTCCGCCGGCGCGGCAGCGAGGTGTTCTTCGCGCAGAACCTCATTCCCGACGCGCCCGGCACGATCCGCGTCGGCGATAAGGTCGAGGTGCTGGATCAGGCCGTTTCGGCGAACTGGGTCGCGTAGTACTCGGCGAAGACGCCCTGGCGGCGCAAAAGCTCGTCGAGCGTACCCTGCTCGGCGATGACGCCGTCCTTGAGGACTAGGATGAGATCGCAGCGCCGCACCGTCGAAAGCCTGTGCGCGATGATGAACGTCGTGCGGCCCTCGGTCAGCCGCTCTATGCCGGCCATCACCGCGGCTTCCGTCTCGACGTCGAGCGCGCTGGTCGGCTCGTCGAGGATGAGAATCGGCGCGTCGCGCAGGAGCGCGCGCGCGATCGTGAGGCGTTGCTTCTCGCCTTCCGAAAGCGTGGCGCCCGCCTCGCCGATGATCGTGTCGTAGCCCTGCGGCAGGCTCTCGATGAGGCCGTCGATGCGCGCGAGCCGCGCCGCGGCCTTCACCTCCTCGAGGCTCGCCTCGGGACGGCCGTAAGCGATGTTCTCCCGCACCGAGATCGGAAAGACGAGCGGCGGCTGGAGCACCATCGAGACCTGGCGCCGCAGCGACTTGATGCGGTACTCGCGCACGTCGACGCCGTCGATGAGCACCGCGCCTTCGCTCGGGTCGAAGAAGCGGGGCACGAGCCCCAGGAGCGTCGACTTGCCGGCCCCGGTGGGCCCCACCACCGCCACCTTCATGCCCGGCGCGACGCGGAGATCGACGCGATGGAGCACCGGCATCTCAGGGCGGTAGCGGAAACCGACGCCGCGCCATTCGACCTCGCCCCTCGCCCCCTCGGGCGGAAAGTCGCGCCAGCCGTCCTGAAGGTCCGGGTCGGTATCGAGCACTTCGAAGACGCGCTTCGCGCCGATCTTGGCGCCGATGATGAGACTCCAGCTCTGCGTGATCTGATTGATCGGCACGTAAAGCTGGGCGAGGTAGGAGATGAAGACGATGAGCTGACCGAGGGTGAGGCGCCCGTCCATCACGGCACGCGCGCCGGCGTAGACCACGACGGCGGTGCCCGCGGCGACGATGCTGTCCACGGCGCACGAGTAGAAAGTCTGCCAGTTGTAGAGCCGCCGCGCCTTGCCGAGGCTGTCGCGGCTCGCCGCGACGAAGCGGCGGTGCTCTTCCTCCTCCTTCGTGAAGGCCTGCACCACCTTCATCGACGACATCGCCCAGTGGACGACGCTGTAGACGCGCGCGTCGGCGTCGCGCACCTCGGCCGCCATTTCCCCGATCCGGCGATTGAGCACGAGGATGAGGACGAAGAGCGCCGGAACGATGGTGAGCGACAGGAGCGTCAGCACCGGATCCATCGGCAGCAGGATCCACAGCATTCCGCCGAGCAGGATCAGCGCCGAGAGCATCGGCATGAAGCCGTTCATGACGATCGTCTGCACCGCGAACGTGTCCGAGGTGACGCGGTACATGAGATCGCCGACCTTCTGGCGGCCGTGGAAGGCGAGCGACAGGCGCTGGAGGTGGGCGTAGAGCGCCGCGCGGAGATCGTTCACCATCGACTGGCCGACGCCGATCGAGGTGTTGTTGTGCCAGAGCCTGAGGAGCCCCGCCCCCGCCGTGGCGAGGACGATCGCGACGCAGGCTCCGAGCAGAAGCGGCAGCTTCGGCACGTCGCCCCACGGAAAGGGCTTGTCGCCGAGCACATGGTCGATGACGACCTTGAGCGGCCACGGCTTCAGGAGTTCGAAGCCGGTCATGATCAGGACCTGCGCGAGCGCCAGCGCCACGAGCCCCGCGTAGGGGCGCAGGAACGGCAGCAGCTTTCCTACGAGGCCCAGCATCGCGGTTTTCGCCTCTCCCCGCGAACGGGGGAGGATTTCACGCCCGAGCGGGCTTCGGCGCGCCGACGGGAAGCGCCCGCGCGACCGGCTCCAGGGGCTGGAGCTGGCCGCCCCGGGCGACCGTCTCGACGATCCGATGCATGAGCTGGCCGAAATTGACCGTCTGCCAGGCGATGTAGCCGAAATGGCCGAGACCCACAGCGCCGATCACGGCCGCCGCGGTCGGCACGCCGAGAATGAGCGCCGCCGCGGTCACCACCGCATAGGACCGCAGCACGAACGCGCTGAGCTTCGAGAGCCGCATCTGAGTCCGGACGCGCAGGAGCCGCTTCATCCCGCCGTGGTTCTCCGCGACCACGGTCACGTAGGCACGGCTCCAAAGCCCGCGCGCGATCTTGAGGTCCCAATCGCTCCATCCGGTGTCCGGGACAATGAAGTATTTCTGCGGCGCGAGGAAGCGCATGAGGCCGCCGATCAGCACCTCCTTCTCGTCGCCGTTCTCGCTCCAATAGGAGAGGATGAGCGCACGGTCGGCCAGGTCGATCCGCGCCTTCTGCTCGGTCGGCGCGAACCGGAACTGATCGTTGGTGCGCATTTCCTTCAGGCGCCACTTCAGCCGCTCCCAGCCGCGCAGGATCGGGCCCAGGTAGATGAGCAGAGCGCAGAGCGCCCGCGCCTTCAACCCGCGGAAGCGCGGATCGATGTTCGCCTTGAGCGCCCCGTTGACGCAGAGCGTCAAGGTGATCAGCAACGGCACGATCAGGAGCCAGGCCCAGCCGCCGACGATCACCCCGGCGAGCGCGAGGACGATCGCGACCACGTTCCATTCGAAGGTGAGCGGGAGGAAGGCGGCGAGCGAGCTCGGCGGCTCGTACATCGTCTGGAAGAGCCCCCGCCCGAAAACGCCGGAATAGATCACGGGCCGGCGCGACAGGAGCAGCGAAGCGGAGAGGTCGCCGTAGATGCGGCCGAGCCATTTCGCCTGGCCGAACAGGTTGAAGCGCGTCGGATGCTTCGAATAGACGAGCGCCTCGGCCTTCCCGTACCCCTTCTGCTGGTCGATGTAGGCCTTCACCGTGTTCCGGCGCCAGTGCCAGACCATCGCCGACGGGCTGAAGCCGATCGTGTACCCGGCGTCCTGGAATCGCCAGCAGATGTCGACGTCGTCGCCGGCGGCCCGGTAGACGGGATCGAAACCGCCGAGCTTTAAGAGCACGTCGCGGCGGAACGCCATGTTGCACCCGGCGATGTGCTCGGCGACATCGTCGGAGACGAGGACGTGGGTCGGGCCGCCCGGCGAGACCGCGACAACCGCCGGGACGAGCGAGTCCTCGGGCGGCGGAAAGTTCGGCCCGCCGCAAGCCGCGAGCCCTGAGGACTCCATCTTGGCGACGAGATACGTGAGCCAGTCGGGATCGGCGATGCAGTCGCTGTCGGTATAGGCCACGATCTCGCCCGTGGCGGCCTCGGCGCCGACGTTCCGCGCGACGGAAAGCCCCTTGTTCTCCTGACTGATGATCCGGCAGTAGCTGTATTTCTGCGCGATCTCGAGCGTCCGGTCCTTGGAGCCGTCGTTGACGACGATGACCTCGTAGTCCGGATAGTTGAGCGTCTCGAGCGAGGCGAGGCAGGCGTCCATCGTGCGCTCGGCGTTGTACGCGCAGACCACGACGGAGACGCGAGGCGCGCGCGCGAGCGGCGGCGGCAGAGGACCCTGGTAGCGCTCCTTGACGGCATAGAAGGCGGGCTTGGGCTTCCGATCCCGGTCGACGAGGCCGAAAGCCCAGTCTTCGATGAGATGGCCGCCGGTGAACCACTCGTCGGTCCAGGCGAACACGAAGGAGCCGGCGACGCCCATTTCGAACGCGGCCCGGATCTGCCAGGAAAGGATGCGCTTCTGCTCCTCCTCCCCTTCGCGCATCGAATCGACGCCGAACTCGGTGAGCACGAGCGGCTTGTCCACGGCGAGGTTGTGCAGCCGGGAGACGTAGCGCCGGAACGCGTCCTCGTTGTGCAGATAGACGTTGAAGCAGAGGAAGTCGGTGAAATCGATCGTGAGATATTCGGTCGAGGGGAAATTGGCGTAGCTGACGAGGCAGCCGGGATCCTCCTCCTTCACCCGGGCGACGAGATCCTTGAGGAAGGCGCGGACCTTGTCGGCTCCGTGCCAGCGGATCATGTCCGGCGGGATCTCGTTGCCGATGAGATAGGCGAAGACGGCGTGATGCCGCTGGCAGGCACGAACCCCGCTCAGCACGGCCCGCCGCGCCTCTTCCTGGATTTCGCGGCTGTCGAGAAAGGTGACGTGCTGCGACCAGGGCAGGCCGACCAGCACCTTGAGCCCGTTGTCGGCGGCGATGTCGAGGAGCCAGACCGGCGGGACGGTGAAGACCCGGACCGTGTTGGCGCCCATTGCCGCCATGAGGGCGAAGTCCTTGGCGACGATCTCCTTTTCGGGGAATTGGGAGCCGTGGGAGCCGACCGCGAACGGCCCGTAGGTGACCCCTTTGACGAAATACTTCTCCGGACCGGCGAAGAAGAACTTCCCCTGGACCCTGATCTGGGCGTGCGCCGACGGCGCGCGGGCGACACGCGAGGCAGCGGCCTCGACAGAATGCATTTTGGACTCTCGGGCTCCCGTTTACCTTTCGCGGCCACAACGGCGGCTCGAAAGGCTCTATTCCGCGAGGCGGCGCCCTGTTCCGAGGATGCGGGCGGCTTACCGCCTCACGCGTTGCGGCCCTTATGCCACTCCCATGCGGTCCGAACAATCGTCTCCAAATCGCTCATCCGGGGCCGCCAGTCGAGGACCTCCCCGGCGCGCCGCGCATCGGCGACGAGCGAAGGCGGATCGCCGGCCCGGCGCCCGACCTCGCGGCGCGGCACCTTGCGGCCGGTGACGCGCTCGACGGCCGCGATCACTTCGCTGACCGTGTGGCCCTGCCCGGTCCCGAGATTGAGCTGAATGGTGGCGCCGCCGCGCTCCAGGTACTGGATCGCCTTCACATGCGCGTCGGCGAGGTCGGTCACGTGGATGTAGTCGCGGATCGCGGTCCCGTCGCGCGTCTCGTAATCGGTGCCGAAGACCTGCACCTCGGGCCGCCGGCCGAGCGCGGCATCGAGCACGAGGGGGATGAGGTGGGTTTCCGGGTCGTGCGCCTCGCCGATCTCGCCGTCGGGGTCGGCACCGGCCGCGTTGAAGTACCTCAGCGAGACGGAAGCGATGCCGTAAGCCTGCCCGTACCAGTAGAGCGCCCGCTCCATCATGAGCTTGGTCTCGCCGTAGGGATTGATCGGCCGCTGCGGGGTCGACTCGTCCATCGGCACTTTGTCCGGCACGCCGTAGGTCGCGCAGGTCGAGGAGAAGACGATCCGGCGGACCCCGGTCTCGAGCATCGCGTCGAGCAAATTCAGCGTGTTGCCGACATTGTTGTGGAAATAGAGCCGGGGGTTCGTCATCGACTCGCCGACATAGGCGTAGGCCGCGAAGTGCATCACCGCGGCCACCTCGTAGCGGCGCATCGTCTCGATCAGCAGCGGCTTCGAAGCGAGGTCGCCCTCGACGAACGGCCCCCAGCGGACCGCCTCACGGTGCCCGTACACGAGATTGTCGTAAGTGACGGGGACGTAACCCGCCTGCGCCAACGCCTTCGCGGCGTGGCTGCCGATGTAGCCGGCACCGCCGGTCACAAGCACATGCGTCGCCATTAGGGGGAGTGTACCTGGATCAATATGATGTTGAACGCGAGCCGCGCGAGGCGCGTTCCTCACCCTAGCGCCGACCCGGCGGGCGCGAAAGCGACAAGCAAGGGGCTGTCATCGCAGCCCCGGGAGACCCCCGGAGAGGTCGCAACCTGCGATTCAGGTATGATTTTTTCGTGTCCAACCGCTATCGTCCGCCGCGCTTTGCCGCCGCCGCTTTTGGAATAAGCAGGCGGGCGCGCCGTTTTCGGGCGTCGTCTTTCAGGAGCACTCGATGCGCATAGCAGTGATCGGGACCGGCTATGTCGGACTGGTTTCAGGAGCCTGTTTCTCCGAGTTCGGCGTCGACGTCGTCTGCGTCGACAAGGACGAGAACAAGATCGACCGCCTGAGAAAGGGCGAGATCCCGATCTACGAGCCCGGGCTCGAGCAGATCGTCGAAAGCAACGCCAGGGCCGGCCGGCTCTCCTTCACCACCGATCTGCGCTCCGCGGTGGCCGGCGTCGACGCCGTCTTCATCGCGGTCGGAACGCCGTCCCGGCGCGGCGACGGCCATGCCGACCTCTCCTACGTCTTCGGCGCGGCCGAGGAGATCGCTCAAGCCCTCACGGGCTATGCCGTCGTGGTGACCAAGTCCACGGTGCCGGTCGGCACCGGCCGCAAGGTCCAGTCGATCATCAGGAAGGCGAGACCCGACCTCCAGTTCGACGTGGCGTCGAACCCCGAGTTCCTGCGCGAGGGCTCGGCGATCGGCGACTTCCAGCGCCCGGACCGGGTCGTGATCGGCACGGAGTCCGAGCGCGCGCAGGAGGTGATGCGCGCCCTCTACCGCCCGCTCTACCTCATCGAAACGCCGATCGTTTTCACCACGATCGAGACCGCCGAGCTGATCAAGTACGCCGCGAACTCGTTCCTCGCGACCAAGATCACCTTCATCAACGAGATCGCGAATCTCTGCGAGAAGGTCGGCGCCGACGTGCAGGATGTCGCCAAGGGCATCGGCCTCGACGGACGCATCGGCAAGAAGTTCCTCCACGCCGGGCCCGGCTACGGCGGATCGTGCTTCCCGAAGGACTGCCTCGCCCTCGTCAGGACGGCGCAGGAAGCCGGCGCACCGATCGAGATCGTCGAAACCGTAGTCAAGGTGAACGAGGCGCGGAAGCGCTCGATGGCCGAACGCATCGTCGCGGCCTGCGGCGGATCGGTGAAGGACAAGACGATCGCCGTGCTCGGCCTCACCTTCAAGCCGAACACCGACGACATGCGGGACAGCCCGAGCCTCGCGATCCTGCCGCCCCTCATCGAGGCCGGGGCGACGGTGCGCGCCTACGATCCGGAGGGCATGGAGGAGGCCAAGAAGCTCCTCCCCGATCTCCTCTATTGCGAGAGCGCGTACGAGACGATGGGCGGTGCCGACGCGCTCGTCCTCGTGACCGAGTGGAACCAGTTCCGGGCGCTCGACTGGAACCGGGTCCGGCGCCTCATGAAGAGCCCGGTCGTGATCGACCTTCGCAACATCTACAAGCCGAGCGACATGGCAGCCGCCGGATTCGAGTACGTCTCGATCGGACGCGCTCCCGTCGCCCCGGCCAAGACCGCCCAGCTCAAGCTCGCCTGAGCGAAGGAGAAGCCAAGGATGACCTCTACCCGCAAGCGCGTTCTCGTCACCGGCGGCGCCGGCTTCCTGGGGTCGCATCTCTGCGAGCGCCTTCTCGACCAGGGCCACGACGTGCTCTGCGTCGACAACTATTTCACCGGGCGAAAGGACAACATCGCGCACTTGCTCTCGAACCCGCATTTCGAGGCGATGCGCCACGACATCACGTTCCCGCTCTACGTCGAGGTGGACGAGATCTACAATCTCGCCTGCCCGGCCTCGCCGATCCACTACCAGTTCGACCCGGTTCAGACGACGAAAACGTCGGTCATCGGCTCGATCAACATGCTCGGCCTCGCCAAGCGCACGAAGGCCAAGATCTTTCTATCCTCGACGTCGGAAGTGTACGGCGACCCGACGGTCCATCCTCAGCGCGAGGACTATCGCGGCAACGTCAACCCGATCGGGCCGCGCGCCTGCTACGACGAGGGCAAGCGCTGCGCCGAGACCCTGTTCTTCGACTATCACCGCCAGCACAAGCTGCGGATCAAGGTGGTTCGGATCTTCAACACCTATGGTCCGCGCATGCATCCCAACGACGGGCGCGTCGTCTCCAACTTCATCGTCCAGGCGCTGAAAGGCGAGCCGATCACGCTCTACGGAGACGGGATGCAGACGCGTGCCTTCTGCTTCGTCGACGACATGATCGAGGGCTGGTTGCGCATGATGGCGGCCCCCGACGACGTGGTCGGCCCGATCAATCTCGGCAATCCGCAGGAAATCCCGGTCAAGGAGCTCGCCGAGCTGATCATCCGGATGACCGGGTCAAAGTCCCGGATCGAGCATCGTCCGCTTCCGGTGGACGATCCGCTCCAGCGCTGCCCGGACATCACCCGCGCGAGGGCCCTGCTCGGCTGGGAGCCGACCGTCCCGCTCGAGGTCGGGCTCGAGAAGACAATCGCCTATTTCGACCGGCTGCTCTCCGAGCGCGGCGAGAAGACGCAGCGCATCGTCCGGCTCCAGGCCTGACGGCGCCGCACCGGTCGGCACGCCGCCCGGTCAGCGCGCGGCAGCGACCTTCTGCCGCGGCGGGCGCAGGTCGCCGACGACGAGTCGGAAAGAATCGCGGTCCTCGCTCTCGTCCATGCGGGCGCCGTAGGACTCCTGGATCGTCGCCACGACCTCATCGTCGCCTGCGAGCGTCGCCGCCGTCGCCCAGTTGAGGACGAGTCGGGCAGAGGCGGCGTCGAGGCTGCCGGCGACCGGCGGCGCGAGCCGCGCGTAGACCGGCAACGTGTCCTTCCAGTTCTTCTCGCGCGTCAGGATCTCGAGACGGATCCGGTCGGCGGCCGGCGTCGTGTCGTCGCCGAGAGCGGCGAGCGCATCGGCCGCCCGTGCCTGGCCCGCGAGCGCCCGGGCCTCGATATAGGTGCGCTCGGCGGCGAGCGCCGGGGCGATCTCTCCCACCGGGCGGGCAAGCGCGGCGAGCGCTGCCTCGGGCTTTCCCTCTGCGAGGCGCAACGCGGCGAGCCGGGTGACGAGGCCGGCCGTCTTTCCGTCCACCGCACGATCCTCGAGCTGGGTTTCGAGAACGCTCGCGGCATACGCCGGCAAGTCGATCGCATCGAGACGATCGACGAGCGGTTTGGCGATCTCGTCGCGGCGCTCTCCGGGCGGAACGCGCTTCGCGTAGTGCTCGAAGAGCTTGTAGGCGGCGAGCGGCGGAACCTCGGCGAAGCCGGACGAGCCGAAGAGATCGACGAGCGTCGCTACCGCTTCCTCCGTCACCGCCGGCAGCTCCTCGGCGTCCGGGAAATTCGCCTCCAGTTGGCGGAACGCCTCGAACGCGCCACGCCAGTCGCCCGATTTCGCCTTGAGCATCGCGAGTTTTCGCAAGGCGCGGAATTCGATCTCGTCGCCCCGCCACTCGGCTCGAATGGCTTCGAGCTGCTCGATCGCGGGTCGGGGCTCGATGAGCTTCTTGTCGAGAAGCGCGAGGGTGCGCTCGAGCTGCGCCCTGACGCGGCTCGCCTTGTCCTGCCCCGACGCCAGCTCGTTCCAGATTTGCACCGCCTTGCCGATATCGCCCTGCTGGTGGTGCATCTTCGCGACAAGCAGAAGCGCGGCGCCGCGGTCTCCCAGGGCTGGCTCCTCTTCGAGAAGCGGCTCGAGGAGGCTGCGCGCGGCATCTGCCTGCCCCGCCGCGGCGGCAGCGCGCGCTCCCGCGAGCGACAGCGCATGGCGGATCTTCTTCGGATAACCCGAGAGGATCGGCTTGCTCTGCGCGAAGCCCAGCGCGGCGGCCGCCCAGTCCCCCTTCGAGGCCGCGACCGCGGCGCGCCACACCGCCGCCTCGCTCTCGCCGTCGAGCGACGGTGAGGCGAGCGCATCGGCCGCTTCTTCCGGCCTTCCGGCAAGGAAGGCGGCCGCCCCCTCGAGGAGACGCGGGCCCGGCTGCGCGAAGACGCCGGGATCGTCGCGCTCGATCGCCTTCAGGACGCCGTAGGCCTCCGGCGCAAACCCCTCGGCGAAGTAGAAACGCGCGAGGTCGAGCCGGGCCGCCGTACGCCTGCTCTCGGGGGCGCGCGCCGCAGCGGCCGAGAGCGCCTGACGCTTCTCGAGATGCCGGCCCGGGGGCGCGGCCCACGCCGCGAGATCGAGAAGGCGTTCCCCATGATCGGCCGCCTCGGCGAGCGCTCTCGACGAGGAGCGGGCAAGAGCGAGCCCGTCCCGCGCCATCACTTCGACGCCGTCGTGGGCCGAGGCGATCGAGAGCGGTTGCCCGGTCGGTTGCAGCGCCAGCCCTTGCGCGCTCGCCAGCGCCTGAAAATCGACGAACGCGACGTTCCGTGGCAGCCCCTCGCCGAGCTCGCTGTTCGGAACGACGAGGAGGCGCTCGCCGAGGTCCGGATCGACCACCTCGATCGGCGCGCTCGCCGCGAGGCGCAGGCCGAAGCGGATGCGGGGCGGAATCATCTCGGGATGCGGCTCGACGCGCACCGGATGCTCGGGCCGGAGCGCCTGGTCCTGAAGGTCGACGACCCAGGCCGAACCGACGCGTGCCATGGACGGATTGAAGCCGCTCGGCGCCGCGATGCGAAACACCGTCGCCGACGGATGCGGGACGGGCCGGATCAGCTCGGCCTTCTTCTCGTTGGCGAAGCTTACCGGGAGCGCCTGGTCGAAGACGACCCAGATCCAGTTGCCGCGGCGGAACACGGCGGCGGCGACCGGGCGGGGCCAGTCGAAGCGAATGTAGTGACGATGCTCCTGCCAGCTCGACCGGACCACGACGGAGCCGAGGAGGCGCTGCACCGACGAAGCGGAAGCTGCCGAAGCGGCGACGCTTTCCTCGCGCGGCTTCGGTCGCGGCAACGGCGGCGGCGTCGAGGCGGCGAGCGGAACGGTCACGCGCCGACGCGGCGCCGGGACGACGTCGATGACGATGCTCTTGCCGCTTCGCGCGGGGCGGAGTTGCCGATCCGCCGGCAGCTTCAGGATGACCGTGTCGCCGCCGGGGCCGCTCACGACGCGCGGTGCGAAGGATTTCGCTTTCGCAAGCGCCTTGACGTCGATCTTGCCGGGCGCAAGAAACCGTATCCGCGCCTCGCCGTCGCTTTCCTCGACGTCGAACTCCACGTCCCGCCGCCACTTGAAGACGAAGCGCGGATCGCCCTTCCACGTCGTCACGGCGACAGGTACGGCGGGATCGGTCGCGCGCGCGGAAGAGAACGCCGGCACGCAAAGCATCAGCCCCGTCGCGACGAGGAACGCGAGCCGGCCGAGCGCCGTCATTCACCAAGCTCCTGTCCCACCTCGGCCGAAGTCTCACGAGGTTCGGTTAATTTCTCCTTGCATGCGACGCGAAGGATGACGCGACGATGGAGCGCAGTCCGCCTCCGGTCGGCCGGGCGCTGCGCTTACGGCTTCGCCCCGAGCTTCGCGGTCTTCAGCTTCGGATCGTCCTTCGCCGCAATCGCGACGGTGACCGCCTTCGCCTTCGACGGCTCCATCGCGGCGAGGATCGGCGCCGTCTTCGCTTCCTTCATCCG
>JADGGZ010000417.1 GCA_019689675.1 Rhodospirillales bacterium | reverse complement strand
GCACGACGCACATTGCTGAGTCGGCCCGTCGCCGCCCAAGCGTCGATGCTTGCACGCGCCGCCGGGTCGGGGTCGCTCGGCTGGAAGACGAGCGACGGCAACCGCGCCGCGAAATAGACGGCATGCTCGCCCGACCCGCTCGCGACTTCTAGGACGAACCCGCTGCGCGGCAGCGCTCGCTCGAGGACGGCCAAAATTGCGTCGCGGTTGCGTCGCGTGGCAGGGGCGAAAAGTCGCGCATCCATGGCCATGGGCGAGTCTTGAATCACGCCGCGCATCATACCAGCTACGGGTCGCGCCGGGTGGGTTCCACCGCCGGCAGAGGGGTATCGCTTCATTCTGGAGGGTATCGCTCGTGCTCTCGTCAACCATTCACGGATTACTGTCAGCCGATAACCGGATCTTTTTCGACCCGCAGCGCGCTTCCGGACGCAGCGCGTGTTCGCCAGTCAGGCGCCCTGAGGGCGAGGCGAAGAAGAGGAGGGTCGGATCGTGAAAATTGCGCAGCTTGCACCTCTCGCCGAGGCAGTTCCTCCGAAGCTCTACGGCGGCACCGAACGCGTCGTCTCCTACCTCACGGAAGAGCTGATCGCGCAGGGGCACGAGGTGACGTTGTTCGCGAGCGGCGATTCGGAGACTGCCGCCGATCTGGTCCCCGTGGTTCCGCGCGCGCTTCGCCTCGGAGGAGGCATCCGCGACCCGATCGCGCCGCACGTCTACATGGTCGAGATCGTGTCTCGCCGGGCGGCGGAGTTCGATCTCATCCACGTGCATTTCGACCACCTCCATCTTCCTCTGTTCAGGCACCGGGGCTTGCCGTTCCTGACTACGCTGCACGGCCGGCTCGACATGCCGGAGCTGCGGCCGCTCTTCGAGGCGTTCAAAGATGCGCCTTTTGTCTCGATTTCCAATGCGCAGCGCGCGCCGCTTCCCTCGGCGCACTGGATCGGCACGGTCTATCACGGCCTTCCGCCCGGGCTGATGTCGCCGTCCTACGAACCCGGCCGATACCTCGCGTTTCTCGGTAGAATCTCGCCCGAGAAGGGACCGGAACGGGCAATTCGCATAGCGGCCGAGTCGGGATGGCCGCTCAAGATCGCAGCCAAGATCGACAGAGTGGACGTCGACTACTGGGAAGCGGTCGTCCGCCCGCTTCTGCAGTCGCATTCGGGACTCGTGGAATACGTCGGCGAGATCTCCGATCGCGAGAAGTCGGCGTTCCTCGGTGGAGCTGCCGCGCTCCTCTTCCCGATCGACTGGCCGGAGCCCTTCGGGCTGGTCATGATCGAAGCGATTGCCTGCGGCACGCCGGTGATCGCCTTTCCGCGGGGATCCGTTCCCGAGATCATCGAGCCTGGCGTGTCGGGCCTGATCGTCGCCGACGAGAAGGAGGCTGTTGCCGCGGTGGCCCGCATCGGCCAGCTCGACCGCGTGGCCGTGCGGATGGCCTTCGAGCGCCGCTTCACCGCGCAGCGCATGGCCAAGGACTACGTCCGGCTCTACGAGCAGATTGTCCGCGAGGCCGCGCGGCCACCGCTCACCCTCGTCGCCTGACGCTTGTGCCGGGCGCACCGGGGCCTACCCCCGGTGCGTCGGCCTTCCGCGTCAGCTCGTGACGACGATCCCGATGTCGCCGGTTCGACGGACGACGTTGACGGCCACGTCGTTGATGTGACGGCGGAAGAGCACGTCGACGCTGGCGTCGCCCAACCGAAGGTCGTGGACGCAGAGCTCGTTGATGAAGCTCGGCAGAACCGGCCGGCGGAACTGCACCTCGCGGCGCTCGGCGTCGAATGCGACGCCCAGGCAGGCACCGACGAGCGCGAAGACCGTTGCGCTCGCCCAGGCTTGCGGCGAGCAGGCGACCGGGTAGGAAATCGGCCCGAACGCCGGACGGCGGGGAAAGCCGCAAAAGAGCTCGGGCAGGCGATGGAGCTCGATGGCCACGGTCGCATCGAACATCCCGCTGAGGACGCGCATAAGGTCGTCTTTCAGGTCGTACCGGCCGAGCCCGATGCCGATGAGCGCATTGTCGTGCGGCCAGATCGAGCCGTTGTGATACGACATGGGATTGTAGCGAGCCATGCCGGC
>JADGGZ010000416.1 GCA_019689675.1 Rhodospirillales bacterium | reverse complement strand
GATATTGGTAGACCCGGTTTCCACAGTTTTGTGTAGGGGCTAGGGACGAACCCTAGCCCCTACACAACCGTGTTGAAAATGGAGAGATGTACGAATTTCCCCGTTTGTTCAGATATTTAGCAAGTGGGCTTTGCGCGCGTTGTGCGTGATCGGCTGCGGACTATGGCGGCGTCGCTCGAGCCAGCCCAGCTGGACTGTCCATGCGGCTATTGGGGCTCCATAGCCACTGAGCGATCGCCAGGACGAGGCCTCTAATCGGAGGAGCGCCTCTCGGTGGCGACCTACTGCTCGGCGCGCTGCTGCCGATCTGGCGCTTTCTGGGCTTGGGATCGTCGGCCGTGGAGACGCCGACCTGGCAACTGCTGCGCCGATCCGCCCATGCGCCGTATTGGGCCGCGCTCTTAGCCTCGTCCGGCCTCCCCGTAGGGAGGCGCGGCGAGATCGCCGGAAGACCGCTGGAAGTCTGCGAGGCGCGTTCTCCCCCTGCGAATACGTTCACCAATCGCTGATCGCCTTCCTTCGTTCTTACGACGTCAACTCGGGTCCTCCCGACGAGATCCATGATGATGCTCGCGGCCGTGCCCTCCGTGATGGAAGAGATGCAGCAACGGGCAGGCGAGGAGCAGGAGGTAGGGCAACGCTCCGAATACATGCGCCGTGTGTTCCATCAGGAGATAGAACGCAACGACGTGTGCAAGACTGTGGTCGCAAGCCCTCCGGCGGTACGCCACCACGGGGCTCGAGTTCCCGGTGACATTTCCCTGCTCCTCTGCCGGGTCGGCGTCACATCATCACGAAGCCCATCGGTCCGATCATGAGCTCGTCCGCGAGCTTCTTCTGCTCGTCGGTGAGCGCCGTGTAGAGCGGCCCGATCGCCGATTTCAGGCGCCGCAAGGCTTCGAGATGGGCAGCAAGGGCTTTCTCGTGCCGCTCGATCCGATCTGGGAGGTTCGTCACTGCGGCATCGGATGCAGCCGGGTGCACGGCCTTCATCGCCTTCGCGTTCTCGCGTACGGCGTTGGCGAACGCCTCCCAGGCGCTGGACTGTGCATCGGTGATCTTCAGCTCGGTCTTGAGAAAGGCAAGCCGGCCCTCGATGTGCTTGGCCATGTGATCCGCCATGCGCATCATCATGGGCATCTGCCCGGCGCCGCCACGCATCATGCCGCCCCCCATCATCGGCATCATCCCTCCCATCATCGGCATCATCATTGCGCCCGTTTGCGGGCTGCCCATCTGCGCACGCGGTTCGCTCGGTGCAGCCTGCGCCGGCGCGGCTGCGCTACCGCCAGGATGATGCTGATCGTGCTCCTGCGCTGACGGCGTCGATTGCTGCGCAAGCGCGCCGAAAGCGATGCCAAGCAACGCGATTGCTAGAATGGAAGTCTGTCGAGCGAGCGTCATTTTGTCCTCCTCGTCGATCCAATGCTGAAGAATGCGGTCGTTCCGCCTTGAGCCAGCGCAACGAAAAGCCACTTCTTGCGCTTTCAACCGTCCGCGTCTGCTACTGCGCCCTGCTCCGGGTGCGCCACGAGCGCCCGCGCCCGCTCCAGCAGCTGCGCGTTGATCGCGACGATGATGGTCGACAGCGACATCAGCGCGGCGCCCACTGCGGGCGTGAGCAGAATGCCCCAGCCATGACCGACGCCGGCTGCGAGGGGGAGCGCGATGGCGTTGTAGCCGGTAGCCCAGAGCAGGTTCTGCACCATCTTGCTGTAGGTCGCGCGAGACAGCGCAAGGATCGCGAACACGTCGCGCGGATCGCTGCGGACCAGCACGACGTCGGCCGATTCGATCGCCACGTCAGTCCCGGCGCCGACGGCAATGCCGAGGTCGGACTGCACCAGAGCGGGGGCGTCGTTGACGCCGTCCCCCACCATGGCGACGCGCAGCCCCTTGGCTTGCACCTCGCGCACCTTTTCGGCCTTCTGGTTCGGCAGCACCTCGGCGAAGTACTCCGCAAGGCCGAGCTCCTCCGAGACCGTCTTCGCCACCGGCCGTGCGTCACCGGTCAGCATCATCGACCGGATGCCGAGATCCCTGAGCCGACGGACCGTCTCGTAAGACTCCTTGCGGATTACGTCGGCAAGCGCCACGGCGCCGATCACC
>JADGGZ010000415.1 GCA_019689675.1 Rhodospirillales bacterium | reverse complement strand
AGCAGCTCCTCGGTCGACTCGGGCAGGACGACCCACTCGCGGCCGCGCACCTTGACGAGGGTGCCGGGGCCGTGGGTCATGCGGGCTCCCGCAGCCGGCCGAAGGTGCTCGGGTAGCGGGCGACGATCGCCTCCCAGTCCTCGTCGTGGCGGAAACGGACGACCGTGTAGCCGTCGTCCTCGAGCCGCGAGGCTGCCTGCGCGTCGCGCTCCTCGACGTCTTCGTAGTCGTGCGGGGGCCCGTCGACGAAGACGACGAGGTGGTGGGTGGCGTAGAGGAAGTCGGGCTTCACGCGCAGGTGCTCGATGCGGGCCTGGGCGTGGGTCGGCAGCTCGAGCTTGTGTTTTTCGAGGAAGTCGAGGAAGCGCCGCTCGAGCTCGGAGTCGCAACGAGCGCGGAGCTCGGCCAGGTGGAGGTGGCGCGGGAGCACTCCCGGCGCGGGTTGGACATCGGCGCCCGCGAGGAGCAGCAGGGTGTCGCGCACGGCGTGGCGGTCGAGGATGCGGTGGTCGGGCTGGTTCGTGTAGCTCAAGAGGCAGTGGTAGCAGGCGGCCGTGCAGTCCTCTCGCGCGCCGGGGGCGCGGCGGCGGTCGTCGCCCGTGTCGGGGTCGAAGTGGCAGAGCTCAAGCGCCTGGCGGGCGACACGCGGGAGCGCCTCCGGGTCGGTGGCGAGCAGACGAAGGACGCCGGCTCCCCCCTCGGCCGCCTCGTAGAAGAGGAGCTGCCGGCGGAAGGTGCGGTTTGGGAGCGGCTCGACGGCGAGCTCCGAGTCCTCGAGGTCGTACTCGATCTGGATCGCGTTCTTGAGGGCGGCCGCGAGTGAGGCTGCGACCTCGCCGCCGAGCGGGCGGATGGGCTCGAGGAGGAGCGCGTTCCGGCGATCCTCGACGTAGGGAATGACGCGCTGCTGCGAGAAGCTCAGCGGATCCTCGGGATCCTCGAGCGCCGCCTGCTCGTTCCGAGCCCAGTAGCCGCGCTCGGTGTCGAGGAGGAAGCCGAGCTGGTTTGGGTTCTTGCGCCGCGTCCAGCCGACGTTGATGCGCCAGAGGGTCGCGGCGCCTCCGTAGGTCAGCTTCCCCCAGGCCGTGCCGTCGGCGGCGATGTGGGCGATCCGCGTCGTTTCCCCGTCGCGGCGGGCGAAGCGGATCCCGGTGCGGATCTCGAAGCCGAGCCGAACACGCTCCTCCTCGTCGGAGTTGATCCGGTCACGGCGGCGGGTGGCGACGTTCTGGAGACGGAAGAGGTCGTGCATCACGTCGAGCGGCGCCCTGCAGCGCTCGCAGAGATCGAGGCCGGGGTCGCCGTCGGCCAGAGGATGCAGGTAGCCGCAGCTCGTGCAGTGCTTGACCGAGAGCGTTGGCACCTGGTTCCCGTCGGTGCGCTCGGCGGGCAGGAGGACGCGGTTGATGACGTAGCGCGAGCCCTCGTGGTAGACGATGGAGCGCGGCCCGAACTCGGAGATGGCGAGGAAGCGCGGGCGCTGCAGGAACTCGTCGCGGCCCCGGCGCGCGCGGCGCGCGGGGATGAAGGCCGATAGCGGCAGGCGTGGGAAGCTGTAGCCAGGGAGGAAGCCCTCGCTGGCGAGGTAGCGGTAGCTGTAGAAGTCGGACTGCCAGGCGCGGTTCTCGTCGCCGCCGCGCAGGAGCTCGATCTGGGCCTCGGCCTCGGCGCGCAGACGGCGCGCCATGTCCCGCTCCGAGGGAGTGCGCGCCTGGTCGAGGATGATCGCGTGCTGGGTCTCGCGGGCCTCGATGGCGGCGCGGTAGAGGCCGCGCCAGCGCTCGCAGGCGCGGTCGAGCGCGAGCACGGCGCCGCGCAGAGTCTCGTCGAGCCAGCCAGGCCGGTACCACTCGGCCCGGTCGAGGTCGGGGATCCGCTCGAGCATGCGCTGCGCGCGCGGGCGGGCACGGTCGATCACGGCCGGGTCGGCGAGCTGCTCGCGCTTCGACGCGCGAAGCGGAAAGGTCTTGTCCTCTTCGTCGAGATCGAGCAGCTCGGCGAGCGAGGACCCGAGCCAGACGCCCGAGGCGGCGAGCCAGATCGCGTGCACGTGGGCGCGGACGAGGTCCTCGTTCGTGAGGTCGAGGCGGGGCGGGCGGACCTGGCCGGAGACCATG
>JADGGZ010000414.1 GCA_019689675.1 Rhodospirillales bacterium | reverse complement strand
TCTCGAGGTGGCGCGGCGGTGGACCGAGGGCGAAACACGCGCACGCACCGGCCTTTCGGGCCGCTCCGAGTTCGCGCGGCTCGGCCGTGCCTTCGACACCATGGCCGATGCGATCGAAGCGCGCACGGCCGCGCTCGCCGCGAGCGAGGTGCGGTTGCGCACCGCACTCGAGGCGACCGGTGCCGGCACCTGGGACTTCGACCTGCAAAGCGGCGAACGCCACTGGTCACCGCGGCTCATCGAGTTGCTGGGGCTCCCCGCCGGAACGAAGGCGGGTCCGGAAGCGCTTTTCCATGCCGTGCATCCGGAGGACCGGGCGCGCGTCGAAGATGTCTACCGCCTCGCCTTCGAGGAACGTACCGGCTACTCGGCCGAGTTTCGGACCCGGCCGGGGCGGTGGCTGGCGGCGCGCGGACGCATCCTCTTCTCTCCCGACGGGCGCCCCGCGCGCTCAGTCGGTACCGTTATCGACATCACGGATGCCAAGCGCGTCGAGGCCGCGCTGTTCGAACGCTCGCCCATCGCCCTCTTCGTCATTCGAGTCCAGCCGGGCGGCCGCTTCGTCTACGAGGAGGTGAACTCCGCCTTCTGCCAGTACACCGGCGTGAAGCCCGAAACGATCGTGGGGCGCGCGCCCGACGAGATCTTCGACCCGAAGGTCGCCGTGCTCCTCAATCACCACTACGGCACCTGTTTCCAAAGCGGTCGCCGCCACGAGTACGAGATCGCCGGCGATCTTCCCGCCGGCTATCTCGTCCGCCGTACCATCCTGGAGCCCATCGAGTGGGACGAGCACGGGCAGGTCCGGCGTATCCTCGCCGCAGCGGTGGATCTCACCGAGGCGCGCCAGCTCGAGGCGGCGCTGCGCCACTCGCAGAAGATCGAGGCGCTCGGCCAGCTCACCGGCGGGGTCGCGCACGACTTCAACAATCTTCTGACCGCCGTGCTCGGGAATCTCTGGCTGCTGATGCGCAATCTCCCCGAGGGGCGGGAGCGGCGTCTGGCGGAGCACGCCGCGCGTGCCGCCGAGCGCGGCGCCCGGTTGACGGAGCAGCTCCTCGCTTTTGCGAGGCGGCAGCAGATGACGCTGGAGCCCGTAGATCTCAACGCCCTCATCAGCGGCATGCGCGATATGCTCGCGCGCACTCTCGGCGCCAGGATCGAGGTGGAGACGGAGCTGGCGCCCGATCTCTGGCCGGCGCTGGCGGATCCGAACCAGATCGAGCTCGTGCTCCTCAACCTCGCGATCAATGCACGCGACGCGATGCCGGAAGGCGGCCCCATGCGGATCTCGACGGCCAACGTCCGAACGGGCGATCGCCGGCTTCCGCCTGACCTCGAAGGCGACTACGTCATGCTCGCGGTCGCCGATAACGGGATCGGCATGAGCGAAGCGGTGCGCTCACGGGCCTTCGAGCCGTTCTTCACGACAAAGGAGATCGGCAAAGGGTCGGGGCTGGGGCTCAGCATGGTGTACGGCGTGGCGACGCAATCGGGCGGCAGCGCCGTCATCGAGAGCGCGCCGGGCAAGGGCGCGATCGTGCGCGTGTTCCTCGAGCGGCACGACGCGACCGAAGCCTCCGCCTGACGACGCGGTTCGCGCGGTACCATTCTTCGTTCTGGCGCGATGTCGGGCCGCGCGGTGCCTGCGGGGTCCCTAGCCTTGGCGGTAGGGCAGCACCCGGAAATTAGAGATAGCAGTTGTTCGGAAAGCTCCCTTTCTCAGGCAACAGCGTACCCGTCCCCTTGCGGCTGGTGAGCTGGTTCGAGGGTTTCTGTCGCGCCGCCCCTTCGCAGCGGCCGTCCTGCTGTTCATCATCGCGTGGGAGGTGTAGGGATTCCCTCGCGAAATTCGTCCCGACCGTAAGCACGGGCGACGCCGGAATGGGCAAGGAAGGTAGACCAAGGATGAGCAAGACTTTCGACCTCGTGATCAAGAACGCCCGAGTGGTCCGCCCGTACAGGACCTCCGTCGACTGCCTCGACATCGGCATCAAGGACGGAAAGATCGAGCGCCTAGCGCCCGAGCTCAGGGCGGAGGACAGCCGCGAGGTCTTCGACGCCAAGAACCGGCTCGCCTTCCCGGGCTGCGTCGACGCCCACATGCATGTCGGGATC
>JADGGZ010000094.1 GCA_019689675.1 Rhodospirillales bacterium | reverse complement strand
CTGCGGCGCCGACGCGGGGTTCCTCCGCACCGACCGGACGAAGCTGAAGCAGAACCTCCTCAACCTTCTCGGCAACGCGAGCAAGTTCACCCGCGACGGACGGGTCCGGCTCGAGGTGCGGCGCGAGGACGAGACCTCCGTCGCCTTCATCGTCAGCGACACGGGGATCGGCATGAGCGCCGAGCAGCAGGCGCAGGTCTTCGAGCCTTTCGTGCAGGCCGATGCGACGACGACGCGACGCTACGGCGGCACCGGGCTCGGGCTCGCCATCACGAAGCACTTCTGCGACATGCTGGGCGGCCGGATCGGGGTCGAGAGCGCGCCGGGCAAGGGCTCGGTCTTCACGATGGTCCTGCGCGACGTCGCGTCCGAGACCCACGTGCCGCAGACCGCTGCTTCGGCCCCGGCCCCCTCTCCCGTTCCGGAGCCCGACGAGGACGCGCCCACGGTTCTGGTGGTCGACGACGATCCGCGCGCCCGCGAGCTGCTCGTCTCGATGCTCCGCCGGCAGGGATGGCGCGCGCTTGCGGTGGAGAGCGGCGAGGCGGCGCTCGCCGCGGCACGGCGGCGAAGGCCCGACGCGATCACGCTCGATGTGATGATGCCGCATATGGACGGCTGGGCGGTGCTCGCGGCGATCAAGGCCGACCCCGAGCTCGCCGACATTCCCGTGGTGGTGGTGACGATTCTCCCGGACCGCGGCATCGCGCTCTCGCTCGGCGCCGCCGAGTTCATGACGAAGCCGGTCGATCGCAGCCGGCTCGCTGCGATCCTGCGCGCAGCCATCGCGCCGTCCGCCGGACCCGTCCTCATCGTCGAGGACGACGCCGCGACCCGCGACCTGACGCGGCGCCAGATCGAGCGGCTCGGCGTTTCGACGGCGGAGGCGGTCGACGGAGCCGACGCGCTCGCCTGGCTCGAATCGCATCCGCCGCCCGCGCTGATCATGCTCGACCTTCTGATGCCGCGCATGGACGGGTTCGCCTTCCTCGACGAGATCTCGAGGAGGCCCGCGCTGCGCGAGATCCCGATCGTGATTCTGACGGCGGTGGAGCTGAGCGCCCCCGAGCGCGAGCGGCTGCTCGGCCGCGCACGCGAGGTGATCGCGAAAGGGTCCACCATGAGCACGGATCTCGCGTCCACCGTCCGTCGCCTCCTGGCGCGGCGGCCGGCGATGGCGGCCACGGGAACCGGCTGAGGCCACGTGTCCCGCTCGGCCCGCCGGACCGGCAGGGACGACGGCAGTTTCGGGAGGGGTGAAGGCGCTCTCAGGTCGCCACCCAATTCGCCTTTACCCTCGCCCCGGCGACTCCCGCCCAGCGGGAGACGGCATAGAACGAGGGAGCGAAGATGAAGCGGATTCTTCTCGTCGAGGACAACGAGCTCAATCGCGACATGCTCTCCCGCCGCCTCGAGCGGCGCGGCTACGAGGTCGTGATCGCGGTTGACGGCGAGGAAGGGCTGCGCCTCGCCGCGGAAACGAAGCCCGACCTCGTGCTCATGGACATGAGCCTTCCCGTGCTCGACGGCTGGGAGGCGACGCGGCGCCTCAAGAATTCCGCGGAGACGAAGCATCTCCCGGTGCTCGGCCTCACCGCGCACGCGATGCCGAGCGACCGCGAGAAGGTTCTCGAGGCCGGCTGCGACGAGTACGAGACGAAGCCGATCGAGCTGCCGCGGCTCCTCGCCAAGATCGAGTCGCTGCTTTCCGGCGTCGGGGCTTGAGCCGTGCCCTGCGACGGCGGTTCAGCAGAGCAGGACCGCGCGGCGCGCGCGCTCGTCGCCTATCTGCGTCAGGAGATCGAGGCGCCGGCCGCAGCGATCGCCGGCTTTCTCGAGATCATCGAGGAGGACGCGCGGCGCTACCGCCTGCCGCACTGCCTGCCCGATCTCGCGCGCATGAAGCGCGCCGCCGCCGCTTTGCGCGAGCTCGTGCGCAAGGTCGTCGAGCAGCGCTGGACCCGCTGGGACGCCGTTACGGAGCGCGACGCCGCGCTCGCGCGTCTGCGCCACGACCTGCGCACGCCGCTCAACGCCATCAAGGGATATGCCGAGCTCCTCATCGAGGAGGGACAGGACAGGGGCAGCGAGGCGCTTCTCCACGACCTCCGCAAGATCGTCGAGAGCGCGGCGCGGCTCCTCGCCCAGGTCGACGGCATGCTGGTCGCGATCGGGCTGGAGCCCGAGCGGCCCTCGCCGGAAGCTGCCCTTTCGCCCGAGCCGGTCCTCCAGGCGCTTCGCGCGATACCGCCGCTCCGGCGCGACGCGGAGGCGCCGCCGCAATTCTCGAGCCGGATCCTCGTCGTCGACGACAACGATTCGAGCCGCGACCTGCTCTCGCGCCGCCTCACCCACGCCGGTCATCAGGTCGCGACCGCGAGCGACGGCCCCGCCGCGCTCGAGCATGCCGCGATCCACACTCCCGATCTCGTTCTCCTCGACATCATGATGCCGGGCATGAGCGGCTTCGAGGTCCTCTGCCGCCTCAAGGCGGATCGGCGCACCGCCGACATTCCGGTCATCATGATCTCGGCGCTCGACGAGATCGACAGCGTGGTGCGCTGCATCGAGGCCGGGGCGGAGGATTTTCTGGCGAAGGACTTCAACCCCGTGCTGCTGCGCGCCAGGGTGGATTCGGCGCTCGAGAAGAAGCGCATGCGCGACCGCGAAACGCTCATGCTGGAGGAGCTGCGCGCCGAGAAGGAGCGGTCGGAGTCGCTTCTCCTCAACGTCCTGCCCGGCAACGTGGTGACGCGGCTGCGCAGCGGCGAGACGCTCATCGCCGACCGCTTCCACGCCGTCACGATCCTCTTCTGCGATCTCGTCGACTTCACGCCGCTCGCCGCGCGGCTGCCGCCGCAGGAGACCGTGCGGCTGCTCGGCGCCATCTTCAGCGCCCTCGACGAGCTCGGAACCGGGCTTCAGCTCGAACGGATCAAGACGATCGGCGATGCCTACATGGTCGCCGGGGGACTCCCGGGCTCGCGCGAAGATCATGCGAGCGCCGTCGCCGAGTTCGCGCTCCGCGCCGCGGAGACGATCGCCGCGATCGGACGCAGCGCCGGGCACAAGCTCGCGGCACGAATGGGTCTTCACACGGGCCCCGTCGTGGCCGGCGTCATCGGCACCCGGAAATTCGCCTACGACGTTTGGGGCGACACCGTGAACACCGCGAGCCGGATGGAGAGCTCCGGCGTGCCCGGGCGGATTCACGTCTCCGCCGCGGCGCGGCACGCGCTCGGCGAGGCGTACCTTTTCGAGCCGCGCGGCCCCGTCCCGATCAAGGGCAAAGGGCTCATGGAGACGTACTTCCTCCTCGGCCGCGCGTAAGACCCGAATCCGAGCGTTCGAAACCGCCGCGGCGCGGGATCGAACCTTTCTTGCGAGCGTTGCGAGAGGTGAAGGCGCCAAGCGTCCCGTCCCGCCCGCAAAGCAGCGAGGTTCGCATGAAGGCCGTCGTTTTCCACGGTATCGGCGACATCAGGCTCGAGGACGTTCCGGAGCCCCGGATCGAACAGCCGACCGACGCCATCGTGCGCCTCACCGCCTCCGCGATCTGCGGCACCGACCTGCACATGGTGCGCGGCACGCTTCCGGGGATGAAGCCGGGCACGATCCTCGGTCACGAGGGCGTCGGCGTCGTCGAGAAGCTCGGCGGGCACGTTCGCAACCTCGAGGTCGGCGACCGCGTGATCATCCCCTCGACCATCGCCTGCGGGAACTGCTCCTACTGCCGCGCCGGATACTACGCGCAATGCGACGAGGCGAACCCGAACGGGCCGGCCGCCGGCACCGCCTTCTTCGGCGGTCCGCAGACGACGGGTTCGTTCAACGGTCTCCAGGCGGAGAAGGCGCGCGTCCCGTTCGCCCATATCGGACTCGTGAAGCTCCCCGACGAGATTTCGGACGACGAGGCGATCCTCATCTCGGACATCTTCCCGACCGGCTGGTTCGGCGCCGAGCTCGCCGAGATCGAACCGGGCGACACCGTCGCCGTGTGGGGCTGCGGTCCCGTCGGCCAGTTCGCGATCGCGAGCGCGAAGCTCATGAATGCCGGCCGCATCCTCGCGATCGACACGCACGAGGACCGTCTCGCGATGGCGCGAGCGCAAGGCGCCGAGGTGATCGACTTCGAGGCCGAGGATCCGGTCGAGCTGATCCGGTCGCTTACCGGCGGCATCGGCGTCGACCGCGCGATCGATGCCGTGGGCGTCGACGCCGTCCACGCGCATCGCGGCCCCGCCGCGGAGAAAGCGCAAAAGCACGCGGACATCGACCGGCAGGAGGTGGAAGAAGTCGCGCCGGAGCGGAAGCCGAGCGACGGCAACTGGCAGCCCGGCGACGCACCGACCCAGGCGCTCCGCTGGGCCACCGAGAGCCTCGCCAAGGCGGGAACGCTCTCGATCATCGGCGTCTATCCGGAGACCGCGACCTCGTTCCCGATCGGCATGGCGATGAACAAGAACCTCACGATCAACATGGGCAACTGCAATCATCGTCGCTACATCCCGCACCTCGTCGAGCTGGTGCAGACGGGCGTCGTCGTGCCGAGCCGAATCCTCACGCAGCAGGCGCCGATCACCGATGCGGTCGAGGCCTACAAGGAGTTCGACCGTCGCCGGCCGGGCTGGCTCAAGGTGGCGCTCCTGCCGGGCGGCGCGCAGCCGGCGCGCAAGCGCGCCCGAGAGCCGGCCTACGCCGCATCGAAGCCCGGCGGCAGGCGGAAGGAGACGCGGAATGGCGGCAAAGGCGGGTGAAAAGGCTGAAGAGACCGGCGACTTCCGTTGCGCCAGGTGCCACGAGAAGACGCACGTGACGAAGGGGCACAACATCCCGAGATGCCCCAATTGCGGCAACGACACTTTCGATACGCGCGTTCACGAGCCGGGCAGCAGGTCGAGCTGAGCCGAGATCGACCTCGTCGCCTCGACAACGCGACCTGCACTCGCGCAGCTCAGCCCCTCCGCCTCCGCCACCACCGCCTCGACGCGATCCATTGGTCCTCCAGCCAGAGGACCGCGCGTGCGGCCGGTTCCTCAGGAAGGGGACGTCCTGCGCGATGAGGAGGAACGCGAAGGGCAGAAACTCGATCCCGGCTACCGGCACGAACGGCCCCACGATGCCGAGCAGGAGCAGCACGATTCCGGCCGGCAAGCGTACCCGTCGCGCCTCCGGGCTGCGCAGCCAGCGGATGGCGCGCGTGACGCGATCGGGCGTTTCCTCTTCGAGCCGATCGAACGCGCGCTCGAGCTCGCGCTCTCCCCGCGTGTCCGACATGTTCGGCTAACGCGTCGAAGCGGGCTCGAGCGCCGATCCGGCCGGAACGCCGTGCCCGCACCCGAAACGATCCGCGAGCCTTTTCGTGGCTCAGGACATTACAGGGCCGAGGAAGGTCCTTCCGAGAATCACCGCTCCCAAGGCGACGAGCGCGACGCCGAAGAAGGCGGCAACGCGCTCGCCGCGCGGCAGCACCTTCTCGACGAAAACCACGAGCGTCAGCAGGAGCATCCACCCCATGCTCATCACGCCCACGGCGACGAGCACCGCGAAAAGCGCCCAGCAGCAGCCGAGGCAGTAAGCGCCGTGCAGAACCCCGAGCCGGAGGGCGCCGAGCCGTCCGTCGCGCCAATGCTGCGCGAAGAAGGCGAGCGGCGATCGGCAGTGGCGCAGGCAGACGCGCTTCAGCGGGGTGAACTGATAGAGCCCCGCCCCGAGAAGGATCGCCCCGAGAACGAGGGAACCCCGATCGACGCGCGCCGCCGGGTCCGTCCACGACGCGCCGAGGGCGTTCGCCGTCTCGATCGCGGCATAGGCGGGAACGCCGGCTGCGAGCCAGACGAGGAGATAGCCCGACACGAAGATCCAGGTGGAGAGCGCGGCGCGGCCTTCGCGGCTGCGCCGGGCCGCATCGAAGAGCACGATCATCGGCGCCGCGGCGGGCAGCATCATCGCCGCCATCATCACGACCCAGCTCGCGAGGAAGAACGCCGCGCCGCCGGCCGACCACGCGGCGCCCGGCATCCCGCCCATCGCCATGCCGGGCATCGCGGGAGCGACGGCTCCGTCGCTCGTCGCGGCCGCTCCGGGCGCTTCCATCATGAGGTCGTGATAGAGGGTGAGCGCCCAGGTTGCGCCGGTGAGCAGCAAGAGGGCAAGGAGCAAGGAGAGGCGCGCTTGCCGCAGCACCGAGGCCGGCGCCCCGTCGGCGCCCTTGGCGCCGCTTGCGACCGGGCCCATCTCGCGCGCCGCCCGGCTCAGGCGGACCCGGGGCCCGACCAGTCGAACGGGATATGCTTGCTGGAGCGGCTTTCGCCCGTCCAGTTGAGGCCGAACCCTTCGGCACGGACTTCGACCGAGCGGCCCCAGGTCGCCACTTGCCCCGGGCCGACCTCCGAGCCCGGCGGATTGATGAGCTGCACCCTCTTGCCGGGCGGGGTGGTCGGCCCGCGCAAGGCTTCAACGCGCCCGACGACGCGTTCGGGGATTTCCGTCCGCCACGACGCGAGATCGTCCGCGAGCTCGAAGGCGATCGGCACGTATTCGAAGCCACGCATGTCGCCGACCAGCTTGGCGAAGCCTTCGGGCCATCCGCCGGCGCGCCCGCCGAAGATGCTCTCCAGCGCCTCCCGCTGCCGTGCATCCGCCCTTTCGTCGACGTAGAACCCCATCGTAGCGGTGGCGCCGGCCCAGATGTTGCCTTCGAAAGTCCCGAGAGCGAGGACGTTCATCCCGTCGAGCGACGTCTCGCCGTAATGGCCGGAGCGGACGTGCCAGGCGAGCAGCCCGATGCACACGTTTTTGGTCGGCGGCTGCGCGAACTCGCAGGGGCACGGAATGTCGCAGCTGCAGATGTCGAACCAGTCGCCGACAAGGCGCCACTCGGGGATCGCGCTCATGAGGACTCCTCCTCGCGGGGCCGCGATCTCGCTCTCGCCTGAGGCATGGGCGGGACCGGGGCCGTCCAAGGCGCGTGCGATCGGTCGAGCATAGCCCCCCGCGTTCCTGGGATCAATTCGGCCCCGGGCGTCCCCGGGAGCGCGACCTTGTGGCCGGCGTCGCGGCCGAAGGCTACGCTTCGTGCGACGACCGCCGACCGAGGAGCCAGGCCCTTGCCGCAATCCCCCATCGCCGCATTCGCGCTCGCGCACGAGACGCCATGGGCGCGCGACCTCGCCGCCGTGATTCCGACCGTCTTCGACGAGCGCCCGCCGGAAAACGAAGTCCTGGGCCCGGTCCGGCCGCGCGGCGGGCCGGCCGGAGTCGTGCTCCATCGCGGCCACGAGATCGCCCGCTGGGGCGATCCGCACCGCGCCGATCTCACCTTCTCCGTCGCGAAGTCCTATCTCTCGATCCTCGCCGGGATCGCCTATGACGACGGGCTCGTCCCGGATGTCGAGGAGCCGGTCGGCGCGCGCCTCGACGATCCCGTCTTCCAGGGCCCCAACGCGGCGGTCACCTGGCAGCATCTCCTGCAGCAGACGTCGGAATGGCAGGGGACGCTCTGGGGCAAGTCCGACATGATCGACCGCAACCGCGTCGTCGGCGGCGGTCCCGAAGCCAATGCGAAGAAGGGCACGTTCCGCGAGCTTCGGCCGCCGGGCGGGTTCTGGGAATACAACGACGTGCGCGTCAATGTCCTCGCCTACGCGCTGCTCCTCGTCTTCCGGCGCCCGCTGCCCGAGGTGTTTTCCGAGCGGGTCCTGCAGCCGATCGGCGCGAGCGACCCCTTCGAATGGCACGGCTACCGCACCTCCTGGGTGACGCTCGACGGAAGGCGCGTGCAATCCGTCTCGGGCGGCTCGCACTGGGGCGGCGGCGTCTTCGTCTCGGCCGCAGATCAGGCGCGGATCGGCCGCCTCATGCTCCAGCGGGGCGAATGGGAAGGACGCCGGCTTCTTTCGGAAGGCTGGATCGAGAAGAGCCTCGCGCCCTGCCCGCTCAATCGCGGCTACGGCTATCTCTGGTGGCTCAACACCGGACGGCAACGCGCGCCCGCGGCGAGCGAGCGTGCCTTCTGCGCCGTCGGCGCGGGCGGCAATTACACCTGGGTCGATCCCGAGCGCGACCTCGTGGCGGTCGCGCGCTGGCTCGACCCGGCGGTGGAGAAGGAGTTCGTCCGCCTCGCGGTCGAGGAAGCCGAAAGAAGCCGACGCGCCTAGAGGCCGGGACCCCGCGCCCAATCGCGGACGGGTTCATGGCGTCGCGGCTCGGCTCGATGGCGGCCTGTCGATTTTGGATTGACAAACTTCCGTTTTGGCAATCAAATCTGCCCGGGACTACTCTCGCAAGACCCACGCCGGTACGGGGATCGTCGCATCGGCAGCGCGCTGACCAAGGACATTTCGGACACGAAATTGCCGATGACCGTTTCCTGTAAATTTCCTGTTCTTTGCAGGAAAGAGGACGAAATTACAGGACCGGGCGCCGGGCTCAGAAGCTGAGAAGAAGGCTGCGGGAACGGCTTCCCGGTCTCACGACAGGAAGCGCTCCACCGCCGCACGGCACTCCTCCGGGCGCTCGATCTGGAGGAAATGCGTCGTCTCGGGAATGGCGACGTAGCCGAGCCGGAACTCCTCGGCCGCCGCCTTGCAGAGCCGGGCGGGCGAATCGGCCTCGGGCAGCGTCGTGTCGGCGCCGACGATCAGCGTCGGGCAAGGCAGGCGCCCCAGCCCTTCCCAGAGTCCCGGTTCGTCGTTCGTGCGGTAGATATGCGCCTCGAGCGGGGGCGGGCACGCGAGCACGAACGAGCCCGCCTCCTCCCGGAGCACCGCGCGCGCCATGTCGAGATGCGTCCCGGGCCGCCACCGCTGCAGGCTGCGCGTCGCGGCGAACGAAGAAGCGAGCTCCTCCGGCGCGGCGAAGCGCGCCGGCCGCCGCGACGCCCAGCGCGCCATCTTCTCGTTGTTGGCGACGATGTCGGGATGCGCCGGATGCCCCGGCGGCGCCGGCAGCGGCGGATCGAAGAGCACGAGCGCGTCGAAGAGCCCCGGCGAGCGCAGCGCCGCGCTCGCCGCCGCGACGGCCGAGAGCGAATGGAAGACGCCGATGGAGAGCGGCGCCTCTCCCAGCGCTGCGTCGACCGCGGCGCGCAGCTCCGGATAGTCCGCCGCGATCCGCTTCCAGTTGTGGCCCGCGGCGCCGTGGAAGGGGTTGCGTCCGTGGTTCCTCACGTCGAAGAGGACGAGCTCGAACCGCTCCGCCCACGGCTCCCAGAAGACGCGGTAGCCGTCGATCGCGAGCCCGTTGCCGTGGCTGAGATAGAGCCGCGTCGCGCCGCGCGGCCCCAGCACGCGGACGGCGAGGACGGCGCCGTCCGAGAGACGAACCTCGAGCGCGTCAGCCCTCGTCAATCAAAGAGCCCGCCGGCTTCCGCGAGCCGCTCGAGGTGATGATCGGCGGGGCCGAACATCTGGTCGATCATGGTGAGGCGCTTGAAATAGTGCCCGCCCTTGTACTCGGCCGTCATGCCGATGCCGCCGTGGAGCTGGATCGCCTGCTGGCCGACGAACCGCGCCGAGCGCCCGACCTGCACCTTGGCGGCGGCGATCGCCTTGCGCCGTTCGGCCGCGTCCTCCTCGCCCGCCATCATGGTCGCGAACATCGCCATGCTGCGCGCCTGCTCGGTCGCGACCAGCATGTCGACGGCGCGGTGCTGGAGCGCCTGGAAGGTGCCGATCGGGACGCCGAACTGCTTGCGGGTCTTGAGGTAGTCGACGGTGAGCTCCTGCAGCGCCGTCATCGCGCCGACCGCCTCGGCGGCGAGCGCCGCGATCGCCTCGTCGACGACGCGCTCGATGAGCGGCATTCCGTCCTCCGCGAGCACCGCCTCGACCGGCGTGCCGTCGAGCCGGATCTCTGCCGCGCGCTGGCCGTCCTGGGTCGGGTAGCCGCGCCGCGCCGTCGCCCCGGCGTCGACGAGGTAGAGGCCGATCCGCCCCTTGCCGTCGCGGGCGCTGACGACGAGCTTCTCGGCGCTGTCGCCGTGCAGCACCACTGCCTTCTCGCCGGTGACGCGGCCGTTCTCGACCTGCGTCTCGACATGGTCGAGGCGCCAGCGCGAGCGCGGCTCGCCGTGCGCGAAGGCGAGGAGGAGCGAGCCGTCGGCGATCCTCGGCAGAAGCTCCTTCTGTCCGGTGCGGCGCAGGATTCCGCCGCAGAGGACGACGGTCGAAAGATAGGGCTCGAGAGCGAGCGCGCGCCCGAACGCCTCCATGACGATCATCGTCTCGACCGGTCCGCCGCCGACCCCGCCTTCCTCCTCCGCAAAGGGAAGCCCGAGGAGCCCCAGCTCCGCGTAGGCGCGCCAGAGCTCGCGGCTCCAGCCCTCGGGCGACTTCTGATAGGCCTGACGCTGCTCGAACGCGTAGCGGTCGGCGAGGAGACGCTCGACGCTTTCCTTCAGAAGGCGCTGCTCTTCCGTGAGATCGAAGTCCATGAGAATCAGAGTCCCAGAATGGCCTTGGCGATGATGTTCCTCTGGATCTCGTTCGAGCCGCCGTAGATCGAGACCTTGCGCCAGTTGAAGTAGGTGGGCGCGAGCGGCGCCGCCCATTCCGGCCCGATCGGCGGCTCGTTGCGCCCTTCCTGAGGCGGGACGTAGGGCATCGCATAAGGCCCGGCGACCTCGAGCGCGAGCTCGGTGGTCGCCTGCTGGATCTCCGAGCCCTTGATCTTGAGGATCGAGGAGAACGGATCGGGCTTCTTGTCCTTGCGGTGGCGCTCTGCGGCGACGACGCGCAACTGCGTCATCTCGAGCGCCTTCAGCTCGACCTCGACCGCCGCCACCTTCTCGCGGAAGCGCGGGTCGTCCATGAGCCCGACCTCGCGCGCCAGCGCCTTGACGCGGCGGAGGCGCTGCTTGGACAGCCCGACCCGGGCGATCCCGGTCCGCTCGTTGCCGAGAAGGAACTTGGCGTAGGTCCAGCCCTTGTTCTCCTCGCCGACGAGGTTCTCGACCGGCACTTCGACATCGTCGAAGAAGACCTCGTTGACCTCGCGCCCGCCGTCGATCGTGACGATCGGCCGCACGGTGATGCCGGGCGTCTTCATGTCGATGAGCAGGAAGGAGATCCCCTCCTGCTTCTTGGCCGCGGGATCGGTGCGGCAGAGGCAGAAGATCCAGTCGGCGTACTGGGCGAGCGTGGTCCAGGTCTTCTGCCCGTTGACGATGTAGCGGTCGCCCTTGCGCTCGGCGCGCGTCTTGAGCGAGGCGAGGTCGGAGCCGGCGCCGGGCTCCGAGAAGCCCTGGCACCACCAGTCGTCGAGATTGGCGATGCGCGGCAGGAAGCGCTTCTTCTGCTGCTCGTTGCCGAAGGCGATGATGACGGGCCCCACCATCGAGACGCCGAAGGGGAGCGGCTGCGGCGCCGGCGCGAGCTGCATCTCCTCGTCGAAGATGTAGCGTTGCACCGGGCTCCAGTTCTGACCGCCCCACTCGACCGGCCAGTTCGGCACGGCCCAGCCGCGCTTGTTGAGGATGCGCTGCCAGGTGACGATGTCGTCCTTGTCGAGGGGGCGTCCGGCGATCAGCTTCTCGCGGGTCTTCGCGGGAACGTTGTCGCGGAAGAAGGCGCGGACCTCGTCTCGGAACGCGATCTCCTCCGGGGTGAAACGCAGGTCCATCTCTCACGCCTCCTTGAACTTGCGCCGCTCTTCCTCGATCAGCTCCTTCTTGGAGAGCTTGCCGACGGCCGTCTTCGGCAGAGCGGAACGGAACTCGAGCGCGGCCGGCATCTCGTGCTTGCCGACCTTGTCGGCGAGGAAGGCCCGGGCCTCCTCCAGCGTGAAGGGCGCGGCGCCGGCGCGCAGCTTGACGAACGCCTTCGCGGCCTCGCCGCGGTAAGCGTCGGGAACGCCGATGACGATCGCCTCCTCGACGGCAGGATGCTCGTAGAGCGCCTCCTCGATGACGCGCGGATAGACGTTGAATCCGCCGGAGATGATCATGTCCTTCTTGCGGTCGACGATATAGAAGTACCCGTCCTCGTCCATCGTCGCGATGTCGCCGGTGAGGAAGTACCCGTCGACGAACGCCGCCGCGGTCTCTTCGGGCCGCTTCCAGTAGCCCTTCATGACGTTGGGCCCCTTGATGCGCAGCTCGCCCTTCTCGCCCGGGCCGAGCACGCGCCGGGGGTCGTCGAGCGCGACGATGCCGAGCTCGATGCCGGGAAGCGGAAGCCCGCAGGAGCCGGGCTTGTCGGGCCCTTCCTGCGGCAGGTTGGTGCCGGCCGGCGATGTCTCGGTCATGCCCCATCCGCCGCGCAGCCGCTTGCCCGTGAGGCGCCGCACCCTCTCGTCCACCTCGATCGGCAGCGGCGCCCCGCCCGAGCCGCAGTAGCGCAGCGAGGAGAAGTCGCGCTTCTCGACGCCCGGCGAGGCCGCGATAGCGATCCACATCGTCGGCACGCCGAGGAGCACGGTCGCGCGCTTCTCCTCGATGTCGCGGAGCGTCGTCTCGACATCGAAGCGCGGACGCAGAAGAAGCTCGCTGCCGTGCTTCAGATGCCGCAGAAGGATTGTCGTCAGCGCGTAGATATGGAAGAGCGGCAGGACGGCGATGACCCGGTCTTCGCCCTCGACGAGGAGACCCTGCCCGGAAAGCCATGCGTCGTAGCTCGAGCACGCGGCGGTGAGATTGCGGTGCGTCAGCATCGCGCCCTTCGGGACGCCCGTCGTGCCGCCCGTGTATTGCAGCACCGCGACGTCGTCTTCCGCGATGCTCGGCGAGCGCGCGGGCGGCTCGGCGTCGAGGAGAGCGGTGAAGCTCAGCGCGTCCTCGGGAATCGGCAAGAGCGCCTCGGGCGCCGGCGCCCAGTAGGCATCGTCGGCGACGATGAGCTTGGCGTCGAGCTTCTGCGCCTTGGGCAGCAGCATCGGGTGGTTGATGGTGACGACGACGCGCGCGCCGCTGTCGGCGAGCTTGTGCCGAAGCTCGCGCTCCGCGTCGAGCGGCGAGAGATGGACGACGCGCGCACCGGCCTTGAGCGCCCCGAAGAACGCCACCGGATGCCACGCCGTATTGGGAAGGTAGAGCGCGACCGTTTCGGCGCCGAGCTTCAGGAACGCGGCCGCGGCGCGATCGACGAGACGGCCGAGCTCCTCATAGGAGAGGCGGCGGCCGCGGTACTCGATCGCGGTCTTGTTGCCGAAGCGCGCGACGGCGCCCGCGAGCAGCTCGGGAATCGTCGAGGTCGCGAGCGGAGCGTCCCACGACACGCCGGGAGGATAGGATTTCTCCCAGGGAAATGGACGCCTCATCGCGTCAGCCATGCCGCCGGGCGGAGGCTCGCGTCTCCCGTGAGCCGGGCGTAGTGCTCGAGCCGCTCGGCGACGCGATGCCGGCCGACATGCTCGGCGTACCACATCGGCCCGCCGCGCCAGGAAGGCCAGCCGTAGCCGTAGATCCAGATGACGTCGATGTCGCCGGGGCGCGAGGCGATGCCTTCCTCGAGGATGCGGGCGCCTTCGTTGATCATCGGATAGAGCATCCGCTCGAGGATTTCCTCGCGGCCGATCGGCCGGCGCGCGACGCCGAGGCGGGAAGACGCGTCGAGAATGATCTTTTCGACCTCGGGATCGGCGAGCGGCGCGCGCGAGCCCTTCTCGTAGCGATAGAAGCCGGCGCCCGTCTTCTGGCCGTAGCGCCCCATCTCGCAGAGCGTATCGGCGATCTCCGCCCGCGTGCCGAGCTGGCGGCGGATGCGCATGCCGACGTCGAGCCCGGCGAGGTCGCCCATCGCGAAGGGGCCCATCGGAAAGCCGAACTCGGTGACGACTGAGTCGACGTCCTGCGGCAACGCGCCTTCGAGAAGGAGCCGCTCGGCTTGGATAGAGCGCTTGCCGAGCATCCGGTTTCCGACGAAGCCGTGGCAGACCCCGACCACGACGGGCACCTTGCCGAGCCGCTTGCCGAGCTGGATCGCCGTCGCCAGCGTCTCGTGCGACGTCTTCTCGCCGCGCACGATCTCGAGGAGCCTCATGACGTTGGCAGGGCTGAAGAAGTGCGTTCCGAGCACCGAGTCCGGCCGTGCCGTCGTGCGCGCGATCTCGTTGATGTCGAGGTAGGAGGTGTTCGTCGCGAGGATCGCGTCGGGCTTCGCGATCTTGTCGAGCGAGGCGAAGACCCGCTTCTTCAGGTCCATCTCCTCGAACACCGCCTCGACGACCACATCGGCCTCCGCGGCTGCCTCGAGCGCGGTCGCGCCGCTGATGAGGGCGAGGCGCTGCTCGACGTCCTGCGGCGTGAAGCGGCTCGAGCGACGGTAGTTCGCGCCGATCGTGTCGAGCCCGCGCCGGAGCGCCTCCGCCGACACCTCGATCAGCGTCACGGGGATGCCCGCGTTGGCGAAGCTCATCGCGATCCCGCCGCCCATCGTGCCCGCGCCGACGACCGCCGCGCGC
>JADGGZ010000093.1 GCA_019689675.1 Rhodospirillales bacterium | reverse complement strand
GCACGGCGCTCGCCAATTTCGTGCGAGGACCCGCGGTGTCGCTGCCGATTCCGACGGAAGGCGCGTTGCCTGCTGGGATGCAGCTCATGGCGCCTCCCGACGACGATCGGCGGCTTCTCCGGATCGCTGTCGCCGTCGATCGTGCGCTCGCCGCTCGGCTCTGACTTTCGCGCGAGACTCCGAGCGTTACCCTTGATCAGGCGAGCCGTGCTCGGATCTCGGCCCAGCGCGCTGCGAGCTCGTCGCGGAACTGCGGCGCGGCGATGGCGATAAGCGCCGCCGCACGCGCGTCGAGATCGCGAGCGCGAAGATCGGCGATGCCGTGCTCCGTCACGACGGTATCGATGTCGCCACGCTGAGCCGAGACGAGGCCAGGGTCGCTGAGCCGCGCGACGATCCGCGACACTGTGCCCTTGGCGCCTGTCGCGGGAAGCATCACGACGGCGCGGCCGCTGGGCGATGCACGCGCGGCACGCAGGAAGTCGTTCAATCCCCCGAACCCGGCGACGATGCGGCCCGAAGCCGTCTCCGCGTTCGCCTGGCCGAACAGGTCGACTTCCATCGCCGAATTGAGCGCGGTGAAGCGCTCGATGCCGCGCAGACCGGCCGGCCCGTGCGTGATCGGCGCGGGCCGGAAGGCGACCCTCTCCGCCGCGGCCACGCGCGCGTAGAAGGAGGTGTCGCCGAGAGCGACCCCGGCGACGATGCTTTCGGCGGCGCCGTTTTCGAGCAGAGCGAGCCCGGCGGCCGACACGGTGCCGCCATGGAGCTTCAGCCCGCGGCGATCCGCAAGGCGCGCCAGAACCTGGTCCGGCAGCCGGCCGATCCCGACCTGCAGCGTCGCGCAGTCTTCGACGAGACCTGCCGCTTGCTCGGCAACCGCGTCGGCACTTCCTCCCGAAACGGCCGCGAACTGCGGCAGCTCGGTATCGGCACGATGAATCGCCTCGAGCCGGTCGAAGTCGACGGCGAGACCGTCGCGGCAGGCGGGCAGGCGCGTGTTGATCTGCGCGACGAGGCGCACGTCCGTTCGCGTCAGGATCGCCGGAAGAAGATCGGTTGCGGGGCCGAGATTGCAGCGTCCGTCGCGGTCGGGCGGCGAGACTTGAAACACGGCGAGATCGATGCGCGCCGTGTTCGCGAGCCACTCGTAGAACGCCGTGTAGTGCATGGGCAGGAGCTCGACGCGTCCCTCTGCCAGCTCCCGGCGCGCCGCATGCGGTGGAAACGCCGTCCGCAGGCGGCAATCCTCGCCGAACTCGTCGGGCGCGAAGTCGTTGAGGCCGGGAATTTGCAGGCAGACGAGGGCCGCCCTCAGCAGCGGCCGCGTCTCGCGCCACGCGGCGAGGATCGCAGCAGGCTCGCCGGTGCCGCAGGCGATGAAGATCGTGTCGCCGGGACGGGCGAGATCGGCGAGGTCTGCGCGGCTCAGCTCGCGCGGCATCCCGCGTTCAGAGCGGATTGAGCTCGGCGAAGCGCTTGGCGATCGCGAGGCGGGAGGTCACCCAGACGTCCTTGTGCGAGGCGACATGCTGCATGAACGTCGCCAAGGCGCCGATCCGCCCGGGCCGGCCGATGATGCGCAAGTGAAGGCCGAGAGACATGATCTTCGGAGACTCGGCGCCTTCCGCGTAGAGCTGATCGAACGTCGCCACCGCATAGTCCAGCCACTGTGCCGGCGTGTAGGCCGGGGCGACCCACATCTTCATGTCGTTGGTGTCGAGCGCGTAAGGCACGATCACGATCGCCCGCTGCTGCCCGCCGACGTCGACGAACTCCCAGCGGGGCACGTCGTCGCCGAAATCGTCCATGTGGTAGAAATAGCCCTCTTCGATCAGCAGCCGCCGCGTGTTCGGCGTGAAGAGATAGCGCGACAGCCATCCGAAGGGGCGCTCGCCGGTGCTGGCGCGAAGGCTCTCGGTGGCGTTTCGGATGAACGCGCGCTCGCGATCCTCGTCGAACGAGAACTGGTGCACCCAGCGATAGCCGTGGCTGCAGACCTCGTGTCCGGCCACCGCGATCGCCCGAGCGAGGGAAGGGGCCTTCTCCAGCGCCACGGCGGCGGCAGTGAAGGTGCAGGTGAAGCGGTGCTGCTCGAGAAGCCGCATGATCCGCGGCGCCCCGGCGACGATGCCGTAGAGATAGTTGCTCTCGTTCGCGTAGTTGCGGATCGGGATCTTCAGCGCGACGCCGAGCTCGTCGACCGGCTCCGGCCCCTTGTCGCCTGCAGCGACGCTCTGCTCGGCGCCTTCCTCGACGTTGACGACGAAGGACATCGCCAGTCGCTCGTCTCGGGGCAGCGTGAAACGGTACGCCATCCGATGCTCCATATGTCCGGACAAACACCTAGATGGCGCGAATTGGCCCGTCAATGCGCAAGGCGGGCGCGTTCAGGCTCTCCGCGCGCGACGGAATGCGGAGCGGCCGGTCTCTGCCGCCACGCCGAGAACGAGGGCGATCGCGGGGTTTGAGACGAGCGTCGTGGCGGCCACGAGACCGATCACGATCCAGCAGGACGGGCGCGCATCGAAGAGCCGTCGCGACAAGGCGAGGTCGCCCCCGGCGAGCACGAGCATCGCGCCGACCGCGGCGGGCGGGATCATTGCGAGAAGGGTCGCGGCGCCGGACGCCATGCCGAGCGCAAGGAACAGCAGCACGGTGCCGAAGATCACGGGCGCCCATCCGGTGCGGGCGCCGAATCTGTGCTGCGCCTGGAGGCCCCCGGCGCCGTGGCACATCGGCATGGCGCCGAGCGGCGCGAGAAGGAGGTTCGCGAGGCCCGACGTCACGGCGAGGTTGCGTTCGCTCGCGCGGGCCGCGCCGGCCGGATAGAGCTCGCGGGAAAGCGCGGCGGTGACGATGACGGCGTTCGTCAGCGTGAGCGGCAGCTGGGGCAGCGCGGCGAGCTGGATCGCGTCCGCGATGTCGTGCCAGCTCGGCTGGACGAAGGAAGGAAAGCTCCATCCGAACGCGATCGCGTCGGCGTGCGGCGCGACTTCGCCCGTCGCGATGCCGAGGACGACGACGATGGCGAGCATCAACGGGATCGCCGGGCAGCGCCGCAGCGCGAGAAGGGCGAAGAGGAGCGCGAGCGAGAAGAGGCCGAGCCACGGCGTGCGCCACACGAGCTCGAGCCCCAGAACCGCCATCGATACGCCGAGCCCGAGCTGCAGCCCTGTCGTGATGGTTTGCGGGATCCAGCGCGCCAGCGATGCGATCGCGCCGCTCACGCCGAGCAGCAGAAGCACAGCGCCGATCACGAGGCCGCTCAGCATGACTTCGCCGGGCGAGAGGCTTCCGGTCAGCAGCACGGCCGAGACCGCTTTCATCGGCTGCACCGGGATCGGAATTCCATAGAAGAGACCGGTCGCGACGAGGAACGCCCCGAAGCCGAAAAGGACGCCGGCCGGCGCGAGCCCCGCCACGGTGATCGCGCCCAGAACGTGCGGGGCGAAGGTCCCGAGATCGCCGAAGGCCCCGCTCAGCTCGCCGGCGAGCGACGGCCGTTTTCGAGACTCGTTGCTGGCGCGGTTCGGCAACATCAGCGCTCAGGCATTGTATCGGACATTCCCCGTTCCGCCGACATCATAGCCGCCGAGCTCCGCCGCATGCTGCGCGAAGGCCGCGCTCCGCGCGAAGGCGAGGAGGGCCTGCATCGGCGGCTCGAAATAGTCGCGCCGGCGCATCACGAGATCGAACCGCTCGCGCGCGAGCGGCACGAAATCGAGGCGAAAGCGGCTCGCGACCGAGCGGATCCCGATGCCTGCGTCGGCCTTTCCGTCGAGGACCATGGCGGCAAGATCGGTCTCGGTGCGGGCGGCCGTCGGGACGACGGCGAGATCCGCCATCGCCATCCCCTCGCGTGCGAGGAGATGCTCGAGGAGGATCCGGGCGCCGGCTCCCTCCTGCCGCTGGGCGACCCGCACCTTCTTCTGGCGCAGATCGGCGAGACCTTCGATTGCGAGCGGATTGCCCGCCGCGACGATGAGGCCCTGCTCGCGCCAGGCCCATTCGATCGCCACCAGATCGCCGAGGGGGCCTAGCGCCTGGAGGCGCGGCACGTTGTACTCGCCCGTCTCGCCGTCGAGGACGTGCATCGCGGCGACCACCGCCTGGCCGGCGACGAGGCGCCGCAGCCCGTCCTCGCTGCCGCAGGAAAGAAGCGCCAGCTCGCACGAGGATTCGCGCATCGCCCACTCGAGGAGCGGGTCGTGGCTGCCGGCGATCACCGGCGGCGGCCGCAGGGGCGCTTCACCCTGGTAATCGGCGCTTCGCGAAATCCACTCGTCGATGAGGCGGCGAGGGAAGAGCCATTTTCCCGTGACCCGGGAGCACGGGATCCGGCGGTTGCGAACCAGTTCGTAAACGGTGCGCTCGCCGAGCCGGAGGTATTCCGCGACCTCCGCGGTGTTCATCAGCTCGCGCGGCGCGGGATGCGCATTTTCCTGCATCTTGCTGCAAGGATTACAGTGTTGGCCGTTGCTTGCTGCTTACAGCATAGTATCGCAGCCCGACTGCGACCATCATGGAATTCTCGGCAGCGTTTCGAACCGCTCTGGCCCTCATCCTCGAGCTCGATCCGACGTTGCTCGAGATCGTTCAGCTGTCGCTGAGCGTCAGCCTCTCGGCCGTGGCCATCGCCGCGCTGATCGGCCTTCCCCTCGGCGCTGCGGTCGCGCTCGGGCGCTTTCCGGGGCGCGGCGCCGTGATCGTGCTTCTCAATGCCAGCATGGGTCTGCCGCCGGTCGTCGTCGGCCTCGTCGTCTATCTCGCGCTCTCCCGGGCCGGGCCGCTCGGCGAGTTCGGCCTGCTCTTCACGCCGCGCGCGATGGTCGTCGCTCAGACCATTCTGGTGCTGCCGATCATCGCCGCCCTTTCGCGCCAAGTCGTGGAGGATCTCTGGGGCGAGTACGCCGAGCAGCTCCGCTCGCTCGGCGCCGGACGGCTCCGCGCCATCCCGACCCTCCTCTGGGACGGGCGCTTCAGCCTCCTCACCGCGATCCTCGCCGGGTTCGGGCGGGCGAGCGCCGAGGTCGGCGCCATCATCGTCGTCGGCGGCAACATCGCCGGCGTCACCCGCACGATGACGACGGCGATCGCTCTCGAGACGAGCCGCGGCGACCTCGCCCTCGCGCTCGGGCTCGGCATCGTGCTCATCACCCTCGTCGCGCTCATCAACGCCGGCGCCTATCTCGCCGGCGAGGTGGCGCGGCAGCACGCGGCGGCGGCGCCGTGAGAGGCGACGGCGAGGTGGCCGAGGGCCGTCCCCCGAAGGCGGGGACCATCCTGCCGCTGGAGCTCGAGGAGGTGAGCTTCTCGGCCGGCGGCCGGACGCTCGTCGACCGCGTGACGCTTTCGCTCGGGCCCGAGACGCGCACGATCGTGCTCGGGCCGAACGGCGCCGGGAAAAGCCTTCTCATGCGGCTCTGCCACGGCCTCATCGAGCCGACGAGCGGCACGATCCGATGGAGCGGCGCCGCGGGACGGGGCTTGTCCGGCGCGGCGATCCGGCAGCGGCAGGCGATGGTGTTCCAGCGCCCGGTGCTGCTGCGGCGCTCGGCGCTGCGCAACGTGACCTACGCGCTCGCCATGCGCGGCGTACCCTGGCGCGAGCGCCGGGAGCGGGCGATGGCGGCGCTCGAGCGGTTCGGCTTGGCGCATCTCGCGCGGCGGCCGGCGCGCGTCCTCTCGGGCGGCGAGCAGCAGAGGCTCGCGCTCGCGCGCGCCTGGGCGACGGAGCCCGAAATCCTCTTCCTCGACGAGCCCACATCGGCGCTCGATCCGGCGGCGACCCGCGGGGTCGAGAGCGCGCTCGAGGCCTTCCATAGCGCCGGCGTGAAGATCGTCATGACGACCCACGACCTCGGCCAGGCGCGGCGGATCGCCGACGAAGTCGTGTTCCTCAATCGCGGCCGCATCCTCGAGAAGACCCCAGCGCAGGAATTCTTCAAGACGCCGCGCAGCGCTGAGGCGCGCGCCTTCCTGAACGGCGAGCTGATCTTGTGAACGACGTCACCCGAACGAAGAAGGAGAAACCGATGGCACTTGCCAGACGCCGCCTGCTGAGCACCGCGCTTTTGACGCTCGCAGCCGCTTTCCTTGCGATGGCCGCGGCGTTGCCCGCGGCAGCGCAGGAGCGCTTCATCACCATCGCGTCGACGACTTCGACCGAGCAATCGGGGCTCTTCGCTCACATCCTGCCGATCTTCAAGCAGCAGACCGGCATCGAGGTGCGCGTCGTCGCCGTCGGAACCGGGCAGGCGCTCGCGATCGCCCGGCGCGGCGATGCCGACGCGCTCCTCGTCCACGACCGCGTCGGCGAGGACAAGTTCGTCGCGGAGGGCTACGGCATCGATCGCCGCGACGTCATGTACAACGACTTCGTTCTCATCGGCCCGAAATCGGATCCGGCGAAGATCAAGGGCACGAAGGACGCGACGGCGGCCTTCAAGAAGATCGCCGAGGCCAAGGCGCCGTTCGCCTCGCGCGGCGACGACAGCGGCACCCATCGCATGGAGCTGCGCTTCTGGAAGGCCGCCGGCGTCGACGTGAAGGGCGCAGGCGCCGGCTGGTACCGCGAGCTCGGCTCCGGCATGGGGCCGACCCTCAACACGGCAGCGGGGATGAATGCCTACGTCCTGTCCGATCGCGCGACCTGGGGCAATTTCAAGAACCGGCAGAATCTCGAAATCCTGGTCGAGGGCGACCCCAAGCTCTTCAATCCCTATGGCAGCATCCTCGTCAATCCTGCCAAGCACCCGCACGTCAAGGCGGCGGACGCCAAGAAATGGCACGAGTGGCTGACCACCGAACCCGGGCAGAAGGCGATCGCCTCGTTCAAGATCGGCGGCGAGCAGCTCTTCTTCCCGAACGCCAAGGCGGGCTCGTGAGGCGATGCGGCAGGCTTGCCGCCGCACCGCGCTCGTCGCGCTGGTGACGCTCGCCTTCGGCATCGCGGCGCCGACGCCGAAGGCCACCGCGGAGCCCATCCGCCTTGCCGCGGCAGGCAGCCTCAAGGCGGCGATGACCGACGTCATCGCCGCCTTCCGGCAGGCGGGTGGCGGCGAAGTGCTCGCCGAGTACGGCCCGAGCGGGCTTCTGAAGGAGAAGATCGCGAAGGAGCGCTCGGCCGACGTCTTCGCGTCGGCGAACATGACGCATCCGCAGGCGCTCGCCGCGGCGGGAGCAACCGTCGGCCCGGTCGTGCTCTTCGCGCGCAACCGGCTCTGCGGCCTCAGCCGTCCGGGCCTCAACATTACGAGCGACAATCTTCTTGATCGAATGCTCGACCCGAGGCTGCGGCTGGCGACCTCGACGCCGAAAGCGGATCCGTCGGGCGACTACGCCTGGGCGCTCTTCGCCAAGGCAGAGGCGCTCCGCCCGGGAGCGCGCGCCGCGCTGGAGAAAAAGGCGCTGCAGCTCGTCGGCGGCCCGAGCTCGCCCAAGCCGCCGAAGGATCGCACCCTCTACGGCCTCATCCTCGAGCGCAACGAGGCCGATCTCTTCCTCACCTACTGCACGAATGCGCTACAGGCGAGCCGCGAGGTGCCGGGCCTCGAAGTCGTTCAGCTTCCCGAAGCTCTCGCCGTCGGCGCGGATTACGGCCTCGTGGTCCTGTCGCATCGGATCGAGGCGGCCCAATTCGCGTTCTTCCTCCTGTCGCCCTCTGGCCAGAAGGTGCTCGCACGGCACGGCTTCAGCGCGCCGACCCTGCCGCAGGAGGGATAAGGGTCGCGCCGTCATCGGGAGAGACTGGAAATGCGACTGAGCGCACGCAATCAGCTCGAAGGCAAGGTGGTGGAAGTGCAGAAGGGGACGACGACCTCGCACGTCCGCATCGATCTCGGTCACGGCGTGATCATCACCTCGGCGATCACGAACGAGGCCGTCGACGATCTCGGGCTCCGGGTCGGCGACAAGGCCTGGGCCGTCATCAAGGCCTCGGACGTGATGGTCGGGAAGGAGTGAGGCGAGGGGCTTTCCCTCTCGCGCGGGTTCTCGTTCTCGCCGCGCTGTCGCTTCTCGCGCCGCTCGGCGCCGGGGCGGCGAGCATCACGGACGCGGCCGGCCGGCGGGTCGAGCTTCCCGGCCGCATCGAGCGCGTGCTGCCTGCCGGCCCCCCGACCTCGGTCATCGTCTACATGCTGGCGCCGGAAAAGCTCGTCGGATGGACGCGGGCGCTGAGCCCGGCCGAGCGGCCGTACATCCCAGCGCGCTACGCCGGCCTGCCGGAGATCGGCCGCCTCACCGGGCGCGGCAGCACGGTCAATCTCGAAGCCGTCCTGCGCGCCCGACCCGACCTCATCCTCGACATCGGGAGCACGGGGCCGACCTATGCCTCGCTCGCCGACCGCGTCGAGGCGCAGACCGGCATTCCCTACGCCCTCATTGGCGGGCGCCTCGCCGATTCTGCGGCGACCTTCCGGACCGTCGGCGCGATCCTCGGCGTCGAGGAGCGCGCCGAAACGCTCGCGCGCTACGCCGAGAAGACGCTTCATGAGGTCGCCGAGCGGACCTCCCGCATCCCGCACGACCAGCGCCTCAAGGTGTTCGTCGGACGGGGGCCGCGCGGCCTCGAGACGGGAATCGCGGGTTCGATCAATGTCGAGGCGCTCGACTTCGTCGCCGTGCGCAACGTCGCCGCGGAGAGCTTGGGGGCAGGCGGGATCGTCAACGTCTCGCTGGAGCAGGTGCTCGAGTGGCAGCCCGACGCGATCGTGACGATCGACCGCAACTTCTTCGCCACCGTCTGGAATCATCCGGCGTGGGCCGAGGTCAAGGCGGTCCGCGACAAGCGCGTCTATCTCTCGCCGGGACTTCCCTTCACGTGGATCGACTCGCCGCCCTCCGCGAACCGCTTGATCGGCGTGCGCTGGCTCGCGAAGGTTCTCTACCCGGAGCTCTTTCCCGAGGACTTGCGCGAGGAGACGCGCCGCTTCTATGCGCTTTTCTACCACCAGGAGCCGACCGAAGCGCAGCTCGACCAGCTTCTGGGAAGCCGCGCGCCCCGCTGACGCGTCTGCGGCGGCGGCCTACGGCTTCGCCGTCGTGGCGCTGCTTCTCGCGCTCGTCGTCGCCTTCTCGAGCGGCGCCTACGACGTATCGCCCGGCGATCTCTTCTCGCTCCTCTGGTCGAGGCTGACCGGCACGGCGACGACCGTGCCTTCCGTTGTCGAAACCGTCGTTCTGCAGATCCGCGGCCCCCGCATCGTCGCCGCAATGCTCGTCGGCGCAGCGCTCTCCGCGGCCGGCGCCGCGTATCAGAGCCTTTTCCGAAATCCTCTCGTCTCGCCCGACATTCTCGGCGTCTCGTCCGGCGCGGCGCTCGGTGCCGTGCTCGGCATCTATCTCTCGCTCCCCGTCGCCGCGATCGAGGCGCTCGCCTTCGTGGGCGGCCTCGTCGCCGTCTTCTCGGTCTACGCCCTCGCCAGCGCGATCCGCGGGCGGGACCCCATCCTCGTGCTCGTGCTCGGCGGCATCGTCATCGGGGCGCTGCTCGGGTCCGGCGTCTCTCTCCTCAAGTTCCTCGCCGATCCCTACAACCAGCTTCCCGCGATCACCTTCTGGCTGCTCGGCAGCCTCGCTTCCGTCGACCAGAGCGACCTTGCAGTTCTCGCCGTTCCGACCGTGATCGGGCTCGTGCCTCTCGTGCTCCTGCGGTGGCGCCTCGACGTCATGACGCTCGGCGACGAGGAAGCGGCGGCGCTCGGCGTCAACGTGCAGACCGTCCGCATCGTCGTCATCGCAGCCGCGACGCTGATGACCGCGGCAGCCGTCTCGGTCGGCGGCATCATCGGCTGGGTCGGCCTCGTCATGCCGCACCTCGCGCGGCTCGCCGTGGGACCCTCCAATGCGCGCCTGCTGCCGATGGCGCTGCTTTTCGGCGCCGCGTTCCTTCTCGCGGTCGACACGGTCGCGCGGACCTTGGGCGAGGTCGAGCTGCCGCTCGGCGTCCTCACGGCGGCGGTCGGCACGCCCGTCTTTCTCTGGCTCCTCGCCTTCGGGCGCCGCGACATCTGATGGAGAAGGAAACGCTCCTCTCGGTCGAGGACCTCGCCTTCGGCTATCCCGAGAGGCTCGTCGGAAGCGGCGTCTCCTTCGCGCTGCGTAGCGGCGAGGTGCTTTGCCTCCTCGGCCCGAACGGGGGCGGCAAGACGACGCTCTTCAAGACGATCCTCGGCGTCCTGTCGCCGTGCGGAGGTCGGATCGCCGTTGCCGGCGAGGACGTCTCGACATGGAGCCGGCAGCGCCGCGCGCAGGTCTTCGGCTACGTTCCGCAGAGCGGCGGCGGCACGCTCGCCTTCACCGTCTTCGAGATGGTGCTGATGGGGCGCACCGCGCATCGCGGCCCTTTCTCCGCGCCGACGCGCGAGGACCGCGAGGCGGCCGAGGCGGCGATCGAGGGGGTCGGCATCTCCCACCTCGCCCGGCGGGAATGGACGCGCATCAGCGGCGGGGAGCGGCAGCTCGCGCTCATCGCGCGCGCGCTCGCCCAAGGGCCGCAAATCCTCGTTCTCGACGAGCCGACCGCGAACCTCGATTTCGGCAACCAGCTCCGCGTCATCGCCGAGCTCCGTCGCCTTGCGGAGCGCGGGCTCGCGGTGTTCTTCTCGACGCACCATCCGGAGCAGGCCTTCGCGATCGCCGACGAGGTCGCCATTCTCCACGACGGCCGCCTCGCCCAGCTCGGCCCGCCCGAGAAGGTGATCACCGCGGCGACGATGCTCGAAGTCTACGGCGCGGAGGTCGACGTGCTGTCTGTCGGCGGCGGCCGCTTTCGCGTCTGCGTCCCGCGCGCCCTGACGTGAGATCCGTCGACTGCGCCGAGGGTCTCTCTCCTTGGCAGAGGCTGCTTCCGCTTCATTGAGACAGGTCAATGCGACGGCGCTGCGGCTGTAGGACGAGAGGCGGGCACTGAGCCTCGCGCCAGTGCTTCGCTGTGGAGGACCGGTCATTAGACGCATCAAGACGACATTCTGGGCCGCGCTGGCGTGTCTCGGGGTTCTATGGCTCCTCGCCGATCCATTCGCCTTGGCCCCTGCCGGCTTCTTCGCGCTTCGCGGGTCGATGGTACAGCTCAGCGGCATCCTCGCGATCGGATGCATGAGCCTCGCGATGATCCTCGCGCTGCGGCCGCGCTGGCCCGAGCGATGGCTGGGCGGCCTCGACAAGATGTACCGCCTGCACAAATGGCTCGGCATCGGGGCTCTCGTCCTGGCGATCGCTCACTGGCTGTGGGCCGAGGGGCCGAAATGGGCGGTCCGGCTCGGCTGGCTCGAGCGGCCCCGCCGCGGTCCGCGGCCGGTTCCGGAGAGCTGGCTCGAACAGGTCCTCGTGGGTTGGCGGCATGCCGCCGAAGGGATCGGCGAGTGGGCCTTTTACGCGAGCGTCGTGCTCATCGTCATAGCGCTGGTGCGGCAGATCCCTTACCGGTTTTTCTACAAGACCCATCGCCTGATCGCGCTCGCCTATCTCGTCCTCGTCTTCCACGCCGTGGTGCTGATCGAGTTCCGGTACTGGGCGACGCCGCTCGGCCTTCTTCTCGCTGCCATGCTGGCCTACGGAACCGTCGCTGCTTTCGTCGTTCTGCTCCGTCGCGTCGGCGCCGGGCGCAAGGTCGCAGGAACTCTGGTGCGCCTTCACTACTACCCCGAGCTTCGCGTGCTCGAGGGCGAGATGGACATTCCGAAGGGCTGGCCCGGCCACAAGGCAGGGCAGTTCGCCTTCGTGACCTCGGATCCGGACGAAGGCGCCCATCCGTTCACCATCGCCTCGGCCTGGAACCCGGCCGAGCACCGGCTCCTCTTCATCGCCAAGGAGCTCGGCGACTTCACCAGCGCCTTGCGTCAAAAGTCGCGGGTGGGCCAGGAGGTGGAGATCGAAGGGCCTTACGGCTGCTTCACCTTCGAAGACGACGCGCCGGCGCAGATCTGGATCGGCGGCGGCATCGGCATCACGCCCTTCATCGCCCGCATGAAGCAGCTCGCGCAGCAGCGGCGGGACGCCCCCGACCGCCCGATGCAGCAGATCGATCTCTTCCACACGACCGCCGACTACAGCGAAGAGGCGATCGCCAAGCTGCGCGCCGACGCCGACGCGGCGAAGGTTCGCCTTCACGTCCTGCATGATCCGCGCGATGGCCGGCTGAGCGGCGAACGGATCCGCGCCGCCGTCCCTCATTGGCGTGAAGCGAGCTTCTGGTTCTGCGGTCCTCCCGGCTTCGGTGCCGCGCTGCGCAGCGACCTCGCGAGCCATGGCCTCGATGTCGAGACCCGATTCCATCAGGAGCTGTTCGCGTTCCGCTGAGGCTCACGAAATTCGCGTCAGTCCGCCTAGTGGCTGACTTCGGCTTCGATGAGGACCTGCACCTCGACGGTACCTGCCCGCGCGAATGTCAGCGTGAGCGGCATTTTGCTGTGCGTTGCGAGCTTCGTTTGAAGCCCTTCGACATGGATGTGCATCCGGCCGGGCTTCAGGGCGATCGGCCTTCCCGGCTCGAGATCGATCCCGGTCGCTTCCGCATGTTCGGCATTGTAGAGGCGCACGTCGCTTGCCGCCGATGAGGTGACGGCGACGAGCCGATCCGGCTCCGCCCCGCGGTCGACGAGCGCTAATCCGATTTCGATCGGCTTGCCTGTCGCCGGTGGAGCGGCGTGCGGATGGCCGATGACGATGTCGCCACCCAGTAGTCGTGTGCTGCGACGGGGACAGCCGAAAGTGCAGGCATCGCAGCGCCGAGAAAGGCGATGAGCGTGCCTGCGCTTCGCGGCCGATGCTTTCGCGTATGATTCAATTCGCACCTTTCCGTATCTCGCCGCGGCCGCGCGCCGAGAGGGCGCCGAGGATGCGGCAATCGGCGATCGTGCCGCCGCGGCATTGCCCGATGATTCGCTGGAGCTCGCGCCGAAGCGCCTGAAGCTGGGCGATCTTGGCTTCGACGTCGGCGAGATGGCGGCGCGCGATCCGGTCCACGTCCTCGCAGGCATGGCTCTTGTCGTCGGCGAGACCGAGAAGCTCTCGAATTTCGTCGAGGGAGAATCCGAGGGCGCGCGCCCGGCGCACGAAGGAGAGGCGTTGCACGTCGTCGGCCCGGTAGCTCCGATATCCGGCCGCCGTCCGCGCCGGAGGCTCGAGCAGCCCGATCCGCTCGTAGTAGCGGATGGTCTCGACGTTCGTACCGGTTCGGCGGCCGAGCTCGCCGATATTGAGGCCTTCTTTCATGGTCCTTGACCCTGTAGCGACTACAGGCCCTACATGGGCGTCCGGCCAGAAAAATTCACGGGAGTTTAAGGCAATGAGGAGCTGCTGCGGCGGCGGGCCGGAAAGGTCGGGCGGCGACGTCGACCCGTCGTATCGCCGGGTGCTCTGGTTCGCCTTCGGCATCAACGCCGCGATGTTCGTCGTCGAAGTCGTGACCAGTCTGCTGGCGGGTTCGGCCGCCTTGCAGGCGGATGCGCTCGATTTCTTGGGCGACGCCGCGACTTACGGCGTCACCCTCTTCGTCCTCGGCATGGCGCTGCACTGGCGCGCACGCGCGGCGCTGGGGAAGGGGATCGCCATGGCCGCTTTCGGCTTCTGGGTGATCGGCGTCGCGGCATTTAACGCCGTCACGGGCGCTGTTCCCCGCGCCGATCTCATGAGCGGCATCGGCGCCGTCGCCTTGATCGCGAATCTCGCCGTGGCCGCGATGCTGTTCCGGTTTCGCGCCGGGGACAGCAATCGGCTCTCGGTGTGGCTGTGCTCGCGCAATGACGCCATCGCGAACGTCGCCGTCATCGCTGCCGGTGCTGGAGTCTGGCTGACTTCGACGACATGGCCCGACGTCCTCGTCGCGGCGCTGATCGCGGGTTTGGCGCTCTCGAGCGCATACCGCGTCATCCTCCAGGCCGTCGCGGAGGCGCGGCCGTGCCTCCCAGTGGCGGCCGAGTAAGCGGTGGCGCCATGATGCTGACGCCGGAAACGACATGGATGCTTCTCGCATCCGTGCAGGCGCTCCATCTGCTGCATCACCGCCTCGCCAAGCGGAAGATCAGCCTCGTCGAGCCTCTCGCGGCGGCGGCGCTTCTGGTGCCGCTCTCGGCCGTGCCCGCAGCGGCGCTGATGTCCCTGCACGTTTCGCTTGCCGCGATCCAGGTGGTCGGCAGCCTCTGGATAAGGAAGCTCTCACCGGAATGAGCAGGGCGGCCGACGGCTCTTCGTCGGCCCGAGCCTTCGGTGCGACCTGCCGGAACGACGGAGCTCCCGTCACCCGTGCGACGCGACGTTGAGTCGGCGATCGCCGGCTCCGGACCGCAGAGCGGTGCCCGCTGCCTCCTTCCCGAAGCAGATCGAAGAGGCCGCCGTGGTTTTCGCTGGGCGGTGAACTCCGCCGCGGGTCCTGCGTTTGTTGGAACTCGGGGCAG
>JADGGZ010000413.1 GCA_019689675.1 Rhodospirillales bacterium | reverse complement strand
CTCGGAGGGGCTGCTCGTCGACGAGTCGATCCTGACCGGCGAGTCCGAGCCCGTCCGGCGAGAGCGGGGCGAGGAGGTGCGGTCGGGATCGTTCGCGGTCGAAGGGGTGGGCGCCTACACGGTCACGGCGGTCGGCGCCGAGAGCTACGCGGCCCGGCTCACCGGCGAGGCGCGCTCGTTCCGGCACCCGCGCTCGCCGCTCGAGCGCGCCCTCAACCGGCTCCTGTTCGTGCTGGTCGGGGTGATGGCGGCGCTGGGCGTCACGCTCGGGTACGCGCTCTGGCACCGGCGCGCGCCGCTGCATACCGCGGTGCCCACCTCGGTCGCCGCCGTCGTCACGCTCGTGCCGGAGGGGCTGATCCTCCTTGCCAGCCTCACGTACGCGGTGGCGGCGCTGCGGATGGCGCGGCGCGGCGCGCTGGCGCAGCAGCTGAACGCGATCGAGTCGCTCGCCTCCGTCGATGTCGTCTGCCTCGACAAGACCGGCACGCTCACCGATCCCGCGCTCCGCGTCGTCGACCTCATCGGGCCCGCGTCGCTCGCGGGCGAGCTCGGCCGCTTCGCGGCCTCCTCGGCGGTTCGCAACGCGACGATCGAGGCGCTCGCGGCCGCCTATCCGGCCGAGCCCGCCCCGGTGAGGGAGCAGATCCCGTTCTCGTCGCGGCGGCGCTTCAGCGCGCAGCGGATCGACGGCATCGTCTACGTGCTCGGCGCGCCGGAGCGCTTCGACCTCGACGGCCTCGCCGCGCACGCCGAGCGGGCGGCCGCCGAGGGCCGGCGAGTGCTCGCATTCGGAACCGCCGACGAGCTCGACCAGGAGCGGCCCCGGGCATGCGGGCTCGTGCTCCTGGCCGAGAGGCTGCGGCCGGAAGCGCGCTCGACCGTGGAGTGGTTCCGCTCCCAGGGCGTCGAGCTGAAGCTGCTCTCGGGCGACCGGCCGGAGACGGTGGCGTCGATCGCGCGCGACGCCGGCATCGACGGCGATGCGGTCGACGCGTCCTCGCTTCCCGCCGACGCGGCGGAGCTGCGGGGTGTCGTGCTCGCCAACAGCGTCTTCGGCCGCATCTCGCCCGAGGACAAACGGCGCGTCGTCGAGGCGCTGCGCGACGGCGGCCGCTACGTGGCGATGGTCGGGGACGGGGTCAACGACGTCCCGGCGCTGAAGGCGGCACGGCTCGCGATCGCGCAGGGCAGCGGCACCCAGATGGCGCGAACGGTGGCCGACGTCGTGCTCGTGCGCGGCGAGTTCGCGGCCGTGCCGGCGATGGTCGCCGAGGGCCGCAAGATCCTCCGCAACGTCCAGCGCGTCGCGAAGCTCTTCGTGACCAAGTCGGCGTTCGCCGCGTTCCTCGTCCTCTCGATCGGGCTCACGCCCACCGCCTATCCGCTGCTTCCCCGGCAGCTCACGCTCGCCGCCTCGCTGACGATCGGCATACCCGGCTTCTTCCTCGCGCTGGCGCCGAGCTCCGGCCGCTACAGCTCGCGCGGCTTCCTGCGTGAGCTCGCGCGCTTCGCCCTTCCCGCCGGCACCGCCGCCGGCCTCGGCGTGCTCTCGAGCTACCTGTTCGCCCTCAACGTCCTCGACCTGAAGCTCGTGGAGGCGAGGACGGTCGCCGTGACCGTGCTCGTCCTCGTCGGGCAGTACCTGATCCTCGCGCTCGAGGCCGCGGGCCGCGCGCGCGGCGCCGCTGTGTCGAGCCTCTGCCTCGTGCTGCTCGCCTGCTACGCGCTCGTCCTGCTCGTGCCGTTCTCACGGCGTTTCTTCTCGCTTGCCCTGCCCGGCCCAGGCGTCCTCGGCCCCGCGCTCGTCGGCGCCGCGCTCGCCATCGTCGGTCTCGCCGTACTCGACGACCGCTTCATCCCCGGCCGGACCGACCCCGACGCCGAGACGCGAGAGCCGCGAGCGGAGGCGTAGGCGGGGGTCTCGCGCTGACCTGATCAGCGCCTTCGTCTGACCATGTCCGGGCGCCTGTACCAGGTCGTGCATCTCCCAGAGGGCGCCCTGCTCGACCGCCGCCTCCGCTCGAGGTTCCGCGCCCTCGCGGTGCGCCCCGGACTTCCGCTACGGTGGACGGAGCGTTCCCGTGCCCCGACTCCCGCACGAGCCCGCTGCCTGTCGCCTCCGG
>JADGGZ010000092.1 GCA_019689675.1 Rhodospirillales bacterium | reverse complement strand
AACTCGCGCGTCGTCGTGTGCGGCGCCTTCTGCGAGCAGCCGCCGCTCAACCTCATCAAGTCGATCGAGCTCGCCGGCTGCTACATCGTCGACGACGACTTCATGCTGGTGAACCGCTGGGAGAAGGACGACGTCGCCGAGGACGGCGATCCGATCCGCGCCCTCGCGATGGCCTATCTCCACAATTCCAACAGCACGTCGGCGAAGTACGAGCCGGACCAGAAGAAGAAGGGGCTCTATCTCGTCGACGCCGTGCGCAGGACGGGCGCCGAAGGCGTCATTTTCGCGATGCCGAGCTTCTGCGACCCGGCGCTGCTCGAGCGCCCGATGCTGCAGAACGTGCTGAAGGCGCACGGAATCCCGTTCATCGCCTTCAAGTACGCCGAGAACTCCGGCCAGATGCAGCCGATCCGCGAGCAGGCCGGCACCTTTGCCGATTCGATCAAACTCTGGAGCGCAGCATGAGCGCCACCCTTCCGCCGAAGAAGCCCGCGCCGAAAGCGCCCGTCGAGGTCGTCAAGGAGCTCTCGATGGTGAAGCAGAAGGAGATGATCGCGGGGAACTACGAGAAGCTCGCGACCGCGAGGGAGCAGGGCCGCAAGGTCGCTTCGACCTTCGTGCCAGGGAACCTCAACGAGCTCCTCATGTGCTTCGACCTCGTCAACAACCTGCCCGAGATCAACGCGATCCAGAACGGGATGCGCAAGAAGAGCGGGCAGTACATCATGGAGGCCGAGAAGCGCGGCCACTCCGAGGACGTCTGCACCTACGTCAAGGCCGATCTCGGCATGATGGCGAAGGGCAATGTCGGTCCTGACGGAAGGCCGATCCCGGATCCCGACATCCTGCTTCTCTCCTACACGGGCTGCTTCACCTTCATGAAGTGGTTCGAGCTCTTGCGCGAGCAGTACGGCTGCGAGACCGCGATGCTGCACGTGCCCTACCAGGGCGACGGCAGGATCGATGCGAACATGCGCGACTACGTCGTGAAGCAGCTGAAGGAGGAGGTGATCCCGAAGCTGGAGCGGGTCTCCGGCGTCAAGTTCGACATCGACCGGCTGCGGGAGTATTTGCGCGAGTCCGCCAAGGCCGAGGACGACCTCGTCTGGGTGCTGGAAAGCGCCAAGCACAAGCCCTCGCCGATCGATGCCTATTTCGGCGGCTGCTACTACATCGGCCCGATCTTCACCGCCTTCCGCGGCACGCCGGACGCGACCGAGTATTACCGCCTCCTGCGCGGCGAGATCGAGGAGCGGATCCGGCTCGGCCAGGGTCCGGTGACGCCCGAAGGCGAGATGAAGACCGAGAAGTACCGGCTCGTCGTCGAAGGGCCGCCCAACTGGACCAGCTTCCGCGACTTCTGGAAGATGTTCTACGACGAGGGCGCCGTCGTCGTCGCCTCGACCTACACGAAGGTCGGCGGCACCTACGACCTCGGCTTCAGGCACGATCCCGACCGGCCGCTCGAAAGCCTCGCCGAGTACTGCCTCGGCTGCTACACGAACCGAAATCTCCCGTCCCGCATCGACATGATCGAGAAGTACGTCAACGAGTACGAGGCGGACGGTCTCCTCATCAACTCGATCAAGAGCTGTAACAGCTTTTCCGCCGGCCAGCTCCTCGTGCTGCGCGAGATCGAGAAGCGCACCGGCCGGCCCGGCGCCTTTATCGAGACCGATCTCGTCGATCCCCGCTACTTCTCGCCGGCCAACGTCAAGAACCGGATGGAGAGCTACTTCCAGATGATCGAGCAGAAGCGTCAGGGCGCGCGCAGCGCCGCTGCCGCCTGAGGGAGGAGCGCATGAGGACCTTCGTCGGTATCGATCTCGGCTCGACCACCACCAAGGCCGTCCTCATGGACGAGAACATGGAGGTCCTCGGCCGCGGCATCACCAACTCGCGATCGAACTACGGAACGGCGAGCGCCGTGGCCAAGCACGAGGCGCTCGTGAACGCGCGCTTCTCGCTGCTGCGCCGCGGCATCGCGCGCCTGCCGCTCCTCGCCGGCCGCGAAGAGGCGTTTCTCTCCGACCTCGAGCGCGGCTTCCGCCTCGAGCAGTTCCTCGACGAGCTCGAGGATCTCGAGGAGACCTGCATCGCCGCGACGCGCAGCGGCCGCTTCGTCGGCCGCGAGAAGGCGGTCGCGGATGCGCTCGAGGAGACGTTCCGTCGCGTCAGGCGCGAAGCGCCCGCGCTGTTCGAGCCGGGAGCGCGCCGCAAGTCCGACTTCTTCCGCGACATCGCCGGCTCGCTTTTCATGGGACATGCCGAGGAGGTCGCGAAGGAGGCGGGGCTCCCCTACGACCTCCTCCTCAACGTCTACGACAAGTCGATCATCGAGGTCGAGAACCGGCCGCCCGCGGACGACATCGCGCCGAAGTTCCTGCGCGCTCTCGACCGGCTCGCCGCTTCCTCGGATGTCGCCGGCGCCGCCGATGCGCTGAAGGCGCCGGTGCGGGAGGCGCTCGAGATCCCGCTCGAGGAGACCTATCTCGTCGGCACCGGCTACGGCCGCGTGACGCTTCCGTTCTCGAAGGAGCACATCCGCTCCGAGATCCTCTGCCACGGCCTCGGCGCGCACATCATGTATCCCGAGACGCGGACGGTCCTCGACATCGGCGGCCAGGACACGAAGGCGATCCAGGTCGACAAGAACGGCATCGTCGAGAACTTCCAGATGAACGACCGCTGCGCCGCCGGATGCGGGCGGTATCTCGGCTACATCGCGGACGAGATGAACATGGGCCTCCACGAGCTGGGGCCGATGGCGATGAAGGCGACCCGCACGGTCCGCATCAACTCGACGTGCACCGTCTTCGCCGGCGCCGAGCTGCGCGACCGGCTGGCGCTCGGCGAGAAGCGCGAGGACATCATGGCGGGGCTCCATCGCGCGATCATCCTGCGCGCGATGTCGATCCTCTCGCGCTCGGGCGGGGTGCAGGACCAGTTCACCTTCACCGGCGGCGTCGCCAAGAACGAGGCCGCCGTGCGGGAGCTCAAGAACCTCATCCGCGAGAACTACGGCGAGCGCGTCATCAACATCAATCCGGACTCGATCTACACCGGTGCGCTCGGCGCCGCCGCCTTCGCCCGCCGCGCCGTGGAGAACTGACATGACGATCACCGCAGGCATCGACGTCGGGACGGGCGCGGTCAAGACCGTGCTCTTCGAGGTGAACGGCGAGGAGACGCGCTGGCTCGGCAAGCGCACAGACCGGGTGCGGCAGCGCGACCCGCTGCAGCTCGCGACCCAGGCCTACCACGAGCTCCTCGAGGAGGCGCGCCTCGCGCCCTCTGAGGTCGATTACGTCGCGACGACCGGCGAGGGCGAGAGTCTCGAGTTTCACACCGGGCACTTCTACTCGATGACGACTCACGCGCGCGGCGCGGTCTATCTCGAGCCCTCGTGCCGCGCCGTCCTCGACGTCGGCGCGCTGCACGGCCGCGCGATTCGGATCGACGAGCGCGGCAAGGTGCTTTCCTACAAAATGACGAGCCAATGCGCCTCGGGCTCCGGCCAGTTCCTCGAGAACATCGCGCGCTACCTCGGCATCGCGCAGGACGAGATCGGCAAGCTCTCGCAGCAGGCCGACAAGCCGGAGAAGGTGAGCGGGATCTGCGCGGTCCTCGCCGAGACCGATGTCATCAACATGGTGTCGCGCGGCATCTCGGCGCCGAACATCCTCAAGGGAATCCACGCCTCGATGGCGGATCGGCTGACGAAGCTGCTCAAGACCATCGGCAGCTTCGAGGGGACCGTGATGATGACGGGCGGACTCGCGCTCGACGAAGGGCTGGTCGTGGCGACGCGCGAATCGATGGTCAAGGAAAAGGTGAGCTTTCCCGTCGAGAGTCATCCCGATTCGATCTACGCCGGCGCCATCGGCGCGGCGCTCTGGGGTGCCTTCCGCCACGAGAGGCTCGCGCAGCTTCGGGAGCAGGCACAGGCCGCCTGACACGCAAGGAAAGGAGTATCCGACGATGGCCCTGATGATCGCCGAGGACTGCACCAGCTGCGATGCGTGCCGCCCGGTCTGCCCCAACGAAGCGATTTCCGCCGGCGATCCGATTTACGTGATCGACCCGCTGCGCTGCACCGAATGCGTCGGCGCCGAGGACGAGCCGCAATGCAAGCTCGTGTGCCCGGCCGACTGCATCTTCCCGAACCCCGATTTCGTCGAGAGCCGCGAGGAGCTGCTCGCCAAGTATCAGTCTCTCCACGGCTGACCCGCCGAGCAGGACGACGGGGCGCTCGCGACGACGCGATCGGGCGCGACAATCCCCCTTTCGGGCAATCGCCCCCGTTTTTGGGCGCGCGACGATTTCCTGTTGCGAGGCGTTAGTGTTGCCGATCTCGACGAGGAGTGTCCGAAATGCGCAGATCGGTGATCGTCCTGTTGTCGCTCGCGCTCTTGTCGCTCGGCGCCTGCAACACTGCGGAGGGGATGGGACAGGATCTTTCGGCCGCAGGGCGCGGAATTACCGGCATGTTCGGCGGCTCTGACCAGCCGACGGAGCAGCCGAAGCGCTAAGGGCCTTCCCTGCCGGGGAGATGAGACGCGGCCGCTTCCGCTGCGACCGGCTGCTGCGACGTTGCGTCTTCGCCGCCTGACGAGCCTCTGAATTTGCGCCCGGCTGCCTTACCGGACGACTGGCGCGTCGATCGGCCGTGCGGCGGCGAGGCGTTGCGAAGGCGCGAAGCCGCAGCGCCTCAGGAAGGCGATGAGGCCGAGGTCGTCCCAATGCACCTCGGTGCGGACCCGCTCGACCCCGAGCGCGCCGAGATTGGCGAGAAGCTGGGAGAGGAGCGCCGTCGCGATCGAGCGGTTCTTGTAGGCGGGGTCGACTCCGATCGTGTCGAGCACCGCTTCCGGCCGGGTCTCGCCGAACTCGCCGAAGTCGACCCGCGCCATGACGAAGCCGACGATGCGGCCGTCGAGTTCCGTCACGAGGGAGACGCGCACGCCCGACTCGGCGAGCGCCTCCTGCGCCTTGCGCATGTAGTAGGCGCTGCGCTCGCGCCCGGTGAGCCGGCGGTCGAGGCCGATGATCGCCGGCACGTCCGTCTCGCGCATGGAGCGGACCGGGATGCGGTCGCGGGAGAGGGCTTCGTAGTCGTCGGGGCAGGGATCGCTGAAATCGAGCTCGGTCATCGCGCTCTCCTCAGAACAGGACGGGCCGGGTCGGCCGTTCCAGCACCAGGCGGGGCGCCAGCGCGAAGTCCGAATCAGCGAGGAAGCGGAGGAGCTCGCGCTCGCTCCAGCCGGCCTGGCTGCGCAGCTCATGGACGCCGCGGCTGCGCAAGATCGGCTCGAGCTCGGCAAGGAGCCTCCGGCCGATCCCCGCGTGACGCGCCGTCGGCACGACCGCGATCGCGTCCAGCATCGCGACCGGATGCTTGCCGCCGAACTCTCCGTCGAGAATCTGCGCGAAGGCGAAGCCGAGAAGCGCACCGTCGCGGTCGGCACCGAGCGCGACGAAGGCGTGCGGGTCGCGCCGCATGGCGGCGAGCCGCTTCTCGTAGAAGCCGCGGCGCGATCCGCCGGAAGCGGCGCGGTCGATCGCGACCACGTCGTCGAGGTCGCGCGCGTGAAGCTGGCGGATGCGGCAGGCGGCGTTCATGGGTGTTCCTCCTCAGCGGCGCATGAGGAATTCCTCGGTGAGGCGCGCGTCGTCTTCGTCCTCGAGCACGTCGTCGAGAAGCGCCAGAAGCGAGAGTTCCTCCTTCTGCACATGCGAGACGAGGCGCTCGATCAGCTCCGCGGACAGCCGGTGGAACTCGGCCCAGGCATCGGGTGCGAAACCGTCGCGGCGACCTTCCGTCGCGAGTGCCGAAACGCGCTCGCCCAGGGGGAGGATCGCCGCGTGCTCCTCCGCGAGGAGCTCGCCGATGTCGCCTTCTCCGCGGCTCATCAGGACCGGAAAAAGGACCTCCTCCTCGAAATTGAAATGGGTCGTCATTTCCGCCGAGAGCGCGCTCGCCACTTGGCCGAGGACGGCGGCGACGTCGGGATCGGCAGCTTCCGGCGGCTGCTTCAGCCGGTAGCGGCCGAGAAGGCCCTCGAGCTTCTCGAGCGCCGACATGGTCGCGACATGCTCGTCGTGGAGAAGGTTGGGAATGCGGCGGCCGAACTGCATGGGCGCTCCTCGCCGGCGTTACCGCGCCGGCTCGCATTAGAGTAAAACAGTACCGAAATACCGAAAATAGGGCAAGCGAAATCCTTGTGAGATCGGCTTTTCTTGCGCCGGGCCAAGCTGGCTAGCGCGCGCCGCGCGTATCTCATCGGCCGAGCAGCCCCCGTCCCTCGGGGGTGATCATCTCCGGCGTCCAGGGCGGATCGAACGTCACTTCGACCTCGACGTTCGGATGGAGCGCGCAGAGCGTCTCCTCGACGCTCGCCACCAGCATCGGCCCTGCTGGACAGGCCTCGGTGGTGAAGGTCATCGTCACCTTGAGCACGCCTTCCTCCTCGCGCAGGTCGTAGACGAGCCCCATGTCGATGATGTTGAGCCCCGCCTCGGGGTCGATCACCTGCCGGAGCGCGTCGCGCGCTTGATCGACGATGTCGCTCATGACGCGATGGCTCCGAGCCCGCCCATCCGGCGTACGACCCCGAGGGCGAACCAGGCGAAGGCGAGCGCCCCCGCGACGCCAAGCAGGCTTCCGACCGCGACCAGCGCCGGCGTGTCGAGCACGATCCCCGCGCCCACCGCCGTCAGGGCGAGCCCGTGCGCGACCGCGTGCGCCTGAAGCGGCCTTTCGAGCGTGAGCTCGGAGACGAGCGGGGGCTTGCCGCCCGGACGGGTCGCATGCATCGAGCCGAGGAACGGCATGATCCGCTGCAGGATACCGAGGACGAAGGTGAGCAGCCAGCCGAAGAGCGCGAGGAAGCCGAAGAGAGTGGCCCCGTTCGGAACGGGCGCGCCGGCGGCGAGCGCCGCGCCGAGCGCGAGGCTCGCCGGCAACAGCACCCAGGCGCCGCGCACCAGGATGAAGGAGAGGCCGAGCCGCTTGCGCATGCGGCGCGTCAGCGACCGGCGCAGCGCTTCGAAATGGAGGAGGGTGGCGAGGAGCCCGGCCAGCGCGCCGGACAGGAGGAGCATCGGGCTCGCCGCGAAGGCGCCCGCGACCGAGAGGAGTATGCCCGCCGACGCGGCCGCGAGCGCACCGTAGCCGAGCGGCGCCGATGGTGCTGGGGAGAGCGCGAACATCGGAACCAGCACGTAGCTGAAGCCGAGCGCGAGCATTCCCATGAATCCGAAAGCGCCGAGGATGAAGTGCGCGAGCGCGGTGCGGGCGTGGTCGATGCCCCAGAAGTGGTGATAGTCGGCCGCGAGCACGAAACCGATCGCGGCGACGAGGACGAGTGCGGCGAGCGCCGCCCGCCCATGCGCGACGACGAGTCCCATTCCTTTGACTCGCCAGAGATTGTGGGCGACGAGGCCGGCGAAGAGGAGGAGACCGAGCGTCGCGAGGAGCGCGCCCGCGGCGAGAAGATAGATGGCGCGCGTCGCCATCGCGACCACGAGGAGCGCGACCCCGGGGATGAAGAGCCAAGAGGTGAGGCGCATGGCGCCCTGCGATGCCATCGGCTGCTTCGTCGCGACGGGAAGGAGCTGGAAGGCGGCTCCGATTGCCGTCATGGCCAGCATGCCGAGCGTCAAGAGATGCACGGCGGCGAGCGGCGTTCCGAGCCCGCCGACGAAACGTGGCACCTCGGCCGATCCGGCGAAGAGCGCGATCCAAAGGAGAACGTGCGCGGCTACCGCTGCCGCGAAGAAGCGGAACGGGATCGAGGCGGGCAGAAGCCGGCTCTTTGCCCCTCCGAGAAAGCTCGCCACGGCGAGGCTCACCCGCCGCTCCGGGTAATTCGGAGCCGTACCTCCCCGGCATCGGCGGGCTGGAACTCGTGACGCCAGCCGCGCTCGGCGAGCTCGGGATAGAGGAAAACCGGCTCGCGCTCGTGATGGACGATGACGGCACCCGACTCCACAGCGCCGCTCTCGAGCAGCTTCAGGATGGCGAGCATCGGCTGCGGCGGCTCCAGGCCGCGCACGTCGATGTGAAGCCCTTCCTCGTCGCGCCACTGCCTTGGCCGGGCCGTCCCGGCAGCGGCGGGCTCGGGCGCCGTTTGCGGCGCGTCCTCGTGACGCCGGCGGAACCAGACCCGCCAGTGGTCGGGGGCGAGGGCGCGCCGATAGGAATCGAAGCCCTTGTTGCCGAGCACACGGCGCAAGGGCGCCGGATCGAAGGGCGCGTCGAGGACGAGGAGCCCGCCCGGCGGGACCGTCGCGGCAAGACGCATGATCGGGCCCAGCGGCTCGCCGCCCTCGGCGAGGATCGGGCGGACGTCAATCGCGACGCGATCGTGAAGGTCTTCGTTCTCGACCCAGAGCGGCGCCTTTTCGTCCTCCGGCGCGGCGGCCGCCGCCGGTGCCTGAGCGGCTTCGGCCGGCGCGCCGTTTGCGGCGGCGAGCACGACGTCGATTCCGACCCCTGCCACCTTGGCCGCCTCTCGGAACGTCACGAGACGCGCCATCACCTTCCGGAGCAGCGGGTTGCGCAGCTTCTCGAAGGCGGGATGGATCCTCGCCAAACGTTCGATCACGGCCGGATCGGCCGCGATCGCTTCGGCGACGACGGTGTCTGCGGTGAAGCGCATCGTCATCGGCGGATTCTCATCCGCTGACGATGCGCCGCACGTTGCGCTACGTCAAACCGGCGAGTTGCCGCAAGAGACGCCGCGCGAGCGCGGCCGCGACGCGCCGACGGTAATGCGCCGGCAGCATCGTCGTGCGCATCGGCGATACCTGCTTCTGCACGAGACGGTCGAGACGCTGCAGCGCAGCATCGTCCGCCGGGCGGCCGACGAGCTCCTCGGTCCCGGCGAGAAGGAAGGGCCGCGAATTGGTGCCGGTGAGGGCGACTTCGAGTTGCTCGATGCGCCCGTCCTCTTGCACGAGGGAGAGCGCCACGCCGGCGAGCGGGAAGTCGATGGCGCCGCGCAGCCGCGCCTTGGCGTAGGCGCTGCGTTGCCCGTGCCGGGCCGGCACTTCCACCGCGACCACGATCTCGTCTTCCGCCAGCGTCAGATGGCGCGCGCCGTCCTCGGCGTAGAGCGCGGCGAGCGGGATTCGGCGGCGTCCCGAGGGGCCCGCGATCTCGGTCTCGGCGCCGAGGACGAGGAGGGCCGGCGCGAGCTCGCCGCTGTAGGCGGCGTGGCAGCGCCGACCGGTCGGCGCCACGTGACAGATCGTGCCGCCGCGCTTCAGGCAATATTCGTTGCTGGCGCGCCACCATTCGCTCTGGTTGTAGAAGAGGCAGCGCGTATCGAGGCAGAGATTGCCGCCCACGGTGCCGGCGGCGCGATGGGTGGGGCCGGCGATGGCGCGCGCGGCCTCCGCGAGCGCCGGATATTCGCGCACTACCGATGCGTCATCGGCGAGGCGGGCGAGCGTGACGCCGGCGCCGATGCGCAGCCCCCGAGCGGTTTTCTCGAGCACCTGCAGTTCGGCGACGGCGCCGAGATCGACGAGCACGGGCGGCGCCTCGAGCCCGCGCCTCAGATTGGGTACGAGATCGGTGCCGCCGGCGAGCGCACGGCCGCCGGGGCGGCGCGCGAGGGCGCAAACCGCTTCCTCAGCCGTTGCAGGCGCGACGAGATCGAGATCGGGATGGCGCAGGATCATGTCGTTGCCGCGGCGGTTGCGGCGGCGATGCGCGCCAAGCGCTGGCGCCTGGCGAGCGCCTCCAGGATCTTGTCGGGCGTGATCGGCAGGGTCCCGAACCGGACGCCGATCGCGTCCGCGATCGCGTTGGCGACGGCCGGGAGGAAGCCCGAGAGCGAGCCCTCTCCCGCTTCCTTGGCGCCGAAGGGACCGTTCGGGTCGAGGCTCTCGACGATGTGGACCTCGATCGGCGGCGAATCCGCAATCGTCGGCACGCGGTATTCGAGAAGGCTCGCGTGCATCGGCAGGCCCTTCTCGTATCGGGTCTCCTCGAAGAGCGCCTGTCCCATGCCCATCCACACCGAGCCCTGGACCTGGCCCTCGACTGCGAGCGGGTTGATGGCGAAGCCGCAATCGTGCGCGACCCAGACCTTCTCGACCTTGACCGTTCCGGTGTCTTCGTCGACCGCCACCTCGACTACCTGGGCGGCGTAGCTGAAGCCCATGGTCGACCCGACCGCACCGCCCCGGTGCTTGCCGCCCTGGTATTCCGCTGGCACGGTGAAGGTGCCGCGCACCGTGATCGTGCCGCCGCCTGCGAGCGCGGCGGCGACGATCTCCTCGTAGGGAAGGCCGGGATGCTGGCCGCCGGGGATGCGGAAGACCTCGCCGCACTCGATCTCGTCCGGCCGCGCGTCGAGCTTCTTCGCGGCGGCCGCGACGAGCGCTTCCTTCAGCCGGTTGGCGGCGTCGATCGCCGCGTTGCCCACCATGAAGGTGACGCGCGAGGAGTAGGAGCCGTTGTCCTTCGGCGTCACGTCGCTGTCGTTCGCGACGACGCGCAGGCGGCGCATGTCGAGGCCGAGCACTTCGGCCACTGTCTGGACGAGCATGGTCGAGGAGCCCTGGCCGATATCGGCCGCTCCGGTAAGGATGGTGATGCCGCCGTCGAAGTCGAGCTTGAGGTTCACGACCGCATGCGGCTCGCCGGTCCAGTGGACCGGCTTGGCGGCGCCGCTGACATAGTGCGACGCGGCGATCCCGAGGCCGCGCCCGCGCGGGAGCCGCCCTTTCCGCTCGCGCCAGAGGCTCGCCTTCTCGACCTTGTCGAGGCATTCGCCGAGGCCGCAGGAGTTGACGATGATGCCGTTCGCGGTCGTGAGCGGCGGGGCGTGAAGATTGACGCGGCGGACCTCGAACGGGTCGAGGCCGAGTTCCTCCGCCATCTCGTCGAGAAGGCATTCGAAGGCATGCCGCACGTCCACCGTGCCGTGACCGCGCATCGCGCCGCAGGGCGGGGTGTTCGTGTAGACGCGATAGCCGTCGTATTTCACCGCAGGGATCGCGTAGATCCCGTGGAGGAGGCTGCCGGCATAGAGGATCGTGACGATGCCGTAGCCCGAGTATGCGCCGCCGCGCTGCACGACCTCGCAATCGACAGCGGTGATGCGGCCGTCGCGCGCGAGGCCGAGCTTCAAGCGGATCTCCGTCTCGGGGCGGCCGCGATGGGTGAGGAACGTCTCCTCGCGCGTCAGCTCCATCCGCACGGTTCCGCGCGCCGCGCGGGCGAGAAGCGCCGTTATGATCTCGAAATTGAGCGTCTCCGTGCGCGCGCCGAAGCCGCCGCCCACGAAGGGCTTCACGACGCGGATTTGCCCCATCTCGAGATCGAGGCAGCGCGCCAGCATCAGATGCACGTAATACGGTACCTGGGTGACGCTCCAGAAAGAGAGGCGCTGCCGCTCCTCATCCCAGCTCGCGCGCGCGGCGTGTGGCTCCATCTGCGCATGGTTCACCTCGGCGCAATGAAAGCGCTTCTCGCGCACGAACTCGGCTGCAGCGAAGCCGGCATCCACGTCGCCGAAGACGTGGTGGACCTCGCGCACGATGTTGTCGGGTCGGTCGGAGTGGAGCGGCGGCGCCCCCGGCGCCCGCGCCTCGGCCGCGGTGAAGACGGCGGGAAGGACCCGGTATTCGACCCGGATGAGGGCGAGGGCCGTCTCGGCCGCGGCCGCGTCGACCGCAGCGATCGCCGCGACCGGCTCGCCGCGGTAGCGCACCCTCTCCCGCGCGAGAGGATATTCGTTCATCGCGATCGGCAGGACGCCGTAGGTCTTGTCGCAATCGGCGCCGGTGACGACGGCTTTTACGCCGGGGTAGCGGGCGGCGGCGGAGACGTCGATCGCGACGATCTCGGCATGGGCGTGCGGGCTTCTGAGGATCCGGCCGACGAGTGTCTCCGGGCCGTCGAGGTCCGCGGTGTAGCGCGCTCGGCCGGTCACCTTCTCGATGCCGTCGACGAGCGGCGTCGGTTTGCCTGCCGTGCGCCTCACGGCGCGGCCTCGGCGGGCGCCGCGGCAGCCTTCACCGCCTCGATGATCTTCACGTAGCCGGTGCAGCGGCAGAGATTGCCGGCGAGCGCATCGCGGATCTCTTGCTCGCCCGGGGCGGGGTTGCGGCGCAGCAGCGCCTCGGCGGCCATGATCATGCCGGGCGTGCAGAAGCCGCACTGTGTGCCGAGCTTCTCGTGGAACGCGCGCTGAAGGCGCGAGAGGCGGCCGTTCGCTGCCGCGCCTTCGATCGTCTCGATGTGAGCGCCCTCGCAGCGCGCGGCGAGGGTGAGGCACGACAGCCGCGGCACCCCGTCGACCAGCACCGTGCAGGCGCCGCATTCGCCGCCGTCGCAGCCGCGCTTCGTCCCAGTGAGGCCGGCGGTCTCGCGGAGATAGTCGAGGAGGAGCGTGTCGGCGCGGACCGCATCGGTGCGTGCGCGGCCGTTGAGGACGAGGCCGAGAAGGCGTTTCATGTGGCGCTCCGATAAATCGGTATGATAGTACCGAATTACCGATTTTTCCGCAACCGGCTCGCCGCGCCCGGCCGGCTTGCCTAGACGCCGAGATGCCGGGCGAGGAGCGCGGGGTCGGCGGCGAGCTCGGCCGGCCTGCCGGAGAAGACGACGCGCCCCTTGGCGAGGATCACGCTCTTGTCCGCGATCTCGCCGAGCGTGCGGAAGTCCTTGTCGACGACGATGGTTGCGACGCCGGCCTCCTTGATGCGCCGGATCACCGACCAGATCTCGCGCCGGATGAGCGGCGCCAGCCCCTCCGTCGCCTCGTCGAGGAGGATGAGGTCGGGATTCGTCATGAGGGCGCGGCCGATCGTCAGCATCTGCTGCTCGCCGCCCGAGAGCTGGGTCCCGAAGTGAGAGATTCGCTGCGCGAGGCGCGGGAAGAGGTCGAGGACGCGGTCGAGCGTCCAGTCCTGGCGGCCGTCGTGCCCGGGCCGGGCCGCCATCACGAGATGCTCCCGGACGGTGAGCGTCGGGAACATGCCGCGGCCCTCGGGCACCAGCGCGAGCCCGGCGCGGGCGATCCGATGCGGCGCCATGCCGGTCACGACTCGGCCGCGCACCCGGATCTCGCCGCGGCGGGGCGGCGTCAGGCCGAAGATCGAGCGCAGCGTCGTGGTCTTGCCCATCCCGTTCCGCCCCATGAGGGCGAGCGTCTCCCCGGCGGCGAGCGAGAACGCGACGTCGTGCAGGACGTGGCTCTGGCCGTAGTAGGTGTGAAGGCCCCTGACCTCGAGCAGAGGAGCGGTCGTCACGCGGCTGCCTCCTCGCGGCCGAGATAGGCCTCCTGGACCGCGCTGCTCGCGCGGATCGCTTCGGGCGAGCCCGTCTCGAGCACCTCGCCGTTGACCATGACGGTGATCTGCTCGGAGATCGCGAAGACCGCGTCCATGTCGTGCTCGACGAGGATGAGCGTGTGGGTTTTCGCGAGGCTCCGGAGAAGCTCGACGACGCGCCACGATTCCTCCGGGCCCATCCCGGCGAGCGGCTCGTCGAGAAGCAGGATTTCCGGCTCGCTCGCCAGTAGCATCGCGAGCTCGAGCTGGCGCTGCTCGCCGTAGCTCAAAGACGCGGCGGGCGTTTCCGCGCGTGCGGCAAGGCCGCAAACCTCGAGCGCACGCTCGGCCGCCTCGCCGATCGCCCGGAAGCGTCGCGCCGGGCGGAAGAAGCGCATCGAGCTCGGCAGACGCGCCTGCGCGCCGAGCCAGCAATTCTGGCGGCAGGTGAATTGCGGGAAGATGTTCGTTCTCTGAAAGCTCCGCCCGAGTCCCAGCCGGGCGATGCGATGCGCCGGAAGCCCGGTGATGTCGCGCCCGCGCAGGAGAATGCGGCCGCTCGTCGGCGGCAGCTCGCCGGAAAGAAGATTGATGAGCGTCGTCTTGCCGGCGCCGTTCGGCCCGATCACCGCGTGGACCCGCCCCGCTTCGAAGGAAAGCGCGACATTGTTGACCGCCGCGAGCCCCTGGAAGCGCTTCGAGAGCGCTTCGGTCACGAGGAGCGGCTCAGCCACGCGGCGCGTCTCGTCCGAAGGCGGCGACGGGAGCGGAGCGGCGGGGCGAGGGCGGAAGGAGTTCGAGGACGGCACGGGCGCGATTCAGGGGGAAAGTGTCGAGGGCGCGATCCTTCCATCGGGATCGCGCGAAGTCCAGCCGTCGATCGGATCCCGACAGGCCTTCACGCCCGCATCACGCGGTCTCTTGTACCGCTGCCGCGCGCAGCTTGTAGCGCTGGATCTTGCCGGTCGCGGTCTTGGGCAGCTCGGGCAGGAAGCGCACCCAGCGCGGGTATTTGTAAGGGGCGAGCCGGGTCTTGCAGTGCTGCAGGAGCTCGGCGGCGAGCGCCTCGCCCGCCTCGCGCCGGTCCTTCAGCACGACATGCGCCTCCGGCTTCACGAGGCCGTCCGCGTCGGCGCGTCCGACGACCGCGGCTTCG
>JADGGZ010000412.1 GCA_019689675.1 Rhodospirillales bacterium | reverse complement strand
CACCAGGCTCTCCACGGAGGAGCGAGTGATCTTCAAAGCCGTTCTGGACGGCCGACCCTACCCGCCGCACGGCCTGACGCAGCGGGAATGGTCGCAGGTGGCTCCGCAGCTCGTCCGACTGGACGAACTGATTACCACCAAGCGGGTCCTCGCTCTCGACGTCGTCCTCGACGACGACTCCACCTTCTACGGCGACCTCTTCCCGCACGTCGTTCGTTGGCGCGGCGAGCTGTATCTGGAAGACGGTCTGCACCGAGCGCTCCGCGCCGCGCTCCAACAAAGATCGACGCTGCACGCCCGAGTTCTCGACCTCGACGCCGAGCAAGGCGCGTCCACGGCCGAGGAGTCCGCAGCTCACGGCGAGCCAGAGAGGGACTCGGCCTCGTAACGCCGACCAGGGATCCTCGCCGACCTCTTCGGCCTCCGCAAACCTTCCCGTCAGTCGGGAGCCATGGTCGGAGCTTGCGGGGGAGTGGGTTCGGAGACCGCCGTGCAGAACGCGCAGCGGCGGGCGGCCGCGGGTATGTTACTCAGACATTCGGGGCAGGTGCGACTGGGAGCGTCCGGCTCGGGAGCCTTCTGGAAACGCGCGAGCAGCGCGCTGAACGGTAGCACCACGAGATAGTAGACGACCGCCGCCACGATGACGAACGAAATGACGGCATTGATGAAATCCCCGTAGCTGAAAACGCTGTGGCGGACGGTGAAACTGCGGTTCGCGAAGAGGCCCTTTCCGCCGATGAGGCCGATCAGCGGCGTGAGGAAATCCTTGACGAACGCTTGTACCAGGCCGGAGAAAGCCGCGCCGATGACGACGGCCACCGCCAGGTCGACTACGTTCCCACGGAGAAGGAATTTCTTGAATCCCGACATCGTCGATTCTCCCCTTTCCGACGTCGAAAGGCCGAGTGCGTCGAGTTCGTCCTCATCGAGGAACTCGGCACGGTCGTAGGAAAATCTATCGACTCCCCGGGACGTTTGCGCTGTTTGCCGCGCGATTTTCCCTGCGCTCTCGATCCGGCCGATGCTTCGTCGTCCTCACGTGCGGCTCAGTCTCGCAGCGCGATGGTGAGCCGAGCCGTTGCTTCTGCCTGCGCCACATCGCGGGCCGTCTCCGGGGTCACCGCGAGGACCACCAGCGCACCCAGCGGCGAATCCGCCTCTTGGTCGGCCGGGATCGCGAGGACCTCCACATCTGCGGCGACCACCTCCGCGCGACCACCCGGTGTGTCCTCCCCCGCGGCGAGGACGTCGACATGCTCTCCGACGTGCACCAGGGAGGCGACTCCGGCATCGGAGATCCGCACCGGCAGGCTCAGTTTTCCGTCGCGCCCCGCCGCCGTCGGTGACCTCAAACGGACGTCGGTGAGGACTTCACCGCGCCGCGCAGGTGCGGCCAGACGTCGTCCTCTCACCGCGGCCGGGTCGGAGAGCGTTCCGTCGGGCAGATCACCGGCAGGCAGATGTGCGATCCGAACATCGGCATCCGTGAGCGGCGCGGCGGTCGAGAGATCGTGTGCCGCGACGACGACCGGAACCGTACGTTCCCCGGCGCGGCGTGCGTCGAAGGCGCCGAGGACGACGAGCGTCAGGCCCAGGGCACCGAGCAGGCGGCGATAACGGCGCACCGTGACGGCACCCCGACGCGCCGCGCGAACCGCGAAATCTCGCGGCGAGGACGGCGTTTCCTCGCGGGCGAACCGCGGAGCGTCGTCCAGCGGAGGAGGAGCGGGCGCGAACCACCCGAGCCAACGCGGCGCGCCGCGCCGACCCGACCTTCTCCTCGTCACGAGAGGGGGCCCGGCGGCGGAGGTGAGTCCGGGATGGGAGGAACGTCGGCGCAGGAGCAGCCCGGTTCGACGGGGGCTTCTTCGACGACCGTGGCGAGAAGCGTGCGAACTCGGGCGATGGAGCGCTCGAACGCCTGGAAAACGTCGGCTTCGGTGACGCCTTCTCCCTCGCCGAGCCCGGCATCGAGATCGGTCACGATGGCGATCGTCGTGTAACACAAACCGAGTTCGCGGGCGAGCCCAGCCTCCGGCTGTCCCGTCATGTTCACGATCGACCAGCCTTGCGCCGCGTGGAACCGGGACTCTGCTCGGCTCGAAAAGCGGGGCCCCTGGACGACGACCAAC
>JADGGZ010000411.1 GCA_019689675.1 Rhodospirillales bacterium | reverse complement strand
GCCCGCGCTCGACTGGGACGGGCAGAACTGGGCGCGCGAGCTCGGCGAGTGGCTGATCGCGCAGATCGAGGAGGCCGCGGCGCTCGACCCGCCGTTCGTGTTCCCGGGGCCGCGCCGCTTCGGCGAGGTCGAGGTGCGCGGGCTCCACGACGCGGTCGCCCGCCTGAAGGCGCTCTCGAGGCCGTTCCTCAACTGGGCGGGCAAGGCGGAGCGACTCTCCTTCGAGGTGCCGACGCTTCCGCTGTTCGTCCACGAGCGGCTCTCGACGAAGGCGATCCTCGAGACGCTCACAGGGCACCAGCGCGACCGCCAGCTGGAGCTCACCCTCTTCGGCGACCCGCAGCTTGCGCTCCACCAGCAGCTCGAGGCCTACGAGCACACCGGCGGCTGGGTGAACCGGCTGATCCTCGGCGACTCGCTCGTCGTCATGAACAGCCTGCTCGAGTACGAGGGCCTCGGCGGCCAGGTGCAGATGATCTACATCGACCCGCCCTACGGCGTGAAGTTCGGCTCGAACTTCCAGCCCTTCGTCCGCCGGCGGGACGTCAAGGACGGAGACGACGAGCACCTCACCCGCGAGCCCGAGATGGTCAAGGCCTACCGCGACACCTGGGAGCTCGGGCTGCATTCGTACCTCACGTACCTGCGGGATCGGCTGATGCTCGCGAGAGAGCTGCTGACGCCGTCGGGAAGCGTGTTCGTCCAGATCTCGGACGAGAACGTGCACCATGTGCGCGAGCTGATGGACGAGGTGTTTGGAAGCGAAAACAGCGTTGTTTCGATTGTTCTGAAGAAGAAGGGCGCCACGACGCCGACGGATCCTGTCAATGACTTCATCCTCTGGTACGCGCGAGACCGCGATCGTGTGAAGGTTCGCCCTCTCGTGGAGCAGCGGAGGAAACCCGAAGAGGATCCGAAGTTCAACACGCTCATTTCGCCGAACGGGGAGATCCGGCGGGCCACGAAGCTCTCGGAAGCGGAGATCGATCGGCTTCTCGATGACGGTTGGGAATTCGCCCGCGTGAACTATCCGCTTGTGAGCCAGAACGACAGCCCAACGCGCAGCGTTCCGTTTGTATGGCACGGGAAGTCTTATTCGGTCGGACCGCACCTTCACTGGCGATTCGATCCAGAGACACAAATGAAGCGGCTCGCAGATGCCGGGCGCCTGTTCGACGGAGGTGGTCGGTCGCTCGGCGGGATCGTGAGATGGTCTGACTGGCCCTTCCTCTACCTCACGAATGTGTGGAACGACCTCCACGGCGACCAGCAGCCGTTCTATGTGGTGCAGACAAACCGTCGGGCTGCTGCACGGTGTGTGCTAATGAGCACCGACCCTGGCGATTTGGTCCTCGATCCGACGTGCGGCTCGGGCACGACCGCGTACGTCGCCGAGCAGTGGGGCCGGCGGTGGATCACGATCGACACCTCCCGCGTCCCGCTCGCGCTGACCCGCCAGCGGCTCCTGACGGCCACCTTCCCCTACTACGAGCTCAAGGATCCCGCCAGAGGCCCTGCCGGGGGCTTTGTCTACAAGCGCAAGCAGAACGCGAAGGGCGAGGAAGTCGGCGGCATCGTCCCGCACGTGACGCTCAAGTCGATCGCGAACGACGAGCCGCCCAAGGAGGAGGTGCTCGTTGACCGCCCCGAGGTCGTGTCGGGGATCACCCGGGTCACCGGCCCCTTCTGCGTCGAGGCCACCATCCCCACGCCCGCCGACCTGGACGGCGATGGAGCAGACGACGCAAGCGGCGAGCCGTTGGCCGCGGTGGACGGGTCGTTCGTCGAGCGGATGCTCGAGGCGCTGCGTCGAAGCCCGGTGCTCCAGTTTCCCGGCAACCGGACGATCACGCTGCGCAACGTGCGGCCGCCGGCGAAGGCGCTGACGATCGGCGCCGAGGCGCTGCTCGAGCCCGGCGAGGAGCCGGTGGCGATCGTGCTCGGGCCCGAGAACGGAGCGATCTCCGAGAAGCTCGTCTACGAGAGCGCTCGCGAGGCGCACGCCCGCTTCTACGAGCAGGTGCTCTACATCGGCTTCGCGATCGAGCCGAACGCGCGCGTGCTCGTCGAGAAGCTCGACGGGCTCGTCGGCATCCCCGGCACCTACGTCCAGGCGACCCCCGACCTCGTCATGGGCGAC
>JADGGZ010000410.1 GCA_019689675.1 Rhodospirillales bacterium | reverse complement strand
TGCCGCTGCGCCCGGTCCCAGCCGGGCCAGGGATCCTCCTTCAGCGTCTCGAGGCGGCGCGGCAGCGTCTCGATCGTGAAGGCATCGGAGCGGATGCCCTCTTCCACTTCGTCCCAGGAGACTGGCGTCGAGACCGGCGCCCCGGGACGCGCGCGGGTCGAGAACGCGCCGACCGCGGTGTTGCCCCGGCCGTTGCGCAGATAGTCGATGAAGAGTCTCCCCTTGCGGGCGCGCTTCGCCATCACGGCGGTGTAACGATTGGGCTGCGCCGCGGCCATCGCCTCGGCGACCGCCTTCGTGAAGGCCTTCGCCTCGTCCCAGTCGAGCTCCGGCCGGACCGGCAAGACGACGTGGAGCCCTTTGCCGCCGGTCGTCTTCGGAAAGCTCTCGAGCCCCAGCGCGCCGAGCATGCCGCGCAGCCCGAGCGCCGCCTCGACGATCCGCTTCCAGGGAAGGTCGACGTCCGGGTCGAGATCGAAGACGAGACGGTCGGGACGCTCGATGTCGTCGATGGTCGAGCCCCAAGGATGGATCTCGAGCACGCCCATCTGCACCAACGCGACGAGTCCGGCCGCATCTTCCACGACGAGGTACGTGCCGGTCCCGCCCTCCTTCTCCGCGACCTCGACAGTGCCGACCGCATCCGGCACGCCCGATCCCACATGCTTCTGGAAGAAGCACGGAGCACCCTGACCGTCGGGGCAACGAACGAGCGTCAAAGGGCGGCGAGCGAGGTGCGCGAGCGCATCATCCGCGACCGCCTCGTAGTAGTTCGCAAGATCACGCTTCGTGAACCCGCGGCCGGGATAGAGGATTTTGTCCTCGTTCGAGAGCGGCGAGGCCGCCGGCGACGCGCGCGCCCGCCGTCGCGACTTCGGCGCGGCCGGCGGCACCTCGGCAGGTGGCGCGATGACGGCCTCTTTCGGCGTCTTGTCCTCGCGGAAACCGAGGAACGCCGGATGCCGCAGGACCTTGTCGCGCGTCCAGCCGGTGAACTGGACCTCCGCGACGAGCGTTGGCTCGACCCAGTGGACCCCGCGTGCCGCGCCCGCCGGCAGGCGCGCGAACGGCTTTTTCACCTCGCCCTCGCGCTCGAACCGACGTCGCAGCTCGTGGAGGAGCTTGGCGTCGAAGCCGGTGCCGACACGGCCTGCGTAGTGGAGCTTGCCGGCCTCGTCGTAATAGCCGAGCACGAGCGCGCCGAGGCCGACGCGGCTGCCGGCGGGATCGGTCCAGCCGACGACAGCGAACTCCTCGCGATCGAGGCATTTCGTCTTGACCCAGGCGCGGCCGCGGCCAGAGCGATAGGGCGCATCGCGTTCCTTCGCGACGGTGCCTTCGAGTTCCATCCTGCAGGCGGCCTCGTAGAACGCCTTGCCGTTTCCTTCCTGATGATCGCTGTAGCGCACGACCCCCTCGCCGCGGGGAATCAGCGCTTCGAGAAGCGCCTTTCGATCGACCAGCTTCGCCTCGGAAAGGTCCCAGCCGTCGAGGTGAACGAGGTCGAACGCGTAGAAGACGATCTCGTCGGTGCGCTGGGAGGCGAGCGCCTCCTGGAGACGCTGAAAGCTCGAATGGCCGTTTTCGTCGAGCGCCACCGCCTCGCCGTCGACGAGCGCCGCCCGGACGGGAAGCCGGCCGAGAGCTTCGGCCAGGCGGGGAAACTTTTCCGTCCAGTCGAGCCCGTTGCGGCTGACGAGCCGAACGCGCCCGTCTTCGATGCGCGCGAGGAGGCGGTAGCCGTCGAACTTGATCTCGTGAAGCCAGTTGTCGCCCCCGGGAGGCCGGGCGACGAGCGTCGCGAGCTGCGGCGCGAAGCGCTCGGGAAGGCGCGCCTTCTTCGCGCCCGGCGTCGCGGCTGGCTTCGGAGCCCCATCGCCGCGATCGGAGCGCCAGACCCGGTCGCGCTCCTCGGCGACCTCCTCGATCGTGCGCCCGCTCTCGACCGAGCGCGGACTGTCGTCGACGATCGCGCTGCCGCTGCCTTCCTGCGCCGCCTCGTCCCGCATCTTGACGAGAAGCCAGTTCTCCTTGCCGCCTTCCCGGCCGGCGCGCCCGCCCATGCGGATGAGGGCCCAGCGGCCGTGCAGCTTCTCGCCGTCGAGCTCGAACTCGAGCGTGCCCTTGGCGTAGGCCTCGGC
>JADGGZ010000409.1 GCA_019689675.1 Rhodospirillales bacterium | reverse complement strand
GGAACGGACAGCCCGCGGGATCCCGATCGAGGCGGCGACGTGGGAGGAACTGCGCGTTGCCGCCGAGAGCGTGGGCGCTCGGATCGAATCGAAAAGCGGCTGACGAACGAAGTAATACGACAGTAGTACTGACAGATCCGCGCACTATCCGGGCGGTCGTTTAGTCTCTTAGGCTTTCGAGAACGGCCGATCAGAGCCGGGAAACTCGGAGGCTTCAAATGATGAGATGTGTCCGCAGCGCGTTCTGCGCCGCTCTGGGGCTCACGTTCGCCGTTGCCTCTTCTTACGGTGCGGACGCCCAGCGCGTCTTAGAAATGCAGTCGACTTGGCCGGCGAGCCTGACCCTCCATGAGCAGTTCCTTTACTGGGCCGACGTGTCGAGAAGCTCTCGGGCGGTACTCTCAAGGTCGAGGCGATGCCGGCCGGCCAGGTGGTGCCGGCATTCGAGGTGCTCGACGCCGTGCACAAGAGGGTGATCGACGGCGCGCATGCATGGGGCGGCTACTGGACCGGCAAGAACAAGGCCTCGATCCTGTTCACCGGCGGTCCCGGCGGCACGTTCGGCATGGACTACATGGATGTGATGGGCTGGTTCTATTACGGCGGCGGCCTCGAGCTGCAGAAGGAGTTCTACCAGGAGCAGCTGCACCTCAACGTCGTGGCGTTCCCGATCCTGCCCTCGGGCCCGCAGGCCTTCGGCTGGTTCAACCGGCCGATCGAAAAGATCGAGGACATGAAGGGAATGAAATGCCGCCAGACCGGTATCGCCGGCGAGGGTGGCAACGGCTCGGCTTCACCGTGGACAATATGCCCGCGGGCGAGATCATTCCCTCGGCGCAGCGCGGCGTGATCGACTGCGCAGAGTGGATCGGCGGCGAAGAGGACCTGCGTCTCGGGTTTCACAACTTGTGGAAGTACCACTATTCGCCGGGCGTGCATGAGAAGTCACGATCGGCGAACTTCTCCTCAACGGCGCCGTCTGGAACTCCTTGAAGCCGCAGGAGCAGGAATGGATCAAGTCGGCGGCCAACGAAGCCTTTCTCGTCTGGTGGCCGAAATGGCAGATGCAGAACGCGGAAGCGTTGAAGACGCTGCAGGAGAAGCACGGCGTGCAGATCCTGCGCACGCCGCCCGACATTCTGCGCGAGTTCCTGAAGGGCTGGGACGAGCTGGCGGCAGAGGAGTCGGCGAAGAATCCCTTCTTCAAGAAGACCCTCGAGTCGCAGCGCAAGTACGCCGCTCTCGTGGTGCCGGCGAAGCGCTTCTACTTCATCCCGTACTCGTTCGTCGCAAACTACTACTTCCCCGAAAGACGCTGAGCGGGAGATGACCGGCGGGGCGGGCGACGCCGCTCCTCCGCTATCCGCGCAGGCGATCCGTCCGACGAGACGGGCAGGGGGAAGCATGCAGCGTCGAACAGGGGAGGCCATGTCCCGGCCATCACCGATCTTGCTGCAGGTGATCCGCTCGATCGACCGGTTCACCGATCGAACGGGCACGGTCGTCTCGTGGCTCTCGATACCGCTCGTCTTGGTGGTGAGCTACGAGGTGATCGCCCGCTATGTGTTTCACTCGCCGACCAGCTGGTCGTTCGAGCTCACCTACATGAGCTACGGCACACTGTTCATGCTGGGAGCTGCTTACGCGCTTCACAAGGGAGCGCACATTCGCACCGACTTCTTCTGGGAAAAGTTCTCGGTACGCCGCAAAGGGGTGATCGATTCCGTCGCGTACATCGTCTTCTTCTTTCCGAGTCTCGCGATGCTTTTCGCATTCAGCCTAGAGGAGGCGGTCTATGCCTTCGAGGTAGGCGAGACGTCCGACCAAACGCCCTGGCGGCCGCTGCTGTGGCCGTACAAGGGCGTGATACCGCTCGCCTGCGCCCTTCTCCTCGTTCAGGGCGTCTCGGAGCTCCTCAAGAGCCTCTACATGGCGCGAACCGGCCTCGAGCTCGAGCAGAAGGAGAAGGTGGAGGTATGACCGGCGAAGCGTTCATCGGCCTTCTCATGCTCCTGGTGCTTCTGGGGGCGATCTTCATCGGCGTGCCGATCTCCTTCACGCTGCTCTTTCTCGCCTTCACCTTCGGCTACTTCGCGCTCGGGCCGACGGTTTTCGACCTCGCCTATTTCCAGATCATCGGCCTCATGAAGGAGG
>JADGGZ010000408.1 GCA_019689675.1 Rhodospirillales bacterium | reverse complement strand
GGCGATGTCGCGGATGCGCACCAGCGAGCCGTCCGGGTTCGCCCGCACCACCACGTTCCCGAACTCCTCGACCGTGGTCAGGCGGCCCTTGGTCTGGATGTTGATTTGGAACTGCTGATCGTCCGACACCGGGCGAGCGCCGATCCGGCCTACCGCGGCCTGGATGTTCTGGGCCTTGAGGCTCTGGACGATGTCGTTAGGGGTTATCTGTAGCGAGTTGAGCCGCTCGTTCTCGACCCAGATCCGCATGCTGTAGTCGAGTCCGCCGAAGAGATAGGCGTCGCCGACGCCGCGGATGCGCTTGATCCTGTCGAGAATGTTGATCGTGGCGTAGTTGCTGAGGAACAGCGTGTCGTATTCCTGGCTCGGCGAGTAGATGTTGACCACCTGGAGGAACGCGGAGGATTTCTTCTTCACGCTGACGCCGTTCCGCCGGACCTCTTCCGGGAGCTGCGGTTCGGCCAGGTTGACCCGGTTCTGCAGGTTCACCGTGTTGATGTCCGGGTCCGTGCCGACGGCGAAGGTGACGGTAAGGGTGTACGAGCCGTCGTTGCCGCTGGTCGACTTCATGTAGAGCATGTTGTCGACGCCGATCACCTGGGACTCGATCGGCTGCGCCACGGTGGTCTCGACTACCCCCGCGCCGGCACCCGGATAGAGGGTCGTGACCTGCACCTGAGGCGGCACGATCTCAGGAAACTGCGCCACCGGAATCGCCTTGAGCGCGATGAGCCCGGCGATGCTGATCACCAGCGAAATGACGATCGCGAGCCTCGGCCGATCGATGAAGATGTGGGAGATCATCGCGGCGTCCCGGCCGCAGCAGCCGTTACCTCGACGACCTGATCGGGGCGCACCTTTTGGACGCCGTCGATGATGACTCTTTCCTCCTCCGCCAGTCCGGATTTGACCTCCACCTCGCCCTCGCGGCCCTCGCCCAGGGTGATGCGGCGGATCTTGACCCGGTTCTCCTTGTCGACGACGAGAACGTAAAAGCCGGTCTGGTCGAATTGCAGAGCCTGTTGCGGCACGAAAAGCGCGGTTTCGCCCGTCGCCAGTTCGACATGCACCGTCACCAGCTGTCCGTCGATGAGCAGGCGGTCGGGGTTGGGGAACTCGGCGCGAACCAGAACCGTGTCGGTCTCCCGGCTCATCGTGACGTCGACGAAGTCGAGCTTGCCGACCTCTCTGTAGGAGCTCCCGTCGGCGAGTTGGAGGCGGACCGTGATCGCGCGCATATCGGCGCCGGTCTCGACCGCCTTCTGCCTGACCGCGATCAGCTCGCGCTGGGAGACCGGAAACGTCGCGTATATCGGGTCGCGGCTGACGAGCGTCGCGAGCGTGCCGCTCGACGGTCCCACATAGTTGCCGACCGAGAAGGCCGCGCGGCCGATCTGGCCGGAGACGGGGGCGCGAATCTCCGTATAGCCGAGATTGAGCGTCGCCTCCATTGCCGCAGCCTTCTGCCGCAGGAGCGCCGCCTGCGCCTCGTCATGCTTGGCCCGGACATCGTCGACCTGTGCCTGCGCGACGACCTGCTTGCGCAGAAGCTCGACTTTGCGGTCGAGCTCGAGCTGTGCGAGCCGGAGGGCGGCGGACGCCGCCTCGATCGAAGCTTCGATCTGCGCGAGCTGCGCCTCGTAAGGGCCTTTTTCGATCACGAAGAGGAGATCGCCGGCTTTGACTTCACCGCCCTCTGTGAATTCCCGTTGTTCGAGGTAGCCATCGACGCGGGCACGAAGCTCGACCTTCGCCACCGCCTCGATGCGGCCGGTGAATGTGAGCGACGGAGTCGCGGCCTTGCGGGTCACGGATGCCACCCCAACGGTCGGCACGGCCTTGCCCGGCTCGGCCGGACCTGCACTAGCCGCGGGCGCGGCGATCATGGCGAGGGCAAGAAGAGATCCGGTGAGAGAGCACCGCCGCAGCACGGTTCTGCTCATGTCGGCACCCCTCAGTCGATGATGTGGTAGCCGCCGTCGATGTAGAGCGTCTCTCCCGTGATGAGCTTGGCGGCGTCGGTCGCGAGATAGGCGACGGCGATGCCGACATCATCGATGGAGACGAGGCTCCGCCGCGGCGCCTTCGCCCGCGCCTTGTCGAGCAGCTCGTCGAAATCGGCGATGCCCGACGCGGCGCGCGTCATCAACGGCCC
>JADGGZ010000407.1 GCA_019689675.1 Rhodospirillales bacterium | reverse complement strand
CGCACGGGCGAAACGCTGCATATGGCGCGCCTCGACGGCAGCTTCGGCAAGGACCCGGTCGCGCTCCGGAAACCCTTCGCTGCGACGCGTCGCGGGAAGGATTTCTCCCTTTCCGGGCTCGACCTCACCTTGGGCAAGGGCCGTTTCGCGGGTTCCGCGTCGCTGACGGGGAACGCGATCGAGGCGGCTTTCTCGGGGCGGCGACTGCCGGTCGCTCTCCTCGCGCGCCTGGCAGGAGAGGAGGCGAGCGGCGAGCTCGGGCTCGAGCTTTCGGCTTCGGGGACGCTCGCGAAGCCCGAGGGCCGACTCGTCGTCGAGGGCACCGGCCTTCACACCCGCCCGCAGGTCCCTCCCTTCGGGGTCGTGGCGGAGGCGACGTGGCGCCAGCAACGAGTCGATTTGCGCGGCCGGTTCGACGGTCTTCGGGGCGCTGCGCTCGGCTTCTCCGGATTCCTGCCGCTTCGGCTCGATCCGTCGACCCTCGCCATCGAGATCCCCGGGAACGAGCCGGTCAGCTTCCACGCCGAGGGCGACGGCGAGCTGGCGAGCTTCGTTGACCTTCTGCCGATCGGCGAAGATCGCGTCTCGGGCCGGTTTCGTATCGATGCCACCGTTCGCGGCACCCTGGCGACGCCCCAGGCGGGCGGCGTTCTCGCCCTGGAGAACGGCCGCTACGAGAGCCTCGAGCTCGGAACCCTCGTCACCGGCATCACCGCCGAGCTCGCCGGCGACAACGACCGCTTTGTGCTGCGCCGCTTCTCGGCCCGTGACGGGAGACGGGGCGAGCTTGCCGCGAAAGGCGGCGTGCTCCTCTCTGCGACTCCCGGCCCGCTCTTCGACGTGGTTGCCACGCTGACGCGCTTCCGTCTTCTCGGTCGCGACGACATGACGGCCGCGGCCAGCGGCGAGGTGCGTGTCGCTGGCACGATCATCGAACCGCGCGTGGGGGCGCGGCTGCGCGTCGACGAGGCGGAATTGCGCGTCCCGGAGCGTGCCGCCGCATCCGCGCCGACCCTCGATGTCATCGAGATCGACAGTCGAACCGGAGAGCGGCTGACGCCCGAAGCCGCGGCGAGCGCCGAGCCGCGCCTGCCTGTCGCGCTCGACATCGACGTCGAGATCCCGGGACGGACATTCGTGCGTGGTCGGGGGCTCGATAGCGAGTGGCAGGGCCGGCTCAGCGTTCGCGGCACTACCGCGGCCCCGGAGCTGGTCGGCCGTCTCCAGGTCGTGAGCGGCAGCTTCGATCTTCTCGGCCGGCGCTTCACCCTCGAGCGCGGCGAGATCGCGTTCGATGGCGGTGATCGAATCGATCCGAGGCTCGACCTTGTCGCGCAGGCGCAGACGGCAGGCATTACGGCCGAGGCCGTGATCGGCGGAAGCGCGTCGGCGCCCACCTTGCGCCTGAGCTCGACTCCGGAGCTTCCCCAGGACGAGATCCTCGCCCGCGTGCTCTTCAACCGCGATGCTGGTCAGCTCACGGCGGCGCAAGGGCTTCAGCTCGCCCAGGCTGCGGCCGCGCTCGCAGGCGGCGGTCCCGGCGTCGTCGACCGACTTCGCGGGACGCTCGGGCTCGACCGGCTCGATGTCGGCTCCGGCAGCGGCACGCAGCCGAACCCGACGCTCTCGGCCGGAAAGTACATCTCCGATGGCGTCTTTGTCGGGATCGATCAGAGCCTCTCGGGGGAGAGCAGGGCGAGGGTCGAGGTGGAAGTCCTTCCGAACATCACCGTCCAGACCGAGGTCGGCAGCAGGAGCGGCGGCGCAGGAATCGGGCTCAACTGGAGAATGGATTACTGAGCCCGGAGCTCGGAGGCGGGAATGTCGAGCCACGACAGCTTTCCGCCGCGGTCGACGCCCGTGTCGAGATGGATGACCTCGCCGCCCTGGCCACCGCGGCGGCGCACGATCGTCGCGGTTGAGACGACGTCGTGGCCGATGACGACGGTGAGCTCCGCCGGAACGAGATCCACCCAGCGGTAGGTCCGCTGCGGGAACCCGTCCGGGTGCTTGGTCCCATCGGTCTCGCCATAGAGCGCGCGAGCGGCGAGCCAGCCCGCCTTCGTCTTCTCGCCGGCAGGCGGCCCCTCGTCGCGGCTCAGCATCGCCGGATGGAAGCCGCCATGGACGAAAAACCACTTTCCGGCGCGACGCCAGAGCGGCCG
>JADGGZ010000091.1 GCA_019689675.1 Rhodospirillales bacterium | reverse complement strand
AGATAGCCGGCCTCGCCTCCACGTCCCATTCGTCTAGAGGCCTAGGACACCGCCCTCTCACGGCGGCAACAGGGGTTCGAATCCCCTATGGGACGCCATCTCCTCTCGGCGTAACCTGTCTATCCGACTTACGGCCGCGCCGTGAGGCGCAGGTTTTCCATGGTTCTCGCGCACCGGCTGGCGGGTGCGAAGGCGGAACGGAGTGGGAAAAGCCCTCTCTCCGGCCGCTTTCTCTCCGAACCTGGCGACCTGGGCGATTTACCAGCCAGTCGAGAACCCGCAGAAAGCCTCAAGTTCTTGTGGCAGGATCATGGCGGGGTTGGAGAAGCTCTTCCCGCCCCCGATAGGCACCCGGGGCCAATCAGCATGGTCCCTTAATCTCTTCCGTCGTGGGCCTCCGTCACGCAAAGCCGACCCCGAGCTTCTCGAGGGCGGCAGACAGCTTGGCAGCGATCTCGGGGCTGGCGACCTCGCCATCCGCGAACTCGACCGCCACACGGAACCGCAGGGTCAGGTGGCCCGCCGCCGCCAGCACGTCGCCCATGCCCTCGACCAGTTCGATCATCTGGCTGCTGTCGAGCACGGCTTCCTGGAACTTCGGCTTCGGGGCGGGCGCGGGCTGCTGATCCTCGTCGAACTCCTTCGGCTTCGGGCCGTCCTTCGCCTTCGACGCCTCCGGAAGGGCGAACTCGACGGCGGCGGCCTCATGGGGCTGGCACGGCCAGCCGACGGCCCCGGGCAGCGCCTTGATGAAGCCAGAGTTCATGGCCCCCGTGATCGCCGCCTCGACGACCTTCCACGGCAGGGCCACCACCCCGCGCTGCGCCGCGACCGCCTCGGCGATGGAGTGAGCCGTCGCCTTCCCGCCGCTCCAAGCGTCGGGGAGCGCCTCAGGCGTGAGCGACGAGACACTGATCGGCTCGGGGGGGACCCGCAGCACCGCCGCCTTCGTGACAATCCCAGGCGGGGGGGCTTCGCCCCAAACTGACGCCGTCCCGCTCGTCAGCCACACGGTGCCGGCCTTCACCGCCGCCCCGACCGCCTCCAGCACCTTGGCCTCGGGGCAGCGGGGGATCGGCTTCTCCTCGGTCCAGCCCTCGTCGGGATGGTCGATGGTGAGGGTGAAGCCGTCGAAGTAGGAGACGAGGTCGGCGACCTTCAACCCGTTCCTGAAGTCGAGTCCCTCCAGCTTGCCCGGCGCCAGCAGTCCGGGGTCGAGCGCGTCGAGCACCGCCGCCTTGTTCTGCACCGCCTCCAGCGCGTCGTCGGCCAGCACCTCTTCCTCGACCGGCATGCGCCACCAGGTGCGGGCGGTCCCATCCGGCCGCGGGAGCGACAGCACGTAGAGCCCCTGGAGGCAGCCGTTCGCCACGGTCTCCAGGAGGTCCTTGCGGCGGAGCATCTTCGGCAGCTTGGGGCGCTCCGCGAAGGCGCCGACGATCGTCTTCACGCGCCGGCGGTCTTCGTCCTCGCGCCACAGGTCATAGCCGCTGGCCGAGCCGGGGAGGATCGCGTCGGGGGTCAGCGGCAGGTCCGTGATGCGCGACTTGGGGTCCTCCTTGATCGTCTGGAACAGCGGCTTGCTCGTGTCCACGGTGATCTTGAAGGCGTGCACGGCGTCGTCGGTCCCACGCGTGACGACGATGCAATAGGCCTGCCGGATCGCGGCAGCGATGTCCTTCTTCGAGCCCGTGATCTCGCTGTCGAGCTTGGAGGTGCGGACCGGGTCGATCGGCTGTCCTGACAACAGCGCCTTCACCTCCAGCCACGCGAGGTGGTCCTTCACCTTCTCCTGAGCGAGGGCGAGGCCGCTGCGGTCCGGCGCCGCGATGACGATGGCGTTCTTCGCCGCGCGGGGGTTGTGTGGCCCGGCGACCTCCTCGCAAAAGCGCACGGCGAGAGCGGAGGGCTTGCCGGACTCCGACTGGCCGTTGGGCCCGAGGATGACGTAACGGAACTCACCGTCGCTCGGAACCTGGTCGGGGCCCGAGGGCAGTTTGTGGACCTTGGCACCGAGCTGGGAGGCGCCAGCGTCCAGCCACTTTGCCGCCTTGATCTCGTCGAGCAGCATGTCATCGACGGCGGTCTTTCCGACGCGGTCCCGCTTCGCCTCGTCGTGCATTTGCTTCAGGTTCGGCTGGAAGCCGAGGCGCCAGGTCTTCGGCACCCCGCGGCTGCCATCGGGCCGCTTCTCGGCGCTGTCGAGGTGGACCTCGTCGAGGAACCAGGATCGCTCCGCCCAGGACTGCAGCCCTTTCTCCAGGGCGATCCGGTCCGGCTTCGTGCTGCCCGAGATTGCCAGCAGGTCGGCGAGGCGTGCGTGGTTGGGACCCTGCGGTTGTGAGTGAAGGAAGGTGCCGACGACGGCCTGCTCGATCTCCCGGTTCTGGAGCCCGAGCTGCTCCTGGGCCTCCCTCGCGAACCGCAGCTCGCATTGCAGGATGGCGACCCAGTCCTGCGGCTGCCCGTCCACCTGGTCCACGCGCGCGACGCCGGCGAGATCGCTCAACGCGGCCGAGAGCTTCGCCTCGTCCGGCTTGGCGAGCAGGATGGACGCGCCCGCCAGCGGCGCCGTGTCCCACGGCTCGGCGTCGCGCAGGGCCATCGCGAAGCTGCGCAGCACGCCTCGCGTGCGCTGGAAGCCCGGAAGGCCGCTCGTCCAGCGCGTGTAGAACACCTCCATCACCGCCGGGTCGAAGGGGAAGCTCTTGAGGTACTGCTCCTCCCGGTCGTTCCGCTGCTTCGTGGTCTTCGCGAACTCGGGGTCGAGCGCCGACAGCGCCTTCACCACGGCCTGCACGTTCGGCTTGAAGGCGTCCCGGTCCTTGATGGTCTCAGGGTCGAGCAGGCGGCGGCGGAGGATCTCGGCCACGTCGTCCTTGCCCACCGGCATGAAGGGCTCGTCCTCCTTGCGCCCCATGACGTTCGACATCTCGAGGAGGAGCTGACGGCCGAGCTCGTCGTCCCGCTTCGGGTCGCTCGCGAGCAGCGAGACGATCAGCGATGCCGTGTTCACCTTCGCCACGGCCTGGGTGAGCGACTGGAGGAAGTTCAGGAACTGCTCGCGGAACTGCGGGCCGGTGACCGGGTCCTTGGCCTTCTCGCCGACGAACATCAGCACTTCGTCGAACAGGATCAGCGTGGCCAGCCCGTCCCTGGCGGGCATCCGCAGCACTTTTTCGAGGAGTGGGTCGCGGGGCGGCGTCTCGCGCTCCTCATCCTTGCTGTCAGCCCGCAGCGCCCGCAGGCCGTCGGCGCCGGCGAGCTGGAAGGCGATCACACTCCAGGGATGCTTCAGCATCCGCCGCTCCCCGGTCGGGCTGATCGCCTCGATCCCGGCCTCGACGTCCAGCTTGTCGAAGCACACGGCGGCGACGCGCGCATGCGGGATGCTGCCGCCGATCGCCGCCCTGAATTCCTGTACGGCGGGCAGATCGGGGAGCGCCGCGGGGTCGCGGAACAGGTGGGTCAGGGTCACCAGCGTGTGCGTCTTGCCGCCGCCGTAGGTCAGCTCAAGCTGGCGGATCGCCTTGTCGCTCTTGCCCCGCAGGCGCTCGGCGGTGGCCGCGGCGATGTCGCGCTGGGCGCTGGTTGCGAAGCTGAGCGAAAAGAAGATCTCCGGCTCCTCGTACACGGGCCGCTCGCCGGTGCGGTTCACCACGTCGAACAGATCCGCGGCGAACTCCTGCAGAGAGAGCGCGCCCGTCCGCACGTCGTCGCGGATGCGGACGACCTGGGTCCAGGGCTTCACGGCGCTTCCAGACATCGGTCTTCTCCTGGACGGTCAGAACAGCAGCGCTTGCGCCGGCTCGGAGACGCCAGCACGCGACCGCAGGTGGTTACTGATGGATTCGAGGATAGAGGCCTCGTCGCCCTTCTCGTCGCGGTTCGCGAGCTCGATCAGCGCCTGGATGAGCTGCGCAAAGAGCGGGTCCCGGGCGAGGCCGGCCTGATCGAGGTAGGCGTTCACCTTGGTGACGTCCCCCGCCTTCCACAGCTGCATCAGCCGGTGCGCGCGGTCGATCAAGGGGACCGGCCCACCGCCTGGCACCTGCTCCCCGAGCGTCTTGCGGCGGCGCTGGTCCCATCGGCGCAGGCGCACCTTGCTGCCGGTGCCCTCGCTCTCCGTCCCGGCGTCGCCGTCGCCGTTCTCAGCTTCCTCGCTTTCGTCGTCATCCTCATCTGCATCCGCAGATCGCCCGCCGGACCGCGCGAGGATCTCGAATCGGTCCACCAGGTCATCGTCCCTGAGGCCACAGGACAGCGCGTAGAGGATGCAGGCTCCGATCGGCGCCTCACCCATGCCGAAACTGTCGCGGTGCAGGATGTAGTACGTCGTGATGTCGTCGAGGCCGGCGGCATCCTCGCCCGCACCGTCGGACGGCTTCAGGACGCGTCCGACGGCGAATTCCACCACCAGCCGGCGCACCTCCCGCAGGAACTCGGCCACGGGCAGCGGTTCGGGCTGGCCCGAGGCGGAGGTTTCGCGACGGACCACCGGGTGGCGGCTGTACGCCTCCAGCGCCGGGCCGGTCGCAGCCCACACGAAGTCGGGCCCGCGGATGCCGGCGTCCCAGAAGCGGTGCATCTGGGTGCGGATCTTCTCGCGCATCTCGGACAGCACGGGCCCGGCGAAGCCGGGGCGCGCCGTGGACGGGCGCTTGCGGCAGACCAGCCAGACCGACGAGGACAGCGCGGCGGAGGCGATGGCCCGGTTCCTCGCCCCGCGCTCGGTCGCAATAGGTAGGCTGCCGTCCACCACGAAGCCGGCGCGGATCAAGGCACCAACCAGCGTCTCCCAGGCGTCCGGATTCTTGTTCGCAAAGACGATCACCAGGACGCCATTGGGCGTGAGCGCGGCGTGGCAGCGCCGGAAGACGGCGGCCATCCCGTCCTCGAAATTCTTCTTAGACGCGGCCGCATCGCCTCCAAAGCGGCTGGAGTCGTCGATCAGCTCACCGTCATGATCCTCGTGGCTCCACTTCGGGCCAAGGGGGGCGGCGAAGGCTTCGTCTATCTCGGGAGAGAGCCCGTGTAGGCTGCGCCGGAGCCAGACGTAGAAAAAGTCCATCAGGTCGGAATAAGGAATGGCGTCGTAGTAGGGCGGATCGGTGATGATCGCGTCGTAGATTCCACTAATCTGAAGGGCGCTGCCGCAGGTGATCTTCGGCACCTCGGCGAAGCGCGTTGCTGCGTCGAGGTGAGCGGCAACCTTCCCCGTCCACTCGACAGCACCGCCATAATCGCCGGTCACGCCGGAGAACGGGTTGACCTCGGTGAAGTCCCAAACAATCGGCAGCGCAAAACGGCCGAACGTACCCCGGAGCGTTTCGCGCAGCAGTGTCCAGCTCGCGATAGAACTCCCGAAATCTGCCATTCGGTCGTTAGCGAGCGCTGCGTAGGCCCAAATGGCTTGCCACCAGTCTTGCGTGTAGCCTGCAGCCTGCAGCACCGGCGGTAAGCGCCGCACAGCCCGCACGAATGTACCGAGAGCGAGCAACTGCCTTGGCGTGAAGAGATCGCACCACCGCAGCAGGCCGTAGCCACCGACAGAGAAGGCGCGTGCCGCGCCACCGCCGCCCTTCGGGGTGGGCTCGGTCGGAAGGCCGAACGGTACGTCCGCGAAAGTTGCCTCGACCTCCGCCATGGCCACCTGCGCCACGGCAAGCTCGTGCTCGGTGGGCCGCCGGTATTCCTTGCCGCTCGGCCCGTCTACGACGACCGCCGTCATGACCGCACCAAGCCGCCCTACCCGGCCCTCGTAGCGCAGGTCGTCCATGGTCATCACGCCGGAGCAGCAGGGGCACCTCACCCCCGTGCGCGACATTGTCCCGCCACCCAGGGCCTTGTCCGCCGCCTTCCGCTGCGCAGCGGTGCCGGCAGGCTCCGGGACGCCCGACCGCACCGAGAACACGACGCCATCCTTCGCGCCGTTCGGGGCCATCTCCAGCACCACGCGCTTGCCGTCGCGCTTGCACAGCCACCGAGTCTTCAGCAGCGGCACCGTCGCGCGGCAGTGCTTGCACGGCACGGTCCGCGCCCAAAGGTAGGCAACGGTCGGCTTCGCCACCCAGCGGGGAACCTTCGGCGTCCGCAGGTCGGTCGCGCTGATCCCGGCGTTCAGCGCCGCCACCGCTGTTTCCAGCTCTGCGCCGGGCGGCAATAGGTGCAACGGCTTCGGATCAGCGAGGATGCTCGCGTCGAGGGTCTGCCACTCGGCGTAGGTCGGATACCGCGCGGCCAACTCGCGTCGCGCCTCGGCCAGCACCCAGGCGCCCCAGGCGCGGACGTGCCAACCAAGGCCGGCCCGCTCCCAAGGCCGGTCAGCCAGCACATCGTCCCGCACTGCCTCACCACGGCCCGCGGCTGTCATCCGCGCCACGGCCTCCTCCAGCCGCGCGTTCTTGAATCCCTGGGCCTTCAGGAACTCCCGCGCGAAGGCCGGATCCCGCATGGCATGCGCCGGCAACGGCCGGGTCTGGCCAGCTAGGCGTTGCGGATACTCCAGCGTGCACTTCAGGATGAACCAGGCGACCGGATTCAGATCGTTCGCGGTCACCTCGCAGCCGAGGCGCATCGCTTCCAGCGGGATGGCGCCGCCGCCGGCAAACGGGTCCAGCACGCGCGGGGAACGGCCGCCATGCGCCGCGCGGATCTGTTCGCGGAACCAGGCCATGTCGGGCAGGTTCTCCTGACCCCACCAGAGAATCCCGCCGTCGGGCTCCACCTTGGCAGCCTCGAGCTTCTTCCCGGCCTCTGCCTTGGCCTTCTTCTTCACCTTCAGTCCACCGCCGAGGCGCTGAACGAGCCTCTTCCGAGCCTCCTCATCGCCCGGGTCGGGCAGCAGGGCGGCGGCGATGGCGGCGCGCGACGCCGCCAAGGGCCGCCGCGCGGGCCACAGGTGCAGCGTCGAGATGTGCCCGTGCCGCATGTTCTTCTCGTGCAGGGACGCCTCGGACGCCTGGCGCAGCGGGAAGGCGGTCTCGATCAGTCGCTTGTCCGGCATCGCTTCTCTCAGTCCCTCTCCGCCTTGGCGCGGATGTCCCCCGCCGTGAACGTCATCCCGCCCTTCGCCTCGCCCAGCAGGCGGTTGAAGGGGTCCTGCACACGCAGCAGCGTCGGGTTCGGCGTCGCGCAGTCGAGCACCACGTACAGCCAGTACCGCTCTCCCAGGTTGGCGGCCTTCGCCCACTCGTTCTGGGTCATGAAGACCTCGCCGCGGTCGGCGCGGCCCTTCACCTCGATGCAGCGGGGGGGACCACCCGACCGCTCGGAGAGAAGGTCGAAGCCGGGGAAGTCGGAGAGGCCCGCGGCGCGGGCCCGGGCCGCGGTGGACACGTCGCGCACCCTGCCACCCGCGTTCTCCTCGTGGGCGGTCGCCAGCTTCACCGCCACGGCCTCGACCTGCGCGTCGAAGCGCTTTTCGTCCTCCGGATCCGTGGACGGGACGATCAGGGCATGGGCGATGAAGCGCACAGGGCCGAGGGCGATCTGCTCCGGCTCTGCACGGATCGCCGCGATCCGAGCCTCCCGCGCCTTGGACAGGGCGGAGTGCCTGGCCTTCACCAGCTCAAGCTGCACCGCGGCCTGCTTCTTCCCTTCCTGCGCCGCTTGGCGGAGGCGGTTGCGCGCGCGGAGAAGCTCGGCGTCCTGCCGGTTGAAGCCCGCCTTCACCAGCGCAATGCGCTGTGGGAGGTCCGCCTCGATGGCGGCGCGGTGAGACGCGACGAGCTGGGCGCCGAGCACCTCGGTCAGCCATTCCCCGGCCTCCCTGTGCAGGCGCAGGCATTCCCGGCCGACTGGGTAGGCGCCGGGCTTCACGTCAGACGCGCCGCGGAGGAGCAGCAGCCACTCGACCGGGCATTCCTGGATCGTCCCGTCGGCGTCCTGCCGCAACCCGATCAGGCGGTGTTCCAGGACGTCCTCCCCCGCCGGGCTGCGCCGGAGGACCGTGAGGGTGGCCATGTGGAACAGCGACGCCTCTCGGGCATGCGGGTCCACGAAGGCCGCGCCGCGCAGCGCGTCGGAGGCAAACCGCTCGCGCACCTCGCCGGAGAGCGCATCGAACACCGGCTCGCCAGGATGCAGCCAGATGGCTTCCTCGCCCAGGTCGGGCCGGCGGACCATGAGGCGCTGGCGGCACGCGGAGGGGTAGAGCTCGATCTCGGGCGCGATGGCGTCCATCGCCCCCGGGTGGCGGATGGTGAACCGGAAGCCGGAGGACACGTCGCCCTGGATGCCGAGGCCGAGCAGCGGGGCCGACCGTTCGACCAGCCGCTGGACGTAGCCTGGCATGAGGCGGAGGTAACGCTCGCGCTCCATGTCCTCGCGCAGTGCGGGGAGGCGCTCCTTCACCTCGCCCCCTGTCCCATAGAGGGCCCGCTCCTTCGCCTCGATGGCGCGCACCTGTTCGAGGGTGAGGACGCCCTCGATGCCGTCGGCGGACTCCTCACCGCGGATAGCCGCGTCGAAGTAGGACTTCAACGAGACGTTCTCGAACAGCCGGCCGATGACGTCGAACACCTTGTCGGAGCCGAGCTCCTTCCGGATCGCCTCCATCTTGTCGAGCAGGGTCTTCATGACCTTGCCCTCGCGCGTCTTCCACGCGACGAGGTTGGCGATGTAGACGGCGTCCTTCTTCTGGCCGTAGCGGTGGATTCGGCCCATGCGCTGCTCGAGCCGGGCCGGGTTCCACGGCACGTCGTAGTTGACCATCAGCCAGCAGAACTGGAGGTTCACGCCCTCGCCGGCGGCGTCGGTGCCGATCAGGTACTTGGCGCCGCCGTCCTCGACGGGCTTGCGGAAGAACTCGACCTGCCGGTCGCGCTCGACGTAGTCCATGGCGCCGTGCAGCTGGGCGACCTGCCCCGCGAAGCCGCGCTTCTCGAGCTCCTCGGTCAGGAAGTTCGCGGTGTCGCGGTGCTCGGTGAAGATCAGCATCTTCTCCTGGGAGAAGCGCGGATCCTTCATGGTCTCCAGGAGCTTCGCGAATTTCGAGTCGTGGCTCGCGTCGAGGAGGTCCTGCGCCATCTGGCGGAGGCCGAGGACGCGATCGCGCTCCATGATGAGATCGGCGAGGTTCTCGGTGACCAGCGCGCCGAGGGTCTCCGCCTCGCCGGCCTCCACCGCCTCGGTTCCGTCGCCGGCGTCGTCGTCCGCCGTCGCGCTAACAAACAGGTCGAGCTCGTTGTCTTCGGCCTTCCTCTGCAGCTCGCGCTGCTTCCGCCGTACCGCCTCGAGCCCGTTCTCCTCGATCGCCTTGATGGCCGCGGACAGCTTCTCTGCGCGCCGCTCGAAGGACTTCTTCAGCGCGTAGGTGGAAGAGGCGAGGCGGCGCTGGAACACGGCCATGGCCAGCCTTGCGGCCGAGCGGTTCAGCGTCGACGCCTTGTTGTAGATGTCCCGGATGTACTTGCTGGTTTCGTCGTACAGCTCCTGCTCGCTGCCGGGACCCTGCGAGAGGTCGAAGCCCAGGGTGTCGCAGATGCGCTGCGGATAGAGCGGCGTCCCGTCGAGCTTGACCATCTCCTCCTTGGTGCGCCGGATGAAGTGACGCACCCGCCGCTCGGCGGGGAAGTCCGCGAGCGCCTCCGGCGTGCTGATCGCGTCCGGCTCAAGCAGGCGCCACAGCGCGAAGTACGGATAGGGCTTTCCCATGTGCGGCGTGGCCGTGAGCAGCATCAGCGACTGCGGCGCCCAGCCGAGGTCGAATTCCGGGTCGTTGGTGACGATGCCCGCCAGGGCCTCGGCCATCCGGTAGCGGGCCGTCTTGCGCACCGTCATGTCGACCGGGTCGCGGTCGGCGGAGAGCTTGTGGGCTTCGTCGAAGACCACGAGATCGTAACCTCGCCCGGCAAGGCCGGCCTCGCGGAGGCGGGCGAAGGTCGCCTTCGAGCGCAGCGTGTCCATGCTGACGATGGCGAAGTCCGCGTCCGGGTCGAGGAACGGGTTGCCCTTCGCGGATTCGTGGCCGCGGATGATGCGGGCCTGGATCCGGAAAAGGGTGCGCATCTCGCGCTGCCAGTTGCCCACCAGGCCGGCCGGGGGGACCACCAGGACCCGCTGGATCAGGCGGCGCGAGAGAAGCTCGCGCACGGTGAGTCCGGTCATGATCGTCTTGCCGGCGCCCGCGTCGTCGGCCAGCAGGAAGCGGATCGGCCAGGACTTCAGGATCCGGTCGTAGACGGCGACCCGCTGGTGCGGCAGCGGGTCGATCAGCGAGATCTCGGTCGCGAAGGTCGGGCTCGCGATGTGGCCGCAGGATAGGCGGGTGGCCTCCGCGACCGCCGCCACGGTCTCTGGATCCGCCCCGAAATCGAGCTGCACTCGGCTGGGAGCGGCGTCGGTCAGCGTGCCGGGCGGGGTGGCCTCTCGGCGCTCAAGTTCCTCGATCCGGGCCCAGCCCAGCTCGGTGGGGTCGTTCTGCCCGTTCTCCCAACGGCTGATCGTGATGGGCGACACCCCGACCAGCTCTGCGAACTCGGGCTGCTTCAACCCCAAGCTGTGCCTGAGGGACCTAATCCGCAGCTGATAGTCGTGAGGCACCGGCATCGCACGCTCCGTTCCGGAGTTGCGATTTAGCGCTTGTTGCGGCCAAGCGCAACGACTATGATGTATCACTTGCTAAATTCTGACTCCGGTCCTTTTCGAGACGAGGTGGGATATGGCTCCGGGGTGTGAGGCGGTTCCTGAAGTCGGCGTGCCTACTCGGCCCAGAGAAGCGGCGGCGGCTGCACCATGGCCGGCAAGCTCGGCGGTGCAGCCGGGCGCCCGTCCACGACCGTCTCGACGACGTCCGGCGCGAGCAGGGCTAGGTTCCGGGCACGGCCCACATTGGCGCGATCGACGCGCTACGCGGCTAGCTCGCAAGTCGACCCGCACCGCCCCTCCTCCAGCGTGCGCCGGCACCGGAACGTCCGAGCCAGCGCCTTCGCTAGTGCCGGATCCTCGCGAGTTGTGGCGAAGTCCTGGCTGTCCTCGTGAGCCTGCACTCGCGCCGCTTCGCCTCCAGCGATGCACCACCCCGTGCTAGCCGGCACGGCAGTGACGTTGTCGAACATCCGCGCGCGCGGGCCGTGGGGCGCACGCCCAGTGCCTTCGCAGTCGCTCGAACTCAACAATAAAGGCATCAATGTTCCGTGGACGCCGATTCGAGCCTACATCGCGTTTCTCCCGATGATTTCGCGCGCCGGTTCTCTCTGCGCGCGGCGCGCCTTATGTGGCTACTCGGCGCGGGCGGCTCCGCGGCAGCGGGCATACCAACGGCCTGGGACTTGATCTGGCACTTCAAGCGGGAACTCTACATCAGCAAGCGGCGGGTCGCTCGCAGGCTCGTTGAGGATCTCGGTAACCCCGCGGTCCGAAGATCAATCGAATCCTTTATCGACTCCCTTGGGCAGTTCCCGCCGGCGGACGCGCCGGACGAGTACGCGGCGCTATTCGAGGCAGCATACCCGAGCGAGGCAGACCGGCGGACCCTTCTTGAATCCAAGATCCGGGGTGCGAAGCCCTCCTACGGCCACATTGCGCTGGCCACGCTCATGAGGGCGGACCGGGCGCGATGTGTGTGGACAACCAACTTCGACCCGCTCCTCGCCGACGCCTGCGCCAAGGTCTACGACGGGACGGGCTTCCTTACGACTGTCGCCCTCGATGCGCCTGGCTTGGCCGAGGAAGTGATCAACGAGGAGCGGTGGCCTGTTGAGATCAAGCTTCACGGCGACTTCCGATCCCGCCGTCTCAAGAATAGCAGCGAGGAGCTCCGCACGCAGGACGCGCACCTGCGACGCCTGCTGGTAGCCGCGTGCGGGCGTTCCGGCCTCGTGGTGGTCGGCTACAGCGGCCGGGACGATTCGGTAATGGACGCGCTGGAGGAGGCCCTCGAGGGCCCAACGCCGTTTCCAGGTGGCCTCTTCTGGCTGCACCGGGGACTGGCAGCGCCGCTCCCACGCGTGCGCCAACTCCTGAAAAGGGCCGCCACCGCGGGCGTGGACGGCGGCCTTGTGCCGATCGAGAGCTTCGACGAGGTCATGCAGGACCTGATCCGGCAGATCCCCGGACTCAATACGTCGGCGCTCGACGCCTTCGCAGCCCGCAGCGTCGTGTCGGACGCCCCGAAGGCTCGGGGCAGCCGCAGCTACCCGGTGCTCCGGCTGAACGCCATCGAGGTTGCCGCGATGCCGTCGGTCTGCCGGGTTGTCGACTGCGCGATCGGGGGGCACGCCGACGTCCGTGACGCCGTCGCGGCGGTGGGGGCGGCCGTGGTCGCCACGCGGGTCCGCGCGGGCGTGCTCGCCTTCGGCGCCGACGCGGCGGTGCGGCGGACCTTCGAGCCGTTCGGCATCAAGACCTTCGATCTTTATGCGCTGCATCTCAATCGGATGCGGGTCGCCAGCCAAGAGCGCGGTCTCCTGCGGGACGCGCTGACACGCGCCCTCGCGCGCGAGCGCGGCCTCGCGGCGACGCGGCGCGGCGCCGAGGTTCTGCTGACGCCCGCCGACCCGGAGGACCCGCAGTGGGCCCCCCTGCGCGGGATCGTTGGAGAGCTGGAGGGCACCTTGCCCTCTTGTCCGGAGGTTGCCTGGCGGGAGGGGGTTTCCACCCGGCTCGACTGGGCGGACGGCCGGCTCTGGCTTCTTTTCGAGCCGCGCACGGTCTTTGACGGCGTCACCGCGGGCTCGAAGGCCGCCGCGACGGATTTCGCGCGGGAGCGCACTGCGAGGCGCTACAATCGTGTGCTGAGCCAGCTCATCTCCTTCTGGGCGGCGCTGCTGGCCGGGGATGGGAGGGAGATGCGGGCGTTCGGGGACGGCGCCAACGTCGACGCCGTCTTCAGGCTAGGGACCAGGCCCGCCTTCTCCGGGAGGACGCGCGAATGACGGCCGAGGTGAACCCCCACCTTTGGTTTCCGGAGCCTGCGCTCGCGTTCCATCCCGAGCGGATGGGAGACACCGACATCCACCCGCTGCGCGGGCTGCTGCGCTACGGGCCGTACTCGTCGGGTCTCGTCGCGGATCCAGTGCGGGTGGCGACCATAGCGCCCGGCCGTGACGCCCAGGCCCTGTACGCCCTCATCAAGGAGCTGAACTCCGAAATCAGGCCAAAGGAGCGGTCAGAGTACCTGCCTTCGTGGCAGGGCTTCCGGCACACTTTCAAGCTGTCGATAGCCGCCGCCCCAGGCGGCTGCCACGTCAAGTTTGACGGGCGGCTCGAAGACGAGATGAAGGACGCGCCCGCGCCCCACGTCGTCCTCGCCGACCGCCTGGTCCGGGCTATCCAGATCCTGCAGGCCCGGCGGACCGATTTTGACGTCGTATTCGTTTACCTCCCCGCCAGGTGGTCAACAGCGTTCGTGGGGGGCAAGGGCGACGACTTCGACCTCCACGACCACCTCAAGGCCGCTACGGCCGCAAGGGGTATCCCGATTCAAATCATACGCGAGGACCGAGCGGCGGCCTACCGAGACCGGGCCAGCGTCATGTGGCGCATCGGCCTCGCCCTCTATGCCAAAGCGGGCGGCGTCCCCTGGAAGCTCGCGGATGCAGACCCCGGGACGGCGTACATCGGAATTTCGTACGCCCTCCGGCCAGTGGCGTCGGATCGCCCTAGGTTCGTCACGTGCTGTAGCCAAGTGTTCGACGCTGAGGGCGCTGGGCTGGAGTTTGTGGCCTACGACGCGCACGACGTCGAAGTGCACCGGGAAAACCCCTTCCTATCGAAGGGGGAGATGTTCCGAGTGATGAGCCGCTCGCTCGACCTCTATCGCCGCCGCCACTTGGGCCGTACGCCGCGGCGGGTAATCGTCCACAAGTCGACGGAGTTCAAGGAGGCCGAGGTCGCCGGGTGCATGGACGCCCTGCACCTGTGCGACGCTGTCGATCTCGTCCAGGTGGTCGAGGACGTCGGGTGGCGCGCGACCCGTATCGAACGCGACCGCAGGACCGGGGATAAGGCGGCAGCGGCCTATCCGGTGGCGCGGGGGAGTCTTCTCCCGCTCGGCGGCCGTGAGACCCTGCTGTGGGTGCACGGCGATGTCCAGGGGATCGTTGACGACGGTGGGTCGTACTTCCAGGGAAAGCGCAGCACCCCGCGGCCTATCCGGCTCGTCCGCCACGCCGGTCACGGCCCGTGGGACGAAACTGCGCGCTCGGTCTTGGCGCTTTCCAAGATGAACTGGAATAATGACTCGCTTTACGACCCGCTCCCCGTAACGATGAGCTTTGCGAAGGTGCTCGCCCGCGTGGTCAAGCGGATGCCTGATCTCGGGCGGAAGCCGTACCAGTTCAGGTTCTTCATGTAGTAGGGCTGCGCTCGCGCATCGTCGACGTCGGCAGGCTCTGCAAATCCGGTAGGTTCAACATCGCCCGCCCAGCGCACCCCGCTGTACTCCCCAATCTGCCGGAACGCTCTCCCGACGAACTACCGGTGTCAGTGCCTCTGGCTGCCGCTCATCCAGGATCGCCTCAACGATGTCGGGCGCCAGCAGCGTCAGCTTCAGCACACGGCCTACATAGGCGCGGTCGACACCCTCCGCGGCGGCGAGTTCGCGAATCGACCCATACCGCCCCTCCTCCAGCATCCCCCGCCACCGGAACGCC
>JADGGZ010000406.1 GCA_019689675.1 Rhodospirillales bacterium | reverse complement strand
GCGATGAGAGACAGAGCCACCCCCTGCCGGCGCGAGCTTGCGAGCAGCAGAAGGGTGAGGAAGGCGAAAGCCACGCCGGCGGCGGCGTGGCTTATGATCCAGGTCGTCATGGCGAAACGCCGAAGGCGCTGATTTCTGGGCTCGTCGGACCCTCGGCCTGGGGAACGTGGTGCGGCGCTTGCCTCAGCGCGCCCCCTCCGGCCATACGATGACGCGGACCGTCTGGATCAGAATGAGAAGATCGAGGAAGAGGCTCCTGTTCTTTACGTAGTAGAGATCGTAAGCGAGCTTCTGCCGCGCGTCCTCGAGGGAGGCCCCGTAAGGGTAGTTGATCTGCGCCCAGCCGCTGATGCCGGGCTTCACGCAATGGCGCTCGTCGTAGAAGGGAATTTGGGCGGCGAGCTGCTCGACGAAATACGGCCGCTCCGGCCGCGGGCCGATGAAGCTCATGTCGCCGCGAAGCACGCAGATGATCTGCGGCAGCTCGTCGATGCGCAGCTTGCGGATTACGGCGCCGACGCGGGTCACGCGCGGATCGTGCTGAGCGGCCCATTGCTGACCGTTCTTTTCGGCATCCACCCGCATGCTGCGGAACTTGAGGAGCGTGAAGGGGCGGCCGAAACGCCCGACCCGCTCCTGCCGATAGAGGATGGGGCCGCCGTCCTCGAGCCTCACGGCGATCGCGGTCGCAACGAGGATCGGGAGCGTGATCACCAGGATCAGCGCGCTCACGACGATGTCGAAGGTCCGCTTGGCGAGATCGGTGAACCGGCTCGAACGGAACCCGTCGGAAAAGACCAGCCAGCCCGGCTGCAGATTGTCGAGGTCGATGCGACGGGTCTCCCGCTCGACGAAGGTCAGGTAGTCGATGACGTTGATGCCGTTGACCTTGCACCGAAGCAGCTCGCGGATCGGCAGGCCGCGCCGTTCGTCGGTGGCGACGACGATTTCGTCCGCCTGCTTCTCGGCTGCGAGTTGAAGAAGGTCCAGCGCGAGGCGCTCGCTCCGATGCGCGCTTGTCGGATCGGCATCGCGGGCGGCGCGCTGCTCGCCGAACTCGTGGATCCCCACGATCTCCACGCGCGTCGACTGTTCGGGCAGGAGGGCCTGGTGCAGGCGCGCAATTCCGGCTTCGTTTCCGACCACCAGAAGACGCCGCCTCATGGCCCTGGAATCGGTGAGCTGAGAGAAGACCGCGCGGCTCAGCAGAAGGCAAAGAACGGAGATGAGAAGAACTGCGGCGAGCGCCGTCGAGTTGGAGACCGGGCGCGCGGCGACGACCTTCTGCATCACGAGAAAGAGGACGGAGGCGACCGGTACCACGATCGCGAGCGCGACGAGCGACTTGCCGACCATGCTGCGGCGATCGATGAGGACGCCGTAGCTGTAGAGGCCGAGGCTCACCATCGCCACGACCACCGACCCGGACACCACGGCCGCCACCCAGAAGGCGGAAGCATCGAAAGAGGTGGCGGCAGCGGGATCGACGAAGCCGGTGCGACGCAGAGCGCCGAGCGTCAAATAAACCGCAGCCGTCAGCATCGAGAATTCGAGCGCGGCCAGCGCTACGGTAGGGAGAGGTAGGAAATGGCGAAAGATCCGCAGCACTCTCGGTCTCTCCTAAAAGATGCTTGTCTTGCTAGAAGTCCCGACCAAAAGTAGCGGCGCGGGCAACGTTTTCCCTATACCACTATCCTGGCGTCGTCAACCAGCGGTTCAAAGACTTAACAATATTTTTCCATTTCTGCTTGCATCGTCGTCCGGTTGTCTCCCCGAACGCGTGCGCGCCCCCGAGCCCAGTCGCGACCCGGAGGGTACCATCGATCAGAAGCTTCGAGATTAACGGAACGGGCGACGCGACTGCCTAGCTGCGCCGCCCGTTTTCCAAGACTGTCGGTCAGACACCTCGCGCTTTGCGGCGCCTGGCGATCCAGACCGCGGCGAGCGCGGGCCCGAGGAGCGTCAGCGTTCCAGGCTCCGGCACCTCGATGGGCTGCGGCGCGGTCACCTGGTCCCAGCCGCCATCGCCCGTACCCGGGGGTGGAGGATCGTTGTCGGTCAGATCGATCGGATCGTTGTCGCCGTCGTCGTTCCGGCCGGTGTCGGCGCCGCCGCCGTCTCCGCCACCCGCGTGCTGGTCGCCCGGTTCCCCTGTCCCTTTATCGCCGGTCGAGGTTCCAGG
>JADGGZ010000405.1 GCA_019689675.1 Rhodospirillales bacterium | reverse complement strand
CACCAAGCGCTACCGCCTGGCGCAGCTCCTCTCGTCGCTGACCCGCCATTTCCTGCTGATGACCGCCACGCCGCACAACGGCAAGGAGGAGGACTTCCAGCTCTTCATGGCCCTCCTCGACGGCGACCGCTTCGAGGGCCGGTTCCGCGACGGGGTGCACACGGCCGATGTCTCCGACCTCATGCGCCGCATGGTGAAGGAGAACCTGCTGAAGTTCGACGGGAGGCCGCTGTTCCCGGAGCGCGTCGCCTACACCGTCCCCTACAGGCTTTCGGATGCCGAGGCCGCCCTCTACAAGGCTGTCACGGAGTACGTGCGCGAGGAGTTCAACCGGGCGGAGGCGCTGGAGAACGACAAGCGTGCCGGGACGGTCGGCTTCGCGCTGACCATCCTGCAGCGGCGCCTCGCCTCCTCACCGGAGGCCATCTACCAATCGCTCCGCCGGCGCCGCGAGCGGCTGGAAAGCCGCTTGCGCGAGCTGGAGATCCTGCAGCGCGGCGGCCAGGCGGCGGGCGCCATCGCGGCGCACATTCCCGTGCTCGACAGGGAAGACGTCGAGGATCTGGAGGACGCGCCCGACGCGGAAGCGGAGGCGGTCGAGGAACAGGTCCTCGACGAGGCGACCGCGGCCCGCTCCATCGGCGAGCTGCGCATCGAGATCGAGACGCTGAAGCGCCTCGAAGGGCTCGCCCTCTCCATCCGCCGCAGCGGCGAGGACAAGAAGTGGCGCGAACTCGCCAACCTGCTCGGCGAGATCTTCACGCCCGCCGCCATCGCCAACGGCTTCGCGGAAGACGCGGAGCCCTTCGACGCCGGCGTGCCCGTCCCCCCCAGGCCCACGCCGTCGCCGCGCCAGAAGCTCGTCATCTTCACCGAGCACCGCGACACGCTGAACTACCTCCAGACCAGGATCGGCACGCTCCTCGGCCGCCCGGGCGCGGTGGTCGTCATCCATGGCGGCATGGGCCGGGAGGAGCGCATGAAGGCGCAGGAAGCCTTCCGGCACGATCCCGAGGTGCAGGTCCTGCTCGCCACCGACGCCGCCGGGGAAGGCATCAATCTCCAGCGCGCGCACCTGATGGTGAACTACGACCTGCCCTGGAACCCAAACCGGCTGGAGCAGCGCTTCGGGCGCATCCACCGCATCGGCCAGACCGAGGTCTGCCATCTCTGGAACCTCGTCGCCGAGGAGACGCGCGAGGGCGACGTCTACCGCCGGCTCCTCGAGAAGCTGGAGCAGGCGCGCAATGCGCTGGGCGGCCAGGTCTTCGACGTCCTCGGCAAGGTGCAGTTCGACGGGCGGCCGCTGCGCGACCTGCTGATCGAGGCCATCCGCTACGGCGAGCAGCCGGAGGTGCGCGCCCGCCTGACCCGGGTGGTGGAACAGGCTTTCGACAGGAAGGCGCTGCAGGACCTGCTGGAAGAGCGCGCCCTGGCGCATGACGTCATGGATGCCTCGCGCGTCCATCGCATCCGCGAGGAGATGGAGCGGGCGGAGGCGCGGCGGCTGCAGCCGCACTACGTCGAGTCCTTCTTCCTGGAAGCCTTCCGCCGCCTCGGCGGCAGCGTCCGGCAGCGGGAGCCACGGCGCTACGAGATCACGCATGTCCCGGCCGTGGTGCGCAACCGCGACCGGCTGATCGGCCTCGGCGAGCCTGTCCTGCCGCGCTACGAGCGCATCGCCTTCGAGAAGGCCCTGGTCGCACCACCCGGTCAGCCGCCGGCCGCCTTCGTCTGCCCCGGCCATCCGCTGCTCAACGCGGTGACCGACATCACGCTCGAACGCCACCGCGACCTGCTGCGCCGCGGCACCGTCCTGGTGGACGAGCGCGACCTGGGCTTGAGCCCGCGCGTGCTGTTCTTCCTGGAACACGCGATCCAGGACGGCAGCGTCACCCGCGGCGGCGAGCGGCGCGTCATCTCCAAGCGCCTGCTGTTCGTCGAGATCGGTGCCGACGGGGTGCCGCGGCACCTGAACTACGCGCCCTATCTCGACTACCGCCCGCTGGCCGAGGGCGAGCCCGGCCCCGACGCCATCCTCGCCCGGCCCGAATGCGCCTGGATCGGCCGCGACCTGGAGGCCCACGCGCAGGCCCATGCCATCGCCGAGGTGGTGCCCGCGCATCTCGCGGAGGTGCGCGCGCGCAAGCTCCAGCTCCTCGACAAGACCGAGGCGGCGGTGAAG
>JADGGZ010000090.1 GCA_019689675.1 Rhodospirillales bacterium | reverse complement strand
GGCGCCATCGCCCGGAACGTCTGCTCGACCCGGATCTTCGCGAACGAGCTCGCCACGTAGAGACCGAGCCCGACCGGCGGCAGGAAGAGCCCCAGCCCGATCGCCGCGACGACGATGATCGAGTAGTGGAGCGGGTCGATGCCGAGCCGGATCGCGATCGGCACGAAGATCGGCAAACAGATGATGATCGCGGGCAAGCCTTCGAGAATCGCGCCGAGCACGATGAAGACGAGGGTGCTGACGACGAAGAACACGAAAGGCGTCTCGGAGAGCGCGAGCATCCACCGGGCGATCTCGGCCGGCACTTGCTCGGAGGCGAGGATCCACGAGAAGCTCGATGCGCAGCCGACCATGAAGATGACGACGCCGCTGGTGACCGCGCTGTCGACGATGATCCTCGGCAGGTCCGACCACGCGATCTCCTTGTAGACGAAGACGCCGACGAAGAACGCGTAGAACACCGCGAGCACCGCGGCCTCGGTCGGGTCCGCGATGCCCCCGAGGATGGCGCCGAAGATGATGACCGGCATCATCATCGGAATGATCGCGCCACGCACCGCCCGGCCGAGCTCGCGCAGGCTCGCGCGGGGCTCGCCCCCGAGCCCGTCCCGTCGCGCCTGAACATAGATCAGGATCATGATGGCGAGCGCGAGCACCGCGGCCGGGATGAAGCCGGCGAGGAACAGCGCGCCGACGGACAGTCCCGCTATCTGCGCGATCACCACCATGATGAGGCAAGGCGGGATGAGGATGCCCATGGCAGAGGCGGCAGAGACGATCGCGACCGCACGCTCCGGACGGAAGCCGACACGGATGAGCGACGGCACCATCAGCGACCCGATGGCCGAGACGTCGGCGACCGTCGATCCGGAGATGCCCGAAAAGAAGGATTCGGCGACGACCACCGCCATCCCGAGCCCGCCCCGCAGATGGCCGACGAGAACGCGGGCGAGATAGACGAGGCGGGTCGAGATTCCGCCCGTCTCCATGAGCGCGCCCGCGAGGATGAAGAGCGGAATCGCCAGCAGCACGAACGAATCGGCGCCCGAGAACATGTGCTGCGGAACGACGAGAAGCGGCGCCGTGTCGCTGAGATAGAGGCCGATCGCGGCAGAAAGCCCCACCGCGAACGCGACCGGCGCGGTGAGGCCGATCATCACGACGAAGCTCAGCACCATGATGCCGATCGCCATGGCGCTACTCGCTCCTCGCCTGCCCTGCCCCCGCGGACGGCAGCTCGTGCGGCATGATGCCGGCCGCGGCGGCGATCTCGCCCCGTAGCGCGTCGATCAGATGCCGGATGGCGAATCCCATGATCAGCACGCCGCTGACCGGGACCACCAGATAGAGATAGCCGAAATTCCAGCTCATGATGGGCGAGGTCTGGGCCCAGCTGATCTCGGTGATCTCGGCGCCGTTGACGATCATCACCGCCGCGAGCGCCATCACCACGCAAAGCGCGAAAATCCGCGTGCCCCGCTGCCAGGACGCGGGAATGCGATCGTTGACGAGGAGGAGCTGGAAATGCGACCAGCGCTTCACCGCGACGGTGGCGCCGATGAAGGTCATCCAGACCTGGAGGTAGCGCGCCGCTTCCTCCGTCCAGCCGAGCCCGATGTGGAGGAAATAGCGGAAGAACACGCCGGCGAAGACGATGATGCAGATCGCGACCAGCATCGCGCCGGCGAGGATCTCGAGCGAGTTGCGCAACACCCAAAGAAGTGCAGCGCCAAGGCTTCGGGGCGGCGTGCCGGAGGACGCGGAAGGCTGCTTCATGGGGTCGTCACCTCGATGACGCGTGCATTGCGGCCTTCCCGGTGGACGACCGCCTCGATCTGAACGCGGGCTGCCGGGTCGGCGAGGGCGGCACAAATCGTGGCGCGCGGCGGATAAGGCGGCGTGACGAAGCGGGAAAAGCCGGCATTGAACCCTCGGTAATCACGCCAGTCGGCGAGGACGTTGCGCGTAGAGACGACATCCTCGAGGCCCATTCCGGCCTTTCGGACGAGCCGCTCGATGCGCTCCCAGGCGGCGACCGTCTGCGCCTCGATCCCGCCTCCGCTGCCGAGCTGGCCGCCGATGTAGAGCGTGTCGCCCGCGAGCATCGCCTCGCCGCTCGCCCCGACCGGCGTTCCGCCGCCGCGCATCGCGACGCACTCCAGCGCCACGAGCTGGCCGGAGGCGGCGAGCGGCGCCGCGACGACGGAGCGCGCCGGCATCCGCGCCGGAAACGCGCGGGCAAGCGCATTCTCGACCTCGGAAGCCGCGCGTATATCGGCGAGCGTGATCGTCAGCATGACCGCCTCGTCGAGCGACAAGCCGGCGCCATCCAACGTCTCGGCGAGAGCGCGCAGCGACGATCGCGCCTGCTCCGCAAAGCCGGCGGAGAAATCGCGCGGCACGGCCGTGCAATAGAAGCGAGCGGACGCCGACGGCCCGCCGAGGACGGCCACGAGGTCGGCCTCGACCACGGCCTGCGGCAGCGGGAAGCCCCAGCTTCCGACCGCCATTCGCGAGGGGCCGGGCGCCCCAAAGACTTCGGAAGCGACTTCCTCGCACGCCGTGAAATCGCGCACGTCGTCGACCCAGACCTTGAGGCTGACGACGTCATCGAGACTGCCGCCGAGAAGCTTCAGCGCAGTCTCCATGTTCCTGTACATGGTCGTGACCTGCATGCGGACGTCGATGCGTCCGGGGCCGTAGCCGGCAAGCACGCGCCTCGGATCGGTACCCGCCGTCGCGCCCACGTAGACGACGTCGCCGACGCGCAGCCCCAGCGAGAACTCCGCGATCGGGCGCATCAGGTCGTCGGTGGTGACGACAGTTCGGGGCATGGCTAGACCATCGTCCGATCAATGCAGGCGTTCGTCATCGCGCCTCCCGAAGAACACCGATTCGAGCGCATCGCCCGCGAGCAGCTCTCCGGCGGGCGCAGCGAGCACGATGCGTCCCGCACGAAGCACATAGGCGCGGTGGGCGAAGGCGAGCGCTTCGCGAACGTTCTGCTCGATGAGCAGGATCGTGACGCCCTCCTCGTTGAGGCGCCGGAGCGCCCCGGCCACTTCGTGGCGCAGCTGCGGCGAAAGGCCGATGAAAGGCTCGTCGACCATCAGGAGCTTCGGCTCCGACATGAGGCCGCGGGCGATCGCGCACATCTGCTGCTCCCCGCCCGACATCGAGTGCGCGAGCTGCTTCTCCCGCTCCTTCAGCCGGGGAAAGAGGCTGTAGACGCGCTCGAAGGCTCGGGCGAGCCGCGCCCGGTCGGGCCGCGGCCCCGCACCCAGCAAGAGGTTCTCGAGCACGGTCATGTACGGAAAGAGCCGATGCCGCTCGAGGACGTGGCTGAGCCCGAGCGAAGAGATGCGGTGAGGCGGCAGGTCGTGCAGCGCGTGACCGTCGAACAGGATCTCTCCTGCCGTGAGCCGGGTCAGACGCGAAAGGCTGTTCATGAGCGTGCTCTTGCCCGAACCGTTCGGGCCGAGGAGGCAGACGATCTCGCCCTTGTCCGCCTCGATCGAAGCGTCCCACAGAACCTGGAAATCGCCGTAGGCGACGCCGAGGCCGCGCGCTTCAAGCAGCTTCATGCCCCTCGCCTCCGAGATAGGCATCGACGAGGCGGGGATCGCGCATCACCTCGCGCGGGGCCCCCTCCGCCAGCTTGCGGCCGAGCGCCATCGCCACGAACCGGTCGGCGAGCCGTACGAGCGCCTCGAGATTGTGCTCGATCACCACGAGCGTCATGCCGTCCTCGCGCAAGCGCTGCAGGAGCGCCAGGATCTCGTCGATGCTTCCGGGATCGACGCCGCCCAGCGGCTCGTCGAGGAGCAGGACCCGCGGCTCGGTCGCGATCGCGCGGGCGATGTCGAGCCGCTTTCTCTGCCCCGTGCTGGCGCCGCTCGCGGGAGCGTCGCGAAAGCCGAGGAGACCGACGCGATCGAGCGCGCGCTCGGCCCGCCGCTTCGCCTCGGCGGTATCCCCCGTACGGGCCAGCGCGGCGACGACCACGTTGCCGAGAAAGGTCATGCTCGTGAAGGGCCGGGGCGTCTGAAAGGTTCGCACAAGACCGTTGCGCGCGATCCGGTCCGAGGAAAGACCGGTCAGCCGCGCGCCCGCCAAGCGGACTTCGCCGCTGCCGGGCCTGATGTCGCCGCAGACGATCCCGAAGAGGGTCGATTTTCCGGCGCCGTTCGGCCCCACGACGCCGACGATCTCGCCTTCCGCGACGTCGAAGGAAACGCTGTCGACGGCGAGAAGACCGCCGAAGCGGCGAGACACATTCGAAATCTCGAGCAGCGGCTTCACCGGCGCCCTCCGCCACGGCGGCCGAAGAGGCTCACGATTCCCGCCGGACGGTAGACCGAGACGGCCATGATGATGAGCCCGTACAGCATCAGGTCGATGTTGCGGCCGCTGCCGGAAAACCAGATGCGGGCGTATTCGGAGATCGTGACCAGAACCGCCGCGCCGACGATCGGCCCTGAAGCGGTGCCGATCCCTCCGACGATCGCGACGAGCGCGATCATCACGGAAAGCTGCAGCGACAGGACGCTCGGCGGATCGATGAAAAGGACGAACTGCGCGTAGAACGTGCCGCAGAAGGCGATCATCCCCGCCGACAGCGCCATCGCGATCAGCTTGTATCGCATCGGCGAAAAGCCGAGGCTGCGCGTCGCCTCCTCGTCGTCGCGGATCGCCCGCAGCACATGGCCCATCTTGCGCCGGTCGAGCCATACCACCAGCGCCGTCGCGGCGACGACGAGCGCCAGGGCAAGGTAGTAATAGGGCCGCTTGTCGCGGTGGAACTGGAAGGCGAGCAGCGACGGCTCCTCGATCGGCAGGTCGAGACCCATCGCAGCCCCGACCCACTCCCAATCGGCGAAGGCGAGGTAGAGAGACTCGGCGAGAACGAGGGTGGCGATGACGAAATAGTGGCCCTTGAGGCGGAAGCAGGCGAGACCGATCACGACGCCGACGGATGCCGCGACGGCGCTGCCGAGGAGTCCGCCGAGCCAGGGATTGAGGCCGATCCCGATGGCCGCCATGGTCGACGTATAGGCGCCGATGCCGAAGAACATGCCGTGCCCGAGCGAGGTTTGCCCCGCATAGCCGGCCAAGAGATTCCATGCCTGCCCCATCGCGGCGTAAAGGAACATGACGGTGAGGAGGCGCAGCTCGAACGGCCGCGCCGCGAGGAAGAGCGGCAGCGCGAGAAGAACCGCGAGCAGCAGGGCAATCAGTCCGCCGCGCACCCATTCTGCGCGAACCGGGGGAGCGAGCGAGGCGCCGGCGATGGTCACTGGCGGCCGAGAATCCCCGTCGGGCGCAGCAGCACCACGACGAGATAGAGAAGGTAGACGGGCAGGAACTTGAGCGTCGACGCGACGAAGAAGCCCGAGATCACCTGCAGGATGCCGATGAGAACACCGGCCACCAGGGCGCCTCCGATCGAGCCGAAGCCGCCGAGCGCGACCGCGACGTAGGAGATCAGCACGAACACGGCGCCGACGCGCGGAAAGACATAGTAGAAGCTCGAGAGCAGCGCCCCTGCGACGCCGACGCAGGCGGCCCCGATGCCCCATGCGAGCGCGTTCATCCGGTCCGCATCGATGCCGAGCGTCAGGGCGGCGGTCCGATCTTGCGAGACGGCACGGAGCTGTCGGCCGAGATGCGTCCGGAAAATGAGCGCATAGAGCGCCAGCGTGGCGAGCAGCGCGCCGAGCCCCGCCGCGAGCTGCGCCGAAGGCAGCGTGATGCCGCCGATGCGCAGCACGCCGCCGAGCCAGCTCTTGTCGATGGCGTGGTAATCGGCGCCGAAGACGAACTGCGCGGCGGCCTGGAGGAACACCATGAGGCCGAACGTCGCGAAGATCTGGGCGTGCATCGTCCCGTCGAGCACCTGCCGGACGAGCACGTAGTAGACGAGGACGCCGAAGAGGAACATGAGGGCGCCGACCGCCGGCAGCGCCACGACGGGATCGACGCCCCAGAAGGAATAGGCGAGCCACGTCCCGTACATGCTGATCATCAGGAACTCGCCATGGGCGAAATTGACGATGTTCATGACGCCATAGATCAGCGTCAGCCCGATCGCGATAAGCGCGAAGATGCAGCCCATGCCGAGTCCGCTGACGAGCAGCTGAGTGGCAAGGGTCGCCGTCATGCCGTCACGACCTCGGGCTCGCCGACGAGCTCGTCCACGCAAGGGAGCCGGGCCGGCTTCCCGCATCCGGCCCGTGTGATCCCCGTGCGTTGCGGCATCGATGCAACATGAGATAGCCCGCGCGCTGCCCTGATCTTATCCGAGGCGGTCGCGTTCGGTCCCGCTCACTTCCATGCCGGGCGCGGCCAGACGAGCTTCGCCTGGGCGAAGTCGAACGGCCAGACCGTCGCGGGCTTGCCCTCCTGCGTCTGAATGAAGATGCCTCGTGTCAGCACGTTCTGGCCGGTCTCGTCGAAACGAACGCCCTGCCACGGCATGATCAGCTGCTCGCCGGGCATGTTAGTCTCGGCAAGCGCCTTTCTGATCTTCGCCGGATCGGCCGAGCCCGCGCGATTGATGGCATCCGCGAGCACCATGGTCGCCTGGAACGCCCGCGCGGGCGTGCCGTCCATCGGCTTCCCGTAGGCCTTCTCGTAAAGCTTGGCGACTTCCTCGATGAGCGCGTTCTTCGCGGCGAGATCCCGCGCCCAGTGCTCGCGCACCAGGAAGTAGTTCGCATCCTCGCCGAGCGCCGTGCGGAAGGCGCCGGACCCGAAGGCGGCGCCAATCGCCATGATGCCCTTCGGCTGGAAGCCGAACGACTTGTACGTCTTCGCGAACAGAATCGCCTCGGCGTCGTAGGACGCATGGATCACCACGTCGGGATTCGCGGCGATGAGGCGCTGCACCTCGCTCGAGACGTCGGTCGTGCCCTGCGCATACGTGATCTTCGCGGCGAGGGTGAACTCGGGGAACTCCTTGAAGTAGCCTTCGACAGACTTGGCGAATTCCTGCCCCCAAAGGGTGTTCTCGGTTACCAGCGCCACCGTCTTGACGGGCGTCCCGCCGGTCTTGCCGACGTCGCGGAGGAACGTGAAGAAGTCCTGCGCCTGGGTGCGCGAGCTGGGCGTGGTCCGGAAGAAATACTTGAATTTCCGCTCGGTGAGCGTCGTCGCTTCGGACTCGCCGGAGACATAAGGGATCTGGCTGCGTTCGGCGACTTGGCTGGAGGTCGCGGCAACCGAGCTGTGGAAGGCACCGAGCAGGGCCACGACCTTCTCCTGCGCGATGAGGCGCTCGGCCTCCGCAGCGCCGATCTCGGGCGAGCCCTGGTGATCGGCAGCAATCAGCTCGATCTTCGCCCCGCCGAGACCCGGCAGACCAGCGGTTTTGCCGAACGGCAGCTTGGAGTCGGGGTTCGTCGTATTGATGACCTGCACCGCGAGCTTGATCGCGTTGAGGGTGTCCTCTCCCGACTTGGCGACCTGCCCCGACAACGGGTAGAGCGCCCCGATCTTGACCGTCTTTTCCTGCGCGAACGACGCCCCCGCGACAACGCAGCCGATCAACGCGGCGGCGGCCAGCAGCTTTGTTTGCAACTGCATTTCTCACCTCCCTGCAATCCACGAGCCGAGCGCTCGCCCTGCTGCGCGTCTGCGCCCGATCTCAGTGCACGCGCATGCTCACCTGCCAGTTTCCTTCACTTCCGTGCCGAGCGTCATCTCTGCTCAACCCGGTTCTCGAGCACGCCGATGCCCGTGATTTCAATGCGAACCACGTCACCGGCCTTGAGAAAAATCTTGCGAAAGCCGCCGACGCCGAACGGCGTCCCCGTCGAGATGACGTCGCCCGGCTTCAGCGTCACCCGCGCGGAGCAGAACGCCACGAGCTGCCACACGTCGAAGACCATGAGCGAGGTGTCGGCGTCCTGCATGAGGCTGCCGTTCAGCTCGGTCCTGAGGTGCAGCTTGTGCGGGTCTCCGAGCTCGGACGCGCTCACGATCCAAGGCCCGACGGGCGAGGAGCGGTCGAGTGCCTTCGAGGAGAACCAGTCGACGATCCGGTGCTTTCCGAGATCGACCCATTGCAGGTCGCGCGCCGTGGTGTCGTTGACGATCGTCGCACCAGCGACGTAGTGCGGCGCGTCGGCGGACGAGACATTGCGCGCCGTCTTTCCGATCACGACCGCGAGTTCGCCCTCGTAGTCCATTCGGGTCGAGATCGGCGGGATTTCGATCGGTTCGGACGCCCCGACGAGCGCGCTCGGCGGCTTCTGAAAGATCACCGGCTGCGCAGGCACGTCGAGACCCGCCTCTTCGGCGTGCTGCTTGTAGTTGGCGCCGACAAGATACAGTTGCGAGGCTTCGTCGATCGGCGGCCCCAGACGGACCTCGCGCAGCCTGTGCCGCGTCGTGCCCGACAGGTCGACATCGCCCGGGCTCCATCCCGTCGGAAAGCGGGAGATGAACGAGCGCAGATCCGGAAACAGCGGCGAGACGTCGTGGACGACGTCTCCGACGACGATGCCAGGTCGAAGCGGACCTCCGGAAGACGGCGAGAAACGGACCAGCTTCATGCGTGTCCCCTCGCGATCTCATCCCCGGCTGCGCCGGGCCACTCGATGCGGAAATAGGAACGGGGCGCGCCTTCGAGCGCCACCTGCACGTCGACCAGCGTTCCGCAGTGGCGGCAGCAGAGCTGGCGCAGCATGAAGCGCCCTGCATCGTAATCCTGTCCGCGGACGGCTCCCGCCGAGGCGAGCGGCGCCTTCAACTCCCGCAATGCCGGCAGAAGATTCTCATGGGCGCCGCAATGCGGCTTCCCGCAATGGCCGCAGCGGATTTCGTTCCGCTCGAAATCGACAACGAGCGCGTCGCCGACGCGAACCACGCCGGAGCCGCGGAAGCGCATCTCCTCGCCGTCGGTTACGGGAGGCTTTGCCGCGGCCAGCCGCGCGGCGCGGATCTCGGCGCGCCGCTTCTCGGTCGCGCTCGCATCCGGCTTGCCGTCGCGGCGGATGACGACGCCGTAGATCTCGCGGGCCGCCGTTTCCGAAACGGCGCCGCGCTCGAGGTCGGCAGCCACCATGTGGAGGCCGCGCAACAACGGGTCCCCATAGCCGCCGCCCGCCTGCCAGGAATGGTACCAGACGTCGCCCCGCTCGATCGGCGAGCGCGTATGCTTGCAGGCGAGGATCTCGTGCTCGCCTTCGATCTCCTCGAGCGATGCGGGCAGAGCTTCGCCGCGCTCGATGAGGTCGGGGATGTTCGTATGCCGGACGCGTGCGATCCGGATCGCCGAGCCCGGCAGCCCGCCGCAGATGCCGATCGCGTTCGGCATCTCGGCCCCGGTGCCGGCGAAGAGCCCTTCGAGCCGGTCGTCCGGAGCATCGTACGGCACATAGGCGAGCTCGCCGGACCGGCCGCCGCGGAATCGGCCGGGTCCGCCCGAATCCTTGAGATGCCGCCGAAAGAGATAGAGGACCGGGTACTCGGCCTCCTGGTCCTCGATGTTCGGCATGTTGGGCGTGGTGTTGAAGACGATGCCCGCGGTATCGACGCCGTCGGCGTAGGTGCGGGCGCCGCCGCCGCCACCGAAATGGCTCATTTCGGTAGCCGCGAAAGGAAAGCCGTGCTGGCTGGTGCCGGCGAAAATAGGCGCCATCGAGGTGCCCGACCAAACCGCCATCGCCTGATCGCGGTACCGCTCGCTCGCGAGGAGCATCTGCGAAAGCCCGCGCCAGCATGCGTCGATGGTGACGATCACCGCGGAGATCGTCGCCATTGCGCAGGGCGCGGGAAAAGCACAGTTGTTGACCGTCCCCGTCTCGCTCCTGATCTCGAGGCAGTCGCGGACGCCCTGGTTCCAGGGGATGTCCCAGCAGAGATTGATGTAGACGGACGAGAGCACCGCGGCCTGCAGCCCCGAGTACGTGGAGTTGATGAGGCCGCGCGCGTTGGGACTCGTCCCCGTGAAGTCGAAGAAGAGCTTGTCGCGCGACTTCGTCAGCGTGCAGACGATCCGGTAGATGTTCGGCTCGTGTCCGTCGTGGTCGATGTACTGGACCTCGCGCCAGGTTCCGTCGGGCAGCTCGCGCAGCCGGTTGCGGAGCCGATCGGCGGCGTACTCGATGCTTTGCCTCAGCGCGCCGACGACAGTGTCGCGGCCCCATGCGGCAATCAGCTCGAGGACATGCTGCCGGCCGGCGTTGATCGCCGCGATCTGGCCCCGCACGTCGAGCTCGACGAGCGGGTCGCGCACCTGGTTCGCGATCCAGGCGAGCACGTCCTCGCGCACCCTGCCCCTCTCGACCAGCTTCACCGGCGGCATTCGCAGCCCTTCCTGGTGGGTGTCGACCGCCTTGACCGAGAAGCCGCCCGGATCCATGCCGCCGGTGTCGAGCTGGTGGCCCGAGGCGCCGACCCAGGCGACGAGCTCGCCCTTGTAGAAGATCGGCGCGACGGTGGCGAAATCGGGGTGGTGAATGGCGCCGAGATAGGGGTCGTTGCAGATGAAGATGTCGCCGTCGTAGATGCCGGTGGCCTCGCTGGTCAGCCGCCGGGTGCTGTCGACGATGAGCGGGAGCACGTTCCCTTGCGTGACGATGTACGGCCCTACCGCGGCGAGCGCGCCGTCGGGCAGCATGATGGCCGTCGCGGCGTCGTTTCCGGTGATGAGGACGTTCGAGCCCGAGCACCGCATGTACTGGATGCCCATCTGCTCGACGATGCTGAGGAGCCGGTGGTTCAGCACCTCGAAGGTGACGGGGTCGAGCGCGACGCGCGTATCGATCGAATCAGGCATGGGAGCCATCCTGCTCTGCCGCGCACGGCGTGATGTGGGTGTTCCGCCAGCGATCGATCTCGGCCTCCTGGCCGGCGAGCACGACGATCGTGGTTCCCGGATGCTCTATGATCGCGGGTCCCGCAATGCGCGCGCCGGGCGGCAAGGAAGGGCCCTCGTAGACCGGCGTCTCGACCATTTGCCGCGCGCGCGGGCACCACGCGGGACGCCGTCCGGAAGGCTTGCCGAGCTCTCCTTTCGGAGCCGCCTCCTCATCCGGCGGCCTCACGATTCCGACCGCGTCGACGCCGAAGGTAAGGAGTTCCACCCCTGCTTCGCGGAGCGCCGAGCCGGGGCCGAAGAGGCGTTCGTACTCGGCCTCGAAGGCGCACGGAATCTTGCCGATCGTCGAGGCATCCACCTTCGCCGGCACGGGAATGCGCAGCGTGTGGACCTGCCGACGGAACCGCGCCTCGACCCAGCGCCGGAACTCGCGGCTCCGCTCGGGAACGTCGGCATCGGCGAGGAGAGCGGCGCCCTCCGCCTCCATGCGCCGGAAGATCGCCTCGATCGAGGCGGGATCGACCGGCAGCACCATCGGATCGGAATGCGTCAGGCTGAAGCGCACGTCCGACAGCGCCGCGCCATAGGCTGAATGCACGGTCGCATGGAACGGGATGATGATCCTCTTCATCCCGATGTCGGCGCCGTAGGACGCCGCGTGCCCGGGCCCGGCGCCGCCATAGGCCATCATCACGAAATCGCGCGGATCGTACCCGCGCTCCAAAGTCGATTTTCGGATGAGATCGGCCATCTGGCTGTCGACCACGGTGCGGATCCCCGCCGCGGCCGCGAGCACGTCGCCGCCGAAGAGGGGCTTCGCGATCCGTTCGGCGATCGCGCGCACCGCGGACTCGCGGTCGAGCCGCATCCGTCCGCCGAGGAAATTGTCTGGCGAGAGATACCCCAGCACCACATCGGCGTCGGTCACAGTCGGCTCGGTACCGCCCTGGCCGTAGCAGGCGGGGCCGGGGTCGGCTGAGGCGCTTTGCGGCCCGATTCGCAGCCGGGGCCCGTCGACCCACGCGATCGAGCCGCCGCCTGCGCCGATCGACGCGACGTCGATCATTGGAAGACGGAGCTGGTACTGGTTCAGCACCGTCTCCTTCGCGTAGCTCCAGCGCCCGTTCTCGATCACTGCGACCTTGAAGGTGGTGCCGCCGACGTCGGTCGCGATGACGTTCTTGCAGCCGAGCCGCTCGGCGAGCGTCGCCGCGCCGACGACGCCTGCAGCAGGCCCCGATTCCACTGTGAGGATCGGCACCGTTTGCGCGGTCGTCGCGACGCCGCCGTTCGCCTGCACGACCAGCAGCTTCTGGCGGAGCCCCGCCTCGCGGAGCGCTCCTTCGAGCCGCGCGAGATAGCCTTCGATGATCGGGCCCACATAGGCGTTGAACAGTGCGGTCGCGCTGCGTTCGTATTCGCCTATGACCGGGGCCACCTCGCTCGAAAGAGAGACATAGAGGTCCGGCGCCTCTTCGCGGACGATGTCGCGCACGCGTCTCTCGTGCGCAGGATTCTTGTGCGAGAAGAGAAACCCCACCGCTATCGCCCGATAGCCGCGCTGGGCGATGGTCCGGACCGCGGCGCGCACGCCCGCCTCGTCGAGCGGCGTCACGACCTTTCCCTTGTAGTCGATGCGCTCGACGATCTCGAAGATGTCGCGCTCGTCGGCCAGCATTCGGGGCTTCTGCGTCGCGCGGTAATGGTGGCGCTCGAAGACGCTCAGCCCCGCGACGCGACCGGTCGCTCGCATGATCGTGAGCGTGTCGCCGAAGCCGCGCGTCGCCAAAACGGCGGTGCGCGCGCCGGTGAAGCTGAAAATGGCGTTGGTCGATTGCGTGGTGGCGTGAACGAAGCGGCTCGCGCGGGCGAGGAGGTCGCGCATCGCCACGCCGGCGGTCTCGGCGGCGCTCTCGAGGCCGCGCATCACGCCCTGCTGCAGGTCGGAGGGCGTCGTCAGCGCCTTGCTCGCGAAGCTTCGGCCGGAAGCCTCGTCGGCGACGAACACGTCGGTGAAGGTACCGCCGATATCGACCGCGATCGTGTACAAATCGCGCCTCCGCCGGATTTCAGTTTTTCAATTGAAACACCGAAATCGCCCGTGGTCAACGGCGATCGTCCCGGTTATTTTTGCGGCATGGCCACAAGGAGAGCCACGACACGCGCAACCGCCGAGGAAGCGGCGCCCGCCGCCGGCGAGACGATCGGGCCGCACATTCGCGCGGCAAGGCAGGCAGCGAAGATGACGCTCGCACAGGTCGCACTGCAGTCCGGCCTGTCGGTCGGCTATCTGAGCGAGGTCGAACGCTCGCGTCTCACACCGTCGCTCAGCGCACTGAAGAAGATCGCGGACGTTCTGAAGATCCCGGCCTCGAAAGTGATGTTCGAGTACGGCGGCAAGGCGTTCGCGCACTCCGATATCGGCGTCGTTCGCCGCGAGGCGCGCAAGCGGATCTCCTTTCCCCACTCCTCGATCGAGTACGAGTTGCTGACGCCCGACCTGAAGCGGCGCAGCTCGCTCCTTTGGATGACGGCCCCGCCGCATACCGAGAGCGGCCCCTCCTTCTCGCATACCGGGGAGGACGGGGTGATCGTCCTCAAGGGCACGCTCAAGGTCGAGATCGGCAACGTCTGGTACACGCTGCGCACGGGAGACAGCATCTACTTCAACAGCGAGATCGCGCACCGGTGGAAGAACGACGGTCCGGAGACCGTCGAGGCGATCTGGCTCAGCACACCGCCGTCGTTCTAGGATCGGCAGCGTCGATGGCCCGACTCTCCGGCAAGATCGCCCTCGTCACCGGCGGCACGCGCGGCATCGGACGCGCCATCGTCGAGGCCTTCCTGCGCGAAGGTGCCGCCGTCGCCTTCTCGGGCCGCACCGACGAAAGCGTCGCCGCGGCGCGCGCATGGCTGCCGAAGGATGCCGCGGCGCATCCCATCGCCGCCGACCTCGCCGACCGGGAAGCTCCCGAGCGTCTTGTCGCCGCCTGCGTCGAGCGGTTCGGCGGCATCGACATCCTGGTCAACAACGCCGGGGTGGTCAGCCGGGCGAATGAGTGGGAGCTGACGCCAGAGGAGTGGGACCGGATTCACGACGTGAACCTGCGCGCCCTCTTCTTCCTTTCGCGCGAGGCAGCGCGGTCGATGCAGTCGCGCGGCGGCGGCAGCATCGTCAACATCTCCTCGATCGCCGGTCAGCACGGCGGAATTGCCGGCAGCCCTGCCTATGCCTCGTCGAAGGCGGCGGTGATCGGCCTCACGCGCTCGCTCGCGCGGCGCTTCGCCCAGCACGGCATTCGCGTCAACTGCATCGCGCCCGCCGACATCGATACCGACATGACCGCCAACTGGCCGCAGGAACTTCGGCGGCGTCTCATCGACTTGACGCCGCTCGCCCGCTTCGGCCGCCCCGACGAGGTCAGCGGTGCGACGGTTTTCCTGGCCTCCGACGAATCCTCGTTCGTGACCGGCCAGACGCTGTCGATCAACGGCGGCGCTTACATGAGCTGAACGTGCCGGAGAGACTCATGCCGAAACTCGAATTCACGCTGGCGAGAGGCGGGCGATTCACGGCGACGGTGCTCGTCGACAAGGCGCCGCAAACCTGGGCGGCCATCGCGGCGATGCTGCCGTACACGCAGAAGGCCTACAATGCGCGCTGGAGCGGGCGCGAGACCCACGTCTCGATCAACGTGCCGAACAAGCCGCCTCGCGAGAACCAGGCGCTCCATTGCGGCCCGGGCGATGTGATCTACGCCTGCGAGCGGCCCGATGACCGTCAGTACACCGGGTTCGAGGCGATCGGCTGGTTCTACGGCGCCGAGCG
>JADGGZ010000404.1 GCA_019689675.1 Rhodospirillales bacterium | reverse complement strand
GCGCCAAGGGCTTCCGCGAGGAGACGAAGCCGATGGGTCAGCCCGGCGAGGGGGACTGAAACTTGCTTCCCCGCCCCGGCTCCAGAAAGTTTCGCTGCGCGGCGCTGCCCCTTCCGCCAATGCGATTGCTTTTTTCGCCGCCGGCCCCGCCGGTAATTGAGGGTACACCGCTCGGGGCTTAGGCTTTTCCATCGTCGGCTCTCTTCGGGAGGCTTTCGAGACATGGCCCTCGCCGCCGTCACCCTCGACGACAAGTACGTCCTCGAACGCGGCCGAATTTACCTCACCGGGATCCAAGCCCTGGTGCGCCTGCCGTTGATGCAGCGTCAGCGCGACATCGCGGCCGGGCTGAACACGGCCGGGTTCATCTCGGGCTACCGCGGCTCGCCCTTGGGCGGCCTCGACCAGCAGCTCTGGGCCGCGCGCCGCTTCCTCGACCGCGCCCATGTCCGCTTCCAGCCGGGGCTCAACGAGGACCTCGCCGCGACCGCCGTCTGGGGCTCGCAGCAGGTCGGGCTCTGGCCGGGCGCCAAGTACGACGGCGTCTTCGCCATGTGGTACGGAAAGGGCCCGGGCGTCGATCGCAGCGGCGACGTCTTCAAGCACGCGAACGCGGCCGGCTCCTCCCGCTATGGCGGCGTTCTCGTGCTCGCCGGCGACGACCACGCCGCGAAATCCTCGACGCTTCCGCACCAGTCCGAATACGCGTTCATGGACGCGTGCATCCCGGTGCTCAACCCGTCGGGCGTGCAGGAGATCCTCGACTACGGCCTCATCGGCTGGGCGCTCTCGCGCTACTCGGGCTGCTGGGTCGCGATGAAGACGATCGCGGAGACCGTCGACACCTCGGCCTCGGTCGACATCGACCCGGCACGCATAAAGCTCGTGACCCCGACCGATTTCGAGCTGCCGCCGGACGGCCTCAACATCCGCTGGCCCGACAAGCCGCTCGAGCAGGAGTACCGGCTCCACAAGTACAAGCTCTACGCGGCGCTCGCCTTCGCCCGCGCCAACGGGCTCGACCGCGTCGTGCTCGACAGCCCCAAGGCGCGGTTCGGCATCGTCACGACGGGCAAGTCCTATCTCGACGTGCGCCAGGCGCTGGAGGACCTCGGCATCGACGAGGCGCACGCCGCGGAGATCGGGATCCGCCTCTACAAGGTCGGCATGTCCTGGCCGCTGGAACGCGACGGCATCCGCCGCTTCGCCGAAGGTCTCGAAGAGATCCTCGTCGTCGAGGAGAAGCGCGCCGTCATCGAGAACCAGCTGAAGGAGCAGCTCTACAACTGGCGCGAGGACGTGCGGCCGCGGGTCGTCGGCAAGTTCGACGAGAACCGTGTCTGGATCCAGCCCTCGACCGGCGAGCTCAACCCCGCGCACATCGCCAAGGTGATCGCGGCGCGGCTCGAGCGCTTCTACACTTCGGAGCGCATCCGCCAGCGCGTCGCCATCATCGAGGCGAAGGAGAAGGAGGCCGCCCGCCTCGACGCCAAAGTCGAGCGCGTCCCGCATTTCTGCTCGGGCTGCCCGCACAATACCTCGACCCGCGTGCCGGAGGGCAGCCGCGCCGTCGCCGGCATCGGCTGCCACTACATGGTCACCTGGATGGACCGGTCGACCGACACCTTCACGCAGATGGGCGGCGAGGGGGTGCCGTGGATCGGCCAGGCGCCCTTCACCGAGACCGCGCACATCTTCGCCAATCTCGGCGACGGCACCTACTACCACTCCGGAATTCTCGCGATCCGCGCCGCGATCGCCGCGGGCGTGAACATCACCTACAAGATCCTCTACAACGACGCGGTCGCGATGACCGGCGGCCAGCCGCTCGACGGCACGCTCACCGTTCCGCAGATCATCGATCAGCTGAAGGCCGAGGGCGTTTCGCGCATCGTCGTCGTCTCCGACCAGCCGGAGAAGTATCCGCCCGGCATCGCCGCCCGGCACCGCGACGATCTCGACGCGATCCAGCGCGAGCTGCGCGAGGAAAAGGGCGTCACCGTCCTCGTCTACGACCAGACCTGCGCCGCCGAGAAGCGGCGTCGTCGCAAGCGCGGCAAGATGGAGGACCCCAAGCGCCGCGTCTTCATCAACGACCTCGTCTGCGAAGGCTGCGGCGACTGCTCGGTGCAGTCGAACTGCATGTCGGTCGTTCCGCTCGAGACCGAGTTCGGCAGAAAGCGTGCGATCGA
>JADGGZ010000403.1 GCA_019689675.1 Rhodospirillales bacterium | reverse complement strand
CCGCTTCCAGGATGTGGACACGCGCACGCCGACCATCCTCACCACCTCGCAGCTCCTGACCACCGGCGTGGACGCGCCGACCTGCAAGAACGTGGTGCTCGCCCGCGTCGTCGGCTCGATGAGCGAGTTCAAGCAGATCATCGGCCGCGGCACGCGGGTGCGCGACGACTACGGCAAGCTCTGGTTCAACATCCTCGACTACACCGGCTCGGCCACGCGGCTCTTCGCCGACCCGGCCTTCGACGGCGACCCGGCCCGGCTGACCGAGGAGGAGCTCGACGCCGCCGGCGAGACCATCGCCGTGAACGAACTTCCCCAGCCCGGCGCCGAGCCGGAGCCTGAACCCGCCCCGCCCGAGGTGATCGAGCCACCCGGCGGGGAGCGGCGGAAATTCTACTTCGACGGCGGGCAGGTCGAGATCGCCGCGCATCTCGTCTACGAGCTCGACCCCTCCGGCGCGCAGCTTCGCGTCGTGCGCTACACAGACTACGCGGCCGAGAGCGTCCGCTCCCTCTTCCCCACCTCCAAGGCGCTGCGCGAGGCGTGGATGGACGCCGCGCGGCGATCGGAGATCGTGCGGCGGCTTGCCGAGCGCGGCATCAGCTTCGACCAGCTCGCCGAGGCCGCGGGCCAGCCCGAGGCCGACCCCTTCGACCTGATCTGCCACCTCGCCTTCAACGCGCCCTTGCGCACGCGGCGCGAGCGGGCGAGGGAGCTGCGCGCCCGCGCCCCGGACATCTTCACGAAATACGGTGCCGAGGGCCGCGCCATCCTGGAGGAGCTGTTGGAGAAATACGCCGCTCATGGCGAGGCCGAGTTCGTCCTGCCCGACGTGCTGAAGGTGCCGCCCCTCTCGAACCACGGCCAGGTGGCCGACATCATTCGCCTCTTCGGCGGGCCCGAGCAGCTCCGCGCCGCGGTGGCCGAACTGCAGGAGCAGCTCTATGCCGCGTAAGGCCGGCACCGCCGCGAAACCCGCGCTGACCACGGCCCAGGCGCTCGGCTCCCTGCTCAAATCCGCGCGCGACATCATGCGCAAGGACAAGGGGCTGAACGGCGACCTCGACCGGCTGCCGCTGCTCACCTGGATCATGTTCCTGAAGTTCCTCGACGACCTCGAGCAGCAGCGGGAGCAGGAGGCGGCGCTGGCCGGCACGGGCTTCCGCCCGGCGATCGAGCCGCCCTATCGCTGGCGCGACTGGGCGGCGGACCCGCAGGGCATCACCGGCGACGAGCTGCTCGCCTTCATCAACGGCGAGGAGACGGTGCGCCCCGACGGCACGCGCGGCCCCGGCCTCTTCGCCTATCTGCGCGGGCTGACCAGCGAGAACGGCGACGACCGGCGCGACGTGATCGCCACCGTCTTCCGCGGCGTGGACAACCGCATGCGCAGCGGCTACCTGCTGCGCGACGTCATCGACAAGGTGAACGGCATCCACTTCACCTCGTCGGAGGAGCTGCACACCCTCGGCGCGCTCTACGAATCCATGCTGCGCGAGATGCGCGACGCGGCCGGGGATTCGGGGGAGTTCTACACCCCGCGCGCGGTGGTGCGCCTCATGGTGCAGGTCACCGACCCGCGGCTGGGTGAGACGGTGCTCGACCCCGCCGCCGGGACGGGGGGCTTCCTGGTCGAGGCCTTCGCCCATCTCGCCGCCCAGGTGCGCACGGTGGCCGAGCGCAAGGTGCTGCAGCAGCGCTCGCTGCTCGGCTGCGAGCCGAAATCCCTGCCCTATCTGCTCTGCCAGATGAACCTGCTGCTGCACGGGCTCGACGCGCCGCGCATCGACCCGGGCAATGCGCTGCGCCATCGGCTCGCCGAGATCGGCGAGCGCGACCGGGTGGACGTGATCCTGACCAACCCGCCCTTCGGCGGCGAGGAGGAGCGCGGCATCCAGGACAATTTCCCGGAGGACCGGCGCACCGCCGAGACGGCGCTCCTGTTCCTCCAGCTCATCATGCGCCGGCTGCGGCGCGCGCAGACTTCGGCGGGGCGGCCGGCGCGGGCGGCGGTGGTGGTGCCGAACGGCACGCTGTTCGGCGATGGCGTCGCCGCGCGCATTAAGGCCGACCTGTTGGAGCAGTTCAACCTGCACACCGTGCTGCGCCTGCCCGAGGGCGTCTTCGCGCCCTACACCGACATCCCGACCAACGTGATCTTCTTCGACACCTCCGGCCCGACGCGCGAGATCTGGTTC
>JADGGZ010000402.1 GCA_019689675.1 Rhodospirillales bacterium | reverse complement strand
CGCCTCGGCCACGGGCGACGTCTCCAACCCGACCGTGGACACGTTCTCGAAATCGACGACCATGGACACGTGGTTCCTCCTGTAGCCCGATGGTGGGGACAGGTCTCTTGATTCCCGGCGTGGGCCCGCTCGACCCGCGGTGCGACCGCCGGACGGCTCAGCGCAGCTCCTGGATGCGGATCAAGGTGCCCGCGGGTTCGCGGAAGGCGCAGTCGCGGACGCCGTACGGCTGGTCGGTCGGCTCCTGGACGACATCGGCGTCGCCGTGCGGGAGGAAGCTCGCGTGAATCGTGATGTCCATGGCGGTCATGCTAGGTGGTGCTCCGCGGACCGCGCTTCTCGATTTCGATTCCTGATCGGTCTCGTCACCAAAGCCGCTCGAGTTGATCGCTCGCGGCCGGGCGCGCCGGGTGGCGCGGGTGGTGTCTGGGCTGGAGTCGCCCGGCGCGGTCTGAGGTCTGGGCCGCTGGCACTCCATGTCGATGCGGTCGATGCCGCCGGCATCTGGCTGCGTCACATCCCGCACGGGGCTGACCCGCAGCTCCGCCCGCAGCCGCCAGGCGACAGCCGCTGGCAGCGGGGCGACGTCGTCGATGCTCTCTACCTCGCCGACGAGGAGGAGACGCTGTGGGCGGAGTGGTATCGGCACCTCGCCGAGCGCGGCGTTCTACCGCTGGTGATCCTCATCCGCGTTGTTGCCGACTCACTCGCGCTCTCCCGAGCTTCCCGCCCCACGCAGACTCCATCAAGCTCGTGTCTCCCTAGACAACCGGAGCTCGATCTGGAGCCTCTCGTAGCGCAGGTCATGGCTGACGAGCGCTGCTCATAGACTCCTGGGCCCTTTCGGGCCTTCCGGCGGGTATGCCATTCTTCTTGCACCGTCGGCACGATGAACGTGCCCCTCTTCGGGCAGGAGCTCGCGCAGTTCATCAACGCCCGGTCGCTCCAGCGCTTCGATGAAACGGACACCGGCGCGCGTCTGGACGACGCAGATCCGGCTCTGCTCTCCGAGGTGGCGACACGTTCGGCTGGTCGCGTGACATCCGGGAGCGGCTCGCCGAGCACGGGCTCCTCGTGCCCGACGGGGCTGCGCGTCTGACGGTGGCCGGCGCCCTCACGCATCGAGATGTACCCGCACCTGGTGCGCGTCGTGTCGCCGGGCGGGCTGCCCGAGCCGGTCACGGTGGAGAACATCCGGGAGACGCAAGCCGCGAGGAACTACCGCGTGATCAGCGTCCTGCGGCGGCTCGGTCTCGCCGAGGACGCCGGGCGCGGCGTCGACGTCATGGTCGACTCGATGCTCGAGGAGATGCTCGAGCCCCCCGTCTTCGAGGACTCCGGCCACTCCGTCACCGTGACTCTCCCGATCAGGAGCGCCGTGACGCCGAGCGAGCGCGCGTGGGTGCGTGAGGTGGAGCGCCGGGGGCTGATCGAGCCCCAAGACAGGATTCTGCTCGTCCACGCCGCCCGCGGCGAGCGGCTGACGAATGCGCGCGTGCGGGAGTTGGTCGGGGTCGACGCCGATGAGGCACGCCGCGCTTTGCAGCGCCTCCGCGACGCAGACTTCCTCGTTCAGCATGGGAGCCGCGGCGGTGCGGCCTACACGTTGAACGAGTCGCTTGCCCCGGCCGCCGGCCTGCGGCTGACGCGGCAGGCGTTGAAGGAGCTGATTCTCGAGCTGGCGGCGGACGTTGAGTCACCGCTGACGAACGCCCGCGTGCGGGAGCGTACCGGCCTCGACCGGGCAGAGGCGCTCAGGCTCCTCGACGAGCTCGTCGGAGAGGGACTGCTCGTTCGGGTGGGAGCCCGTCGTGGCACCCGATACGTCCGCGCCTCGACGTGAGCCCGAAGCAGATTTGACCTTTTTCTCGAAGCGCTTGCATCAGATAGACAAGTATGTCATTTTGAGCTGCATATCGAGCGGGAGCCTGCTTGGGCAGCGTGCTCGACGCACTCGACGCGCTCACGGCCCCATCCACGCCCCATCGGGAAAGCGCACCGAGGAACACACCGAAAGAATACGTCCCCGCGAGCGGGGACCTTCGGAGCGGGAGCGACGGGACTCGAACCCGCGACCTCCGGCGTGACAGGCCGGCGTTCTAACCAACTGAACTACGCCCCCGGGGCCGGCCTAGTGTAGCCGGGGGCCACGGGCTCCGGTGCGGCGTCTACGCTCCCGCCGTGTCGCCGACGACCGTCGACTGGG
>JADGGZ010000401.1 GCA_019689675.1 Rhodospirillales bacterium | reverse complement strand
ATCGGCCCGGCGCCGTTCTGCGGCATGCTGCTCGCCGATCTCGGCGCCGAGGTGCTCCGAATCGACCGAAGGGAGCCGGCCGATCTCGGCGTCGATCTCGGCAAGGATCCGCGCTTCGCGGTGCTGGGACGCGGCAAGCGGTCGGTCGCGGTCGATCTCAAGGACGCGCGCGGGCGCGACCTCGTGCTCGATCTCGTGCGCGGGGCCGACGCGCTCATCGAAGGCTTCAGGCCGGGCGCCATGGAGCGCCTGGGGCTCGGCCCCGACGCCTGTCTCGCTGCGAACCCGCGGCTCGTCTTCGGGCGCATGACCGGGTGGGGCCAGGAGGGGAGCCTAGCGAAGACCGCCGGGCACGACATCAACTACATCGCGCTCGCCGGGGTGCTGCACGGAATCGGCCGGCCGGACGCGCCGCCGTCGCCGCCTCTCAACCTCATCGGGGATTTCGGCGGCGGCGCGATGTTCCTCGCGGTCGGCGTCCTCTCGGCGCTGCTCGAGGCCGCGCGCTCGGGCAAGGGCCAGGTCGTCGACGCCGCCATGGTGGACGGCGCCGCGTACCTCATGACCGCGATCTACGGGATGCTCGCGCATGGCACGTGGCGCGACGCGCGGGGCGAGAACATCCTGGACGGCGGTGCGCCCTGGTACGGCGTCTACGAGACGAAGGACGGCAAGTACGTCGCGATCGGCTCCATCGAGCGACGCTTCTACGACGAGCTGCTGCGCCGCCTCGGCCTCGAGGGCGAGAAGCTGCCGGCGCAGCACGACCGCTCGGGCTGGCCCCTCCTCAAGGAGCGTTTCGCCGCCGTCTTCAGGACCCGCACGCGGGATGAATGGTGCGCCGTGTTCGAAGGCAGCGACGCGTGCCTCGCGCCGGTCCTGTCGATGACGGAGGCGCCCTCGCACCCGCATCTCGCGGCGCGGCGGACCTTCGTCGAGCGCGAGGGCGTCGTGCAGCCCGCGCCGGCGCCGCGCTTCAGCCGCTCGCGTCCGGAGATCGCGAGCGCGCCGCCGCGTCCCGGCGAGCACAGCGAAACCGCGCTCCTCGACTGGGGCGTCTCGAAGGAGCGCGTCGCCGAGCTCAGGAAGTCGGGGGTGATCGGCGCCGCCGGCTGAGAGCGGGGGGCGGCGGGCGCGGCGGCCTCCGCGCCTTCAGCCCGACGGCGGGGTGCGCTCGCCTGCGGCAATCGCGGCGGGAAGCCGGTTGCTTTGGGGCGCGAGCGGGCAGACCCAGCGCGCCGAATAGGCACAGGACGGGTTGTAGGCGAAGTTGAAGTCGAGCACGAGGCGCCCCTCTTTTTCCCCGAGGTCGGCGCCCTTGATCGTGTCGAGGAGGTAGCGGCCGCCGCCGTACGTCGTGCGCCCGCTCGTCGCGTCAGCGAAGGGAAGAAACGCGCCGCCGCCGTAGCCCGCAATCCAGTAGAGCGTGAGCTCGCCGCCGAGCTTCGCCGCGAGTCCCTCCGTCCGCGCGAAGGGGAGAAGCGTGAGGATCCCGTCGGGCCCGGCGTCGACCGTCTCCTGCGGCTCGGCGGGGCAGGGCGCGAGGCCGACCTCGAATCGGAAGGACGGGTCGTAAGGGAAATACGCGGGCGGAACGCGCCTTCCCGGGTCGAGCGGACTCTGCGGATGCTCGAGGAAGAGCGTCTCGCGGCCGCGCCGCCACGCCTCGGCCGCGCGAAGCGGGTCCGGCGCGGCGCGTACGCTCTCGTAGAGCGCGGCGACGCGCCGGCGCCAGTCCCAGAGGCTTGCGAGACCTTCGGTCGCGGCAGTCACGGCGAGCGAGATGGGGCGCGCATCGCCCCTTTCTAGCACCCGGTCGGACGCTCGGTCTTCTCGACCTCGAGCCCGAAGAGCGGGCGGAGCCGCGTTCCCAGCACGTTGCCGACGAAGGCCGCCGCGAGCCAGACCCAGCCGTGGAGGCTCGCCGAGGCGATGCCGCTGAAATAGGCGCCGATGTTGCAGCCGTAGGCGAGCCGTGCCCCGTAGCCGAGGAGAAGCCCTCCGACGACGGCGGCGAAGAGCGAGCGCGCCGGAATCCGCCACACCGGGGCGAAGCGGCCCGCGAGCCCGGCGGCGAGGAGCGCGCCGAGCACGATCCCGATGTCCATCACCGAGGTGACGTCGTGCCAGATCGGCGCTGCAAGGGCGCGCGCGGCGCCCGGCGATTGCCAGTAGCCCCACGTGGCGGGCTCGGCGCCGAGGAGCGGC
>JADGGZ010000400.1 GCA_019689675.1 Rhodospirillales bacterium | reverse complement strand
CTAGGCACCGCCGCAGCGCCTCGGCTCGTCAGGCGCAGCCGAGGCGGCGGCCAGGATCTACGTCGGGCTTGTCGCGCGGATCGACGGCCTCGAGCGCGGCAAGGAGCTCCGCGATGCGAAACGGCTTCGCCAGGACGCGGCGGCCGTTCCATTCGGCCATTTCCTCGAGTATGGCCGGCTGCCCCGACATCATCACGACGGGCACCCCCTCCGCTTCGAGTTGCGCGGCGAGATCGCGCCCGCTGACGCTTCCCGGCAGGACGGCCTCGATCAGCGCTACGTCGGGACGAGGCGACACTCGGAGCGCCTCGTCCGCATCCGCCGCGCAGACGATGTCCCAACCCTCGGCGACAAGGCATTCCTGCAGCATGTCGCGGATGAGAGGCTCGTTATCCACGACAAGAACCCGCGGTAAGTGCATCCCGTTGCCCTCCCGCACGGAACCATAGCAGAGAAGACATGACAGTTCCTAGAGAGTGCGGGCATGGATACGACCTAGAGGCGATTTCTCCGGTTCGATCCCATTCTCACAGGAATGTGCCTGCGTCCATTCGCGCCAGCCTCGAACGCCCCATCCGGTAAACCACCGACTTGAAGGCAGGGGGTCGGCACGCCATAAGCGACGCCGTGGAGCGCGAAATCAGCAACCGCCGTGCGGTCGCGGCCTGGCTCGTCGGCGTCGCAGCGATGATCTTCCTCATGGTCGTGATCGGCGGGATCACCAGGCTGACGGAGAGCGGCCTCTCGATCACGGAATGGAAGCCGGTGACCGGCACGCTGCCGCCGCTGACCGAAGCGGACTGGCAGCGCGAGTACGAGCTCTACAAGCGGATTCCCGAGGCGCAGACCGTGCATTACGGAATCACCCTCGAGGAGTTCAAGCGGATCTACTTCTGGGAATACCTGCACAGGCTGTGGGGCCGACTCATCGGCGTCGTCTTCGCCGTGCCGCTCGTCTGGTTCCTCGTAACCCGGCGAATTCCGGCGGGATTCGGGCTGCGCCTTACCGGCATCTTCGCCCTCGGTGCGCTGCAGGGCTTCGTCGGCTGGTGGATGGTGGCGAGCGGCCTCGTCGACCGGACCGACGTCAGCCAATACCGCCTCGTCGCCCATCTCGGCCTCGCGCTGATCATCTACGCGGCAGTCGTCTGGACCGTGCTCGACCTCCTGGCGCCGTCGCCCTCCGGGATCGCGCCGCCGCCGCTCCGGCGGCAGACCGGCGCGTTCGCCGCGCTCGCCTTCACGACCATTCTCTCGGGCGGCTTCGTCGCGGGGCTCGATGCGGGGCTCACCTACAACACCTTCCCGCTGATGGATGGCCGCCTCTTCCCCGCCGGCTACTTCATCGAGTCGCCCTGGTGGATCAACTGGTTCGAGAACGTGACCGCGGTCCAGTTCAATCACCGGCTGCTCGCGATCGCGACTCTCGCCGCCGCGGTCGCGCTCTGGGCGTACTGGCGCCCCCGCACGGTCCCGTCGCTGCGCCTCGGACTCGACGTTCTCGCCGGCGCCGCGCTCGTCCAGGTGAGCCTCGGCATCGCGACGCTCCTTCTGGTCGTACCGATCCCGCTGGCCGCGCTGCATCAGGCCGGCGCCGTGCTGGTATTGACCGCGGCCGTAGCGCTCCGCCACACCGCGCGCCGCGCGCCCTCGGGCGGGCGACTGCCGATGCCCGAGCCGGCGCCGGCGGCGCGCTGAGCCGAAGCCCCGGCGCGCCGCGCTCGGACGCCTCCTTCTCCGCCTCGCCACCCGGCGGGCGCCGCGTCACGCGACGCGCGCGAACGAGATGAAGCGATGATCGGCTGGGCTGTAGCGCTTGCCGAGTTCGACCGCGGGCTCCGACATCTCGGTCTCCCACGTGTCCGCGAGCACGGCGACGTCGCGCCAGAGGGCGTAAGGAGGCTCGTTCTGCGCACCCACCTTCGGAATGCCGATGACAGTGACGGCGTGCCGCGGGCTGTCGTTCCGGGTGAAGACGTAGATGAGATCGAGCGGGCGCACGCCCGCGGCCTTGAGGACTTCGAACGTCGCCGCGCCCTGATACTGGCAATTGCCGGCGCCTTTCGTGATCGCGAGCTCGCCCATTCCGGCCGCGGCGGCGAGACGGGCGGGGTCCGTGCAGCCCGAGGTCCTGCTGAGATCGAGGTTCCAGGATTCGAGCGTCTTGTCGATCTCGCGCGTCTTCGTGAAGGCGTCGAGAACGCGGCCC
>JADGGZ010000399.1 GCA_019689675.1 Rhodospirillales bacterium | reverse complement strand
CCGTCCGGGTCGCGGACGAAGCAGATGAGCGAGCCGCCTTCGCGCACGCGGTACGGCTCGCGCTCCGGCTTGATCCCCTGCTCGGCGAGGCGGGCGAGCGTCTCCTCGAGGTCGTCGACGCCGATCGCTATGTGCCCGTACGCGGTGCCCATCTCGTACGCACGGCCGTCGTGGTTGAAGGTCAGCTCCAGCTCCTCGTCCTGACCGGGGAAGCCGAAGAAGAAGTTGGTCGCCTCCAGCTCGCCGTTCCGGACGATGTCCATCTCGCGCCGGAACTCCATCCCGAGCGCCTCGTAGAAGCGACGGCTGCGCTCCGGGTCGGTGATCCGATACATCGTGTGCAAGTAGCGGGCCATGCGACGGAGTCTAGTGCGGCCTCCCCAAGCGTTCGACGGGAAACCGCAACTGCCGACCCGAGACGGAAGTCGGCACAGGCGCCTGGTATCGTCTTTCGATATCGGTGTCCGATATGTCACCCACCACCGGGACAGTAGCGGACGAACGCCAGCCCCAGCTCACTCCGGCCGAGCGGCTGCGACGCGCCGTCGAGGTCTTCGTCGTCGCGGGTCGGCTCGGTCTGACCTCATTCGGCGGCCCGATCGCGCACATCGGCTACTTCCGCCGCGAGTACGTCGACAGGCGACGGTGGTTGACGGAAGAGGACTTCGCGTTCCTGGTCGGCCTGTGTCAGCTCCTGCCGGGACCGGCGTCCAGCCAACTCGGCATCGCGATCGGGATGTTCCGAGCGCGGCTGCTCGGCGGGTTCGCAGCCTGGCTTGCGTTCACGACTCCGTCGGCAGTGGCGCTTATCGCAGTGGCGCTCCTCTTCCGCGGAAACGACCTCGGCGGAGCCGGCTGGGTGCACGGCCTGAAGCTCGTGGCCGTCGCGGTCGTGGCCCAGGCGGTGTGGAGCATGTTCCGGACCCTTGCACCAGACCGGACGCGCAGCACGGTTGCGGTCGCCGCCGCGTTGACCGTGCTCCTGTGGGCGCAGCCGCTCGCCCAGGTGGTCGTCATCGCCGGCGGAGCACTGATCGGACGGCGCCTCCTGCGCTCGCCGTCGGGTGCGGAGCGCCGCGGACAGCTCGAGCTCGGCGTCTCGCGGCGCGCCGGGATCGCCGCCCTCAGCCTCTTCGCCGGGTTGCTCGTAGCCCTACCGATCGTCCGCCACACCACGCAGGACCGCACGGTCGCCTTCACCGACGCCCTCTACCGCTCCGGCGCGCTGGTCTTCGGCGGCGGTCACGTCGTGCTTCCGCTTCTGCAAGCGCAGGTCGTGCCGCCAGGCTGGGTGTCGCAGCAGGACTTCCTTGCCGGCTACGGCGCAGCGCAGGCCGTTCCCGGCCCGCTCTTCACGTTTGCCGCCTACCTCGGCGCCGTCGAGCGACCCTCACCGAACGGGGTTCCCGGAGGACTCTTGGCGCTCGCGGCGATCTTCCTGCCCGCCTTCCTCCTGATCATCGGCGCCCTACCGTTCTGGACGAGCCTGCGGCGACGAAGCTCGCTCCTCGCCGCCCTCGCCGGCGTCAACGCGGCCGTCGTCGGGATTCTCCTGGCGGCGCTCTACAACCCGGTCTTCACGAGCGCCGTCACCGACACGCGCGATTTCGCGGTCGCAGTCGTAGCGTTCGCGGCGCTTACGATCTGGCGCGCTCCCCCGTGGATGATCGTCCTCGCATGCGCTGTCGCCGGCCAGCTCTTGCTCTAGCCGAGCCTCGCGTCTTCGCACCGGCCGACGGCGAGGACGCAGACGAGCATCGGCGAAACTCGCGCTCATGGCCACACTGAGGCGCTTCCTTCGCGGAGCGGTTGAGCTGCACATCCTCGCCCATGCCACCGAGAACGAGCTCTACGGCGCCTGGATGAGCGCGGAGCTCGCACGACACGGATACAAGATCAGTCCGGGAACGCTCTACCCGACGCTCCATCGGATGGAGACCGAGGGGCTCCTGCGCTCCCGTCGGGCAACCGTGGAAGGTCGCGTTCGCCGCGTCTACCGGGCAACCCCGAAGGGCAAACGCACCCTCGAGCAGGCCCGCCACGCGCTCCGCGAGCTCGCCGACGAAGTCCTCTAATGCAGCCTCGAATGCAGCAGAGCCCCCGCTCGACTACGAGAGCGCGCGCCGGATCCCGCGCACCGCCTGGGCGATGCGCTGCTCGTTCTCCACGAGCGCGAAGCGGACGTGACCTTCGCCGTCGACCCCGAACCCGCTCCCC
>JADGGZ010000005.1 GCA_019689675.1 Rhodospirillales bacterium | reverse complement strand
CAGGCAGCGGGCGCGGCGGCGACGCAATGGGGCTACCGCTTCGGCCTCCTCGCTTCCGGCGCCGGCGCCCTCTACGCGGCGGAGCACGCGGGCTGGAGCGCCGCCTACTCGATCATGGCCGGGCTGATGCTGATCGGAATGGCGACGGTCCTGCTGACCCCCGAGCCACACGCCGCCATCGACCAACGACGCGCTACCTTCATCGAGACGCTGCGCGCCGCGGTCGTCGAGCCGTTCGCCGACTTCGTGCGCCGCCCGGGCTGGGCCGCGGTGCTCGTCTTCATCGTCCTCTACAAGCTCGGCGACGCCATGGCCGGCACCATGGCGAACCCCTTCTACCTCGAGCTCGGCTTCTCGAAGGAGGAGATCGCCGCGATCAGCAAGGTCTTCGGGCTCGCGGCGACCCTCGCCGGGGTGGCGGTCGGCGGTGCGCTCGCCGCAAGGCTGGGTCTCCTGCGCGCCCTCTTCTTCTGCGGCGTCCTCCAGATGCTTTCGAACCTCACCTACGCGGTCCAGGCCATGGTGGGGCACGATCCGATGATGCTGACGGTGACGATCTTCGCCGAGAACTTCACCGGCGGGATGGGCTCGGCGGCGTTCGTCGCCTACCTCTCGAATCTCTGCAACACGTCGTTCACGGCGACGCAGTACGCGCTCTTCTCCTCGCTCGCCGCGGTGCCGACCCGTTTCCTCTCCGCCCCGGCAGGCTGGATCGTCGATCAGACGGACTGGATCCCGTTCTTCCTTTTCACGGCCGTCGCCGCGCTGCCCGGCGTGCTCATGGTGGCGTGGCTGATGCGCCGCGGCGGCTTCCGGTTCGCCGCGGCGCAGCCGGCCCTCTGACCCGCGTTCCTCAGCCGAGCGCCGCCCGGCCGCGCCAGGCGGCCCGGATGAGCGCGGCGGCGAGCAGCGTCTTCAGCACCGTCGCGCCGACGAAGGGCAGGAACCCGTTGGCGATCGCCGCATCGGCGCCGATCAGGAACGCGAGCCAGGCGACACCCGTCGAGAAGAGGACGACGTGCCCCAGCGTCATCGCGACAATGACGAGAAGAGGCGAGCGGTCCCAGCCGCGTTCGGCGAGCGCACCGGTCACCCAGGCGGCGCCGACGAAGCCGACGAGATATCCTCCGGTCGGGCCCAAGATATATGCCGGCCCGGCAGAAGCGCCGGCGAAGACCGGCAAGCCGGCGCCCCCCTCGACCAGGTAGAGAAGCACCGTCGCGGCGCCGAGCCGCGACCCGTACGCGGCCCCGATCAGCAGGACGACGAGGGTCTGCATCGTCATCGGTACCGGCCAGAACGGCACCTGCACTTTGGCGGAAAGCGCGAGCAGCGCGGTGCCGAGAAGAACGGCCGCGATGCGGCTCGCCAGGGCGACGCGGGATGGGAGCGGAGCTACGAGCGTCCCGAGCAGCGGGGCGGCACCGGTCATCGACATCAGCCTCCTCGAGTGGAAATTGCCGAGGGCGGCACGTAGCACGCCCGAGCCGTGCCCGGTAAGTCCTTGACAAACATGCCCGACCCGTGGCTGACGCAATACTCGGGCGCAATAAAGCCACAGGCATTTTCGCCGCAAACGCGCAATTTTGCGCTCGCGGCGCGCGTTGTTCGCGCGGACCTTCGTCGCTTCGAGTGGGAGAAGACGTGCGCGAGTTGTTCCACCGCCTTGCCGCAGCCGCGATAGCGCCGCTTCTCGCGGTGTCGCTGCTGCAGCCGGCGCCTGCGAGCGCCGATCCGCCGCCCTGGGCGCCGGCGCACGGCTGGCGCGCCAAGCACGAGCACAAACACAAGCACGAGCGGCACGACGACCGGGTCGTCTACGTCATGCCGTACGGGCTCGGCGAGCGGACCTGCCACCGCGACCTTCTCGGAGCCGCGCTGGCCGATGCCATCATCGGCGTCCTGGTCGGCGGCGTGATCGTCCGCGGCATGGACGACATCGACCGAGCCTGCGTCGCGCAGGTGCTGGAATACGTCCCCGATCGCTATCCCGTGATCTGGGGAGAATACGAGGTCGTGCCGATGCGCAGCTGGGAAGAGCGCGGGCACTACTGTCGCGAATACCAGAGCCGGGCATGGATCGGCGGCCGCGAGCAGATGGTCTACGGACGCGCGTGCCGCATGCCCGACGGGTCATGGCGAGTCGTGAGCTGAACGGAGGACGAATGAGAAAGAACGTTGTCGTCGCGCTGATCTGCCTGGGCGCCCTCGCGGGCTGCTCGAACATGTCGGAGCGGGAGCAGCGCGCTCTTTCCGGCGGCGCGCTCGGCGCCGCCGGCGGTGCCGTCATCGGTGCAGTGACCGGCAGCTGGGTCGCGGGCGCCCTCATCGGCGGCGCCGGCGGCGCCGCGATCGGCGCGGTCACTTCGAAGAAGTAGAGGCCTTGCATCGCGCGGCGCATCCGCGCTAGGCACGACGGGCGCCCGGCCGGGCGCCCGTTTTCTTCTGGCCCCTATGGAAAATCCCGTTCTCGTCGAGATCCTGCGCGGCAATACCGTCGAAAGCCGGCACCGCGGCGCCATCGCGGTCTCCGACGCGACCGGAAAGCTGGTCGATGCCGTCGGCGACGTCGAGCGTCCCGTCTTTCCCCGCTCGGCGGTGAAGCCGATCCAGGCCTTGCCGCTCGTCGAGAGCGGCGCGGCCGAACGCTTCCGCCTCGGACCGAAGGAGATCGCGCTCGCCTGCGCCTCGCATCACGGCGAGAAGGCGCATACCACGGCCGTCGCGGCGTGGCTCGAGCGGATCGGACTTTCAGAGCGCGACCTCGAATGCGGCGCCCATCTCCCGTACGACACCGCCACCGCGCACGCGCTCCTGCGCGCGGGCGGATCGCCCTGCCCGCTCCACAGCAACTGCTCGGGCAAGCACAGCGGGTTTCTCACGACCGCGGTCCACAAGGGCGAGCGGACCCGCGGCTACATCGATTACGAGCATCCGGTGCAGCGTCGCGTGACCGACGCCCTCTCCGAGATGTGCGGCATCGACGCGCCGCGCGCCCCCTGGGGCATCGATGGCTGCGGCATTCCGACGATCGCGCTGCCGCTCCGCGCGATCGCGCGCGGCATGGCGCGCATGGCCGACACGACTGGCCTTCCGCCCGAGCGCGTGGAAGCGGCGCGGCGGATCCGCGAGGCGATGGCGGCAGAGCCGCTGATGGTCGATGGCACCGGCGGCTTCGCGACCGAGGTGATGAAGGCCGTCGGGCGCGACGTCCTGGTGAAGCCCGGCGCCGAAGGGATTTTCTGCGCGATCCTGCCGAAGCGCGGGCTCGGCGTCGCGCTCAAGATCGACGACGGCGCGGGAAGGGCATCCGAGGTGGCGATGGCCTCGGTGCTCGAGCGGCTCGGAATCAACATGAGCGGACTGGAGCACTATCTTCGTCCGGTGGTGAGGAACGTCGCAGGACGTGAGGTCGGCATGATTCGTGGGGTGATTTCCTGATGCGCGCGGTGCTCTGCAAGTCGTTCGGCGGCGGCCTCTCGGTCGAGGAAGTGCCGCAGCCCGAGCCGGGTCCCGGCTCGGTCCTGATCGAGGTGCATGCGGCCGCGGTCAATTTCTTCGACACGCTCATCGTCGAAGGGAAGTACCAGGAGAAGCCGGCGCTGCCCTTCTCGCCCGGAGCCGAGGTAGCGGGCCGGATCGCCGAGATCGGTGACTGCGTCGACGGTCTCGCGGTCGGCGACCGCGTCATGGCGACCTTCAGCTGGGGTGGCTTCGCCGACTTCGTCGTCGCGCCCGCCGAGAGCGTGGTCCGCATACCCGACAGCATGGAATTCGCGGTCGCCGCCGGCTTCCCCATCGCCTACGGCACCTCGCACGGCGCGCTCGAGTGGCGAGCACGTTTGCAGCCCGGGGAAACGCTTCTCGTGCATGGCGCCGCAGGAGGCGTCGGCCTCACCGCGGTCGAGATCGGCAAGGCGATGGGAGCCACGGTGATCGCGACCGCGAGCAGCGCGGAAAAGCTCGCCGTCGCCCGTGCGCACGGCGCCGACCATCTCATCGACTACACGACCGAGAATTTCCGCGACCGCGTCAAGGAGATCACGGGAGGACGCGGCGCCGACGTCATCTACGACCCGGTCGGGGGCGAGGTCTTCGAGCAGAGCCTGCGCTGCGTCGCCTGGGGCGGCCGGCTCCTCGTCATCGGCTTCGCCGGCGGGAAGATCCCGCAGATTCCGGCCAACATCCTGCTCGTCAAGAACGCCGACGCGATCGGCTATTACTGGGGCTCGTACCGCAAGCACCGGCCGGAACTCGTGCGAGAGTCGTTCCAGAAGCTGCTCGGCTGGTTCGAGGCCGGCAAGCTTCGGCCGCACGTGTCGCACCGCCTTCCGCTCGAGGAGGCGTCACGCGCGCTCGAGCTCCTGAGCACGCGTCGGGCGACCGGCAAGGTCGTGCTGACGACGCGCTGATGGACCGCGTCCGCGCGCAGTACGAGGCCCACCCCTATCCGGCGCGCGATCCGAAGGACGAAGCGAAGCGTCTCGTCACGGGAAGCCCCAGCCACCTTCTCGAGATCGACCACTATCTCTTCGCGGGCGCGCGCGACTGGTCGCGCCCCTTCCGCGCGCTCGTCGCAGGCGGCGGGACCGGAGACGCGACGATCATGCTGGCGCAGCAGCTCGCCGACCTCGGCTGCCCGGCGGAGATCGTGTACCTCGACCTTTCCGAGGCTTCGCGCCGGATCGCCGAGGCACGCGCCGCCAAGCGGAAGCTCGCCAGCATCGTCTTCCGGACCGGCTCGCTGCTCGACGCGCCGGACCTCGGATCCTTCGACTACATCGATTGCTGCGGCGTGCTCCACCACCTCGAGGACCCCGACGCAGGCCTGCGCGCCCTCGTCGCCGCGCTCGCGCCCGACGGCGGCATCGGCATCATGCTCTACGGCGCGCTCGGCCGCACCGGCGTCTACCCGATGCAGTCGATGCTGCGCGCGCTCGGCGCCGATCTCGCGCTCGCGCGGCGCTTGCTCTCGGCGCTTCCCGAGAGCAACTGGTTCCGGCGGAATCCCTTTCTCGGCGACCACCTGCAGAACGACGCCGGGCTCTACGACCTCCTCCTCCACGCGCAGGACCGCGCCTACACGGTTCCCGAGATCTACGCCCTCCTCGAGCGCGCGGATCTGCGGCTCGTCGCCTGGATCGAGCCCGCCCGGTACGAACCCGAAAGCTATCTTGCGGACCCGGTGCTTCGCCGCGCGACGGCCGCCCTCGCGCCGCAGGATCGCGCCGCCTTCGCCGAGAATCTCTCCGGCAGCATGAAAAGCCATGTCTTCTATGCGGTCCGGGCGGCGAACCCTGCCCCGACGGTCGCCACCTTCTCGCTCGACGCGGTTCCCGTGCTCCGCGAGCTCGACGGCAGCGCCCTGGCACGCAACTTCAGGCCGGGAACGAACCTTTCCGCGGATCTCGGCGGCCATCGCGCCTCGCTCCCGCTCCCGCCGCTCGCCGGCGCCATCCTCGAGCGCATCGACGGCCGCCGCAGCTTCGCCGAGATCGAGGCGAGCCTGCCTCCGGCGAAGGATTTCGCGGCCCAGGCCGAGGCGCTCTACCGCACGATGAACGGCCTCAATCGGATGCTGCTGAGGGCTCGCGCAGGAAGTAGATGAGATCGAGCGGGGGCGGCTCGACGCCGGCGTGGGACAAGAGCCCATGCACCTGCCCGCGATGATGCGTCTGATGATTGAAGAAGTGGCCGAGCACGAGACGTAGCTGCGTGTGCTGCTTCTCGCCCTTGGTGTTGGCGTAGGAGAGGATCTGGTCGAGACGACTCTCCTCGATGCCGGAGACGAGGTTGACGATACGCGCGTCCTCGGCCTCGCGCGCGACACGCAGCGCCACGAGGTCGCCGTAGAGGATCTGATCGAGCCGATAGGGCGGGTTCGGTTTCTCCTCGATGCGCGCGAGCCAGATCCGGTCGGCGACGAGGATGTGGTTCAGCGTGGCGTGGATCGAGCCGAAGAACGACGGCCGCGGCTGCATGTATTCGGCTTCGGACAGCCGGCCGGCGGCGTCGTAGAGGCGCCGGTTTGCCCATTCGTTGTAGCGGGCGAGCGTCACGAAGTAGCGGTTCATGGCCGGCTAGATTTCGATCCACTTTCCGTCTTCGGCGGTCTCGAGCGTCACCTCGCCGAGACGCCCCAGGAGCTCGGCGCTCATATGCGTGAGAACGACCCGCTCGGCGCCGATCTCGTCGAGCTTGGCGGCGAGCGTCGCGTAGTCGAGGTGCCACTTCACCTTCTTGTCGAAGAAATAGGCCTCGCAGATGAAGAGGTCGGCGCCTTGCGCGGCCGGGACGAGGCTGTCCGCCCACTCGGTGTCGCCGGAATAGGTGAGCACCTTGCCGCCGCTCTCGATGCGATAGGCGAAGGGAGGCGCGCCCGAGTAGTGGCGCACCTCGTAGGGCGTCACCCCGAGACCGTCGATTTCGGTGCGCCGCCCCGCCTCGAGCTCGAGAAGCCGCAGCTCGAATTTCGGCGGAATGCCGGTCGAGCCCGGAAAGAAGCACTCCATCGCGGTGTGCAAGCGTTCGCGGAAGCCCGGCGGCCCGGCGATCGTCAAGGGCGCCGTGCGCCTGCTCACGAGATGCGCATCGAGGATGAGGAAAGGCAGTCCGCCGAAATGGTCGCCGTGAAGATGCGTCACGAGGATCGTTCCGATCGCGTTGGGATCGACGCCCCAGCGCTTCAGCGCGATCAGGCTCGAGGCGCCGAAATCGATCAGGAACGGGGAAGCCGCCTCGACGAGGAAGCAGGTATGGTAGCGTCCGCCGGAGCCGAACGCGTCGCCGCTACCGATGAAGCGAAGCCGTCGCATGACTAACTTTAGCGCCAATTTTCCGAAGGGAGCAGGTTTCTCGCCATGACGATCAGCTTCGACGATTTTCTGAAGGTCGATATCCGCGTCGGCACCATCGTGGCGGTCGAGGATTTTCCCGAGGCGCGCCGCCCCGCCTACCGGCTGCGCGTCGATTTCGGGCCCGAGATCGGGATCAAGAAGTCGTCGGCGCAGCTGCCGGCGCTCTATGCGAAGGAGGACCTCCTCGGCCGGCAAGTGGCAGCGGTCGTGAACTTCCCGCCGAAGCAGGTCGGGAAGTTCATGAGCGAGGTTCTCGTGCTCGGCTTTCCCGATGGCGAGGGGAGGGTCGTGCTGATCCAGCCGGAAAGGCCCGTTCCGAACGGCGGCCGGCTGTACTGAGGCGCGCCGGCTCAGAGGCAGCCGAAAGTCGCCGTCTGATCATCCCCCGACCCGTCGACCGACATGAGGACGGGCGTACGCTTCGGCTCTCCGCAGGCGAGGCGCGCCCTGCTCGTGGCGGTCGCGATGTTCCCGTAGGTCCGAAGCGTGACCGTGCCATCTGTCGTGACCGGCGTGTCGGGAAAGGTCGTGCATCCCGCGCACGCGAGAAGACCGGCTCCGAGAACCGCAGGAGCGAATCTCGTGCGCGCACGCTTCCTCCGATCGAACGCCTGTCGTCGATCTTCGCCGCGCGGGCTTCCGTCCAGCACTGGCAGCCCTCTTTCAAAACCGTCGCACGAGAAACGCCGCAGCCCCTTGCGGAGTTGCCGACCTCCGCGACGGTCCGATCGAGGGCTCAGGCGAGCGAGGCGACGATCTCGCGGTAGGCGGCCTCGGGGAACGCCTTCATCGTCTTCGTGCGCACGTTGCCGAGCGCGCCCAGCATGAGAATGAAGCGCGCCGCCACGGCGTCGTCCGGCGCCTCGAACACGAGGACGATGTCGATGTCGCCCATCGTCATGTAGAAAGCCTTGACCTCGCCGCCCATCTCGCGAAGAGCGGCGCGACTGGCATCGAGCCGTTTCGGCGACTCGCGGACGGCCCGAATGCCTTGGTCGGTGTAGTTGATGAGCGCGATATAGGTCGTCATGGCGTCCTCCCTGGCACGCGCGCAGGAAGTCTATCACCGGCTTCCGGCCATGCGCAGCGCGCAAGGCCGGTCCTCGCCCGCAAGGGGCGGAACCCGATCGCGCTACGCGTGCGCCGCATCGTAGAAGAACGCGATGGTGACGATCGACGAAGCGAGCAGGACCAGGCAGCCGGCGTCCTGGCGCCTGGTGGGCATTCTCCTCGCGATCGGCGGGGTCGTCGCCTTCTCGATCCGGCCGCTTCTGATCAAGATCGCCTACGTATACGCGCCGGACCCGGTGACCCTGCTCGCGCTCCGCATGATCTTCTCGCTACCGTTCTTCCTCGCGGCCGCGTTCTGGGTCGGACGCAGAGGCGCGATGACGCCGCTGCGAGGCCGCGACATGGTCCATGTCGCCGCGCTCGGGTTCATCGGCTACTACCTTGCGAGCTTTCTCGACTTCCTCGGCCTGCAGTACGTCTCGGCCGGGCTCGGCCGGCTCATCCTCTTCCTCTATCCGACCGTCGTCGTGCTGCTTTCCGCGGTCTTCCTCGGGCACCGCGTCCGACCGCGCGACGTCGCCGCGCTCGTGATCTGCTATGCGGGGATCAGCCTCGTCCTCTCGGTCGCGATCGGGCACAACCCGAACCTGCCGCTCGGCGCAGCGCTCGTCTTCGCCGGGAGCGTCATGTACGCGGTCTATCTCGTCGCCGGAACCGAGGTCATCCATCGCGTCGGCGCGCTCCGCTTCAGCGCCTACGCTCTCGTCGTCGCGAGCCTCTGCGCGATCGTGCAGTTTCTCGCGGTCCGGCCGCTCTCCGCGCTCGCGCTGCCGGTCGAGGTCTATGTCGTCGCGTTCGTGATGGCGACCTTCAGCACGGTCCTGCCCGTCTTCATGACCTCGGAGGCCCTGCGCCGGATCGGCGCCAATCACGTGGCGATACTGGGCGCGCTCGGGCCCGTGACGACGGTGTTTCTCGGCTGGCTCGGTCTCGACGAGGAGCTCGCGCCGCTGCAGATCCTCGGCGGCGTCCTCGTCCTGGTCGGGGTGGTGCTCGTCAGCGTCAAGCCGGCGCGCACCTGATCCCTCCTAGTACGACTTGTCCTCGGAGAACGCCTTGTAGGCGATGATCGTGAACGTGTCGGCGACCCCGGGGATCGTCTGGAGCTGCTCGGTCACGAAGTGACCGATGTCCTGATCCTCGGTGAGATAGCACTTCATGAGGAGGTCGTACTTGCCGGAAGTCGAATAGACCTCGGACACCTGCTCGACGCGCTGCACCGCCTCGTCTGCGACCTTGTACGCCTGGCCGAGCTGGCATTTCACCATGACGAAGATGGTCTTCACTGCCCGGCCTCCTTTCCTTCCTCCTAGCCGCGCCCGCCGGCGACACGAACCGGACGCACGAGGAACGCCGGCGTGTGATCGCCGAAGCCGACCACCCGCCCGTCGTCCGGCTCGTCCTCATGACGCTGGCTCGGCCGCACCGGCAACCGGCGCACGTTGTCGATGTCGACGTTCTCCATGCGCACCGGCGACTCCGCCGGGCGCTCCTGCCGGCGCTCCCGGCGCTTGGGACGCGCAGCCTCGGTCTGCGTCGGGGCGCTCTCCGGCACCGCCTCGCGATGCTCCTTCCGCTCGGCGCGCGGCTTCCCCTCGCCGCGCTGCGCTTCCTTCCGCCCGCCGCGCCGCCGCCGGCGCTCCTCGAAGACGAGCTCCGCCTGCTCGACGCCCTCGAGCTCGATCCGGGGGATCGTTTTTTGGATGAGCTGCTCGATCGCCTGGACGAAGCGCCCGTCCTCCGGCGCCGCGATGGTGAAGGCGCGTCCCGGGCGTCCGGCGCGCCCCGTTCGTCCGATCCGGTGCACGTAATCCTCGGCATGGATCGGCACGTCGAAGTTGAAGACGTGGCTGAGGCCTTGAATGTCGAGCCCGCGAGCCGCGACGTCGCTTGCGACCAGGAGCCGCGCCTCCCCCGCCTTGAACTTGGCCAAGGTCTCGGTACGCGCCGACTGCGGCATGTCGCCGTGCAGCGCGACAGCGTCGAAGCCGTGCCGCTTCAGCGACTTCCAGAGAATGTCGACGTCCCGTTTCCGATTGCAGAAGATGATCGCGTTCTTGACGTCCTCGTGCCGGATGAGGCGCCGCAGCGTGTCGCGCTTCCTGTCCGCCTCGACGACGACGAGGCCCTGGGTGACGGTCTCCGCCGGGGACGCGGGCGGCGCGACCGTGATCTCCTTGGGATTGGAAAGGAAGGCATCGGCGAGGCGCCGAATTTCCGGCGGCATCGTCGCCGAGAAGAAGAGCGTCTGCCGGATCTTCGGCAAAAGCGAGACGATGCGCTCGACATCGGGAATGAAGCCCATGTCGAGCATCCGGTCGGCCTCGTCGATCACGAGGATCTTGGTGTCGGCGAGGATGATGCGGCCGCGCTCGAAAAGATCGAGGAGCCGTCCCGGCGTCGCGATCAGCACGTCGACGCCGCGCTCGAGCGCCTTCTCCTGGTCGGTGAAGCTCTCGCCGCCGATGAGCAGCGCCATCGAGAGCTTCACGTTCTTGCCGTATTCCTCGAAGGATTGGGCGACCTGGGTGGCAAGCTCGCGCGTCGGCTCGAGGATGAGCGAGCGCGGCATACGGGCGCGGGCGCGACCGGCGGAGAGAATGTCGAGCATCGGCAGAACGAAGCTCGCCGTCTTGCCCGTGCCGGTCTGCGCGCAACCGAGCACGTCGCGGCCCATGAGGACCACCGGAATCGCCTGTTCCTGGATCGGGGTTGGTTTCGCGTAGCCTTTATCGGCCACGGCGCTGAGGACGTCGGGCGATAGTCCGAGGTCGGAGAATTGCATCGAAAAGGGTGGCTTCCGTTCTATGACCGGGCAAGTCGTGCCGCGCGCCTTATTTGGGGGCGCATCATAGGAAGTCAAACGCTCCCGTCAACGCGTCCCTCCTCGAGGATTTGCCAGCGGAGCGTGGAGGAGGCACGTTAACGAAATGTTGCTGGAGCGTGAACGAAGCTGCCTCGTTCTGGTCGATCTGCAGCGCAATCTGCTGCCGGCCATCGATTCCGCCGCCCAAGTGGTTGAACGGGCACGGCTTCTGGCGGCCGCGGCCAAGCGGCTCCAGGTCCCGGTGCTGGCGACGGAGCAGTACCCGGCGGGGCTCGGGACGACCGTGCCCGAGCTCCTGGAGCTGGTGGCGCCAGGCGACATCCTCGTCAAGCACCGCTTCGCCGCGGGCGACGAGCCGGCGTTCCGCGAGCGACTCGCCGGGATCGGCCGCGCGGACATCGTGCTCGCGGGTTGCGAGGCGCATGTATGTCTTCTCCAGACCGCGCTCTCGCTGAAGGCGCAGGTCCCCCGGGTCGCCATCGTGACCGACGCCGTCTCCTCGCGGCGCGCATCCGACCGTGAAGCCGCGCTGCGCCGGCTCGCAGCCGAAGGATGCGAGCTGGTGACGGCGGAGATGGTGATTTTCGAATGGCTGAGGCATGCTCCGTCGCCCGAGTTCCGCGATCTCTTGCCGCTCCTCAAATGACAGAACCCCTCGTCCTCCTGCCCGGCCTCCTTTGCGACGCGGCGCTTTGGGCGCCGCAAGTCTCTGCGCTCCGAGGTCTCGCCGACCCGATCATGATCGGCGACCTCACGCGCCACGACAGCATGGCCGGCATGGCCGAGGCGGTCCTCGCGGAAGCGCCGCCCCGCTTCGCCCTCGCGGGGCTCTCCATGGGGGGCTACTGCGCCTTCGAGATCATGCGCCGAGCGCCCGAGCGGGTGACGAGGCTGGCGCTCCTCGACACCTCTGCCCGGCCCGACACCGACGAGCAGCGCGCGCGTCGGCGCGGCCTCATCGAGCTCGCGGAGAAGGGCGAGTTCAAGGGTGTGACGCCGCGGCTCCTGCCGCTTCTCATCCATCCAGACCGGCTCGGCGACGAGGCGCTCACGGCGACGGTGATGGGAATGGCGGAGCGCGTCGGCAAGGAGGCGTTCCTGCGCCAGCAGAAGGCGATCATGGGCCGCCCCGACAGCCGTCCGGACCTCGCCCGGATCAACTGCCCTACCCTCGTTCTGGTTGGCCGCCAGGACGCCCTTACGCCAGTGGCTCTCCACGAGGAGATGGCGGCGGGCATCCCCGGCGCTCGTCTCGTGATCATCGAGGATTCCGGCCATCTCGCCACGCTGGAAAAGCCGGAAGCGATCAACGCCGCGCTCGAGGACTGGCTCGCGAACTGAATCCGCTTTCGCGTTCTCGCTTCCGCGCCGAGCGGAGCGGAGCCTCGCGGGCCGAGGGACGAGGGCCCGGTCGGGGCCGGCTAAAATCCCGGACCGAGCCAGCCTACCCGCAATCCGTTGCGTTGCGCGTCGTCGGGGTTGCGAAGCGGGAAGAGGGTTCGGGCGATTGCGGCCATCAAGGAGCGGAAACGCGGATCGTCGGGCGAGGTCGCCAGCACAGTGCTCGATGTCGCCGCGAGCAGGACCTCCCACTTGCAGAGCGCGGCCGACACGGGCGTGGGGCCGGTCGACATCGGCTGCGGCTGCTCGGACGGCAGGACGGCGGCGCTGCAGAGGTCGGGATAGGGCATCGCCATCGGGCCCGAGAAAAGGACGACAACCCGGTAGGTCATCCGTGGATCGACGGTCGCCGGGACGAAGACGGTCGGCCACCAAGTGTTACCCTGCATGGCGTCGACCACCGCGGCGGCGACATCGACATCCGGCAAAGGGAACGGGTTGCCGCGCACGACGACGGGGATAGTCGCCTGTATCCCGGTTTCGCCAGGCTGGTAGGAACCGCGATAATAGGGCGGCGAGAGCGCGCCGGGTATGTTGCACCCGGCGAGGAGCACAGCCGCGAGCAAGGCACCGGCGCGCAAAAGAAGGACGATCCGCTTTCCTCGTTCGCGAGCGCCCGGCCGGCCCCCTTCAGTCCCCGTGCGAGGCAGCCTTCTCGTGGCGCAGGTAGTCGAGCACGCGCTCGGGATCGGTCTCGCCGTAGGGATCCTCGTCCGCACCCTCGTCATTGATGCCCGGTTCCTCGAACCATTTCTCGACGACACCATCGCGCACAACCATGGCGTAACGCCAGCTCCGGTAACCGAAACCGAGGTGCTCCTTGTCGACGAGCATGCCCATGCGGCGGGTGAACTGGCCAGTGCCGTCCGGGATCAGCCTCACGTGCTGGAGCCCGAGCTGCCTGCCCCATCGATGCATCACGAAGGCGTCGTTGACGCTGAAGCAATAAACATCGTCGATGCCGAACCGGCGGAACTCCGGACAAAGCTGATCGAAGGCCGGGCATTGCCGGTTGGAGCAGGTCGGCGTGAACGCGCCCGGAAGCGAGAAGACGACGACGCGGCGGCCGTGGAAGATTTCCTCGCTCCGCACGTCCTGCCAGCGGAAGGGATTGGGCCCGCCGACGCTCTCGTCGCGCACGCGGGTCTTGAACACCATCGAGGGCACGCGTCGGCCTTCCATCGCAGACTCTCCCGTGTCGGCTGGATCGAGGCGGCCGCGGCGCCGCCTCGCCTGTTCCAACGCCGGCCATTCCCCCCTTGTTCAGCGAAGCGGCGAGGAAAGCGGAGGGCGGACGGCCGACCCGCTTCCGACGGCCCCGGGGCCCGAAGCGGGGACGACGGCGTTCCCGGGATTAGACGTCGAGGTCGCGGACGAAACGCGCGTTCTTCTGGATGTATTCGTAGCGGAGCTCGGGCTTGCGCCCCATCAGGCTCTCGACCAGCGCCTTCGGGTCGGACTGGAGCGTGACCCGCAGGAGCGTGCGCCGCTTCGGGTCCATCGTCGTCGCCTTCAAATAGGCGGGGGGCATCTCGCCCAGACCCTTGAAGCGGCTGATCTCGACCTTGCCGTTCCCCGGGAAGGCCGTCGCGAGAAGCTCCTCCTTGTGCGCCTCGTCCCGGGCGTAGTGGATGACGTCGCCGCGAGAAAGGCGGTAGAGCGGCGGAAGGGCGAGATAGAGATGGCCGTTCTCGACCAGCTTCGGCATCTCGCGGAAGAAATAGGTCATCAGAAGCGAGGCGATGTGCGCGCCGTCGACGTCGGCGTCCGTCATGATGATGACGCGCTCGTAGCGCAGCTTTTCCTCGACGTAGTGGCTGCCGGTCCCGCAGCCGAGCGCGAGCGCGAGATCGGCCAGCTCCTGATTGCCCTTCAGCTTGTCGGCCGAGGCGCTCGCGACGTTGAGGATCTTGCCGCGCAGCGGGAGGATCGCCTGCGTCTCGCGGTCGCGGGCCTGCTTCGCCGAGCCGCCGGCGCTGTCGCCCTCGACGAGGAAGATCTCGGTCCCGGTCATTCCCTGCCGAGTGCAGTCGGCCAGCTTGCCGGGAAGGCGGAGCTTGCGCGTCGCGCTCTGCCGCTTCAGATCCTGCTGCTGCCGCCGTCTCTGGCGCTCCTCGGCCCGCTCGATGATCCGCTCGAGCAGCGCTTTCGCGGCCGCCGGGTTGCCGGAGAGGAAATGATCGAAATGATCCTTTACGGCGTTCTCGACGAGCCGCTGCGCCTCGGGGCTGGCGAGGCGGTCCTTCGTCTGGCCCTGGAACTGCGGTTCCCGCACGAAGACGGACAGCATGACGGCGGCGCCCTGCATCACGTCCTCGCCCGTCACCTGTCCCGCGCGGCGGTTTTGCACGAGCTCGCCGTAGGACTTGAGGCCGCGCGTGAGCGCCGCGCGGAGCCCCGCCTCGTGAGTCCCCCCTTCCGGGGTCGGGATCGTGTTGCAGTAGGAGTTGCAGAACCCCTCGTCGTCCTCGGGCCAGGCGATCGCCCACTCGACGCGGGAATGGTCGTCGAACTCGACCGTGCCGACAAACGGTTCGGGCGTCACCTGGGCGCGGCCCTCGAGAGTCGCCGCGAGGAAATCGGCGAGTCCGCCCGGGAAGTGAAACCGCTCCTCTTGCGGCACGTTCTCCGGTCGCGGCAGCGACGGGTCGCACCACCACCGGATCTCGACGCCGCGGAAGAGATAGGCCTTGGAGCGGCACATCCGGTAGAGCGTCGCCGGCTTGAAGCCGACGCCCGTCCCGAAAATCTGCGGGTCCGGGTGGAACCGGACCGTCGTCCCGCGGCGGTTGCTGACCGGCCCCTTGTCGAGGAGCTTCGTCTTGGGCACGCCGCGCTCGTAGCGCTGCGCGAAAAGCCGGCGATCGCGCGCGACCTCGACTTCGAGCCGGTCGGAAAGCGCGTTCACGACCGAAATGCCGACCCCGTGAAGACCGCCCGAGGTCTTGTAGTTCTTGCCGCTGAACTTGCCGCCCGAGTGCAGCATCGTCAGGATGACCTCGAGCGCCGACTTGTTCTTGAACTTCGGATGAGGGTCGACCGGAATGCCGCGCCCGTTGTCGCGCACGGTGACGCTGCCGTCCCGCTCGAGCTCGACCTCGATCCGGCTCGCGTGGCCCTCGACCGCCTCGTCCATCGCGTTGTCGAGCACCTCGGCCACGAGGTGATGAAGGGCCCGCTCGTCGGTCCCGCCGATGTACATGCCGGGACGCCGCCGGACCGGCTCCAAGCCCTCGAGGACCTCGATGTCCTTAGCGGAATAGGCGGAACCTTGCGGCTTGCGGGCGAGATTGTCGAAGAGATCAGCCATTGGCGAGCACTATAACTCAGCTACTTCTCGATAGGTATATAGCGGGAGGACACAACATATGGTAACCGTGCCATGAACACCTCGTCTCGCGAGCCGGCGCTGCGAACCATCGCCATGCCGGCGGACGCCAACCCTACCGGCGACATCTTCGGCGGCTGGATTCTCTCGCAGATGGACCTCGCCGGCGGAAATTTCGCCGGCCAGCGGGCGAAGGGACGCGTTGCGACCGTCGCGATCACCGCGATGACCTTCCACCTGCCGGTCTACGTCGGAGACGAGGTGAGTTGCTACTGCTCGCTCGAAAAGGTCGGGACGACCTCGATGGCGATCAAGGTCGAGGCCTGGGCGCGGCGCGGCTGGACGGGCGAGGCGGTGAAGGTCACCGAGGGCATCTTCACCTATGTCGCGCTCGGACCGGACCGGCGGCCCCGACCGGTTCCCCCCGCCTGACGGCGCCCTTTCACCCTCAGACGAACTCGATCCGCGGTTCGGCGATCCGCAGGTGATTCTGGACGTCGCGGACCCCGGGAAGCGCCCTCGCCGCTGTGAGCAGCGCCTTCATCTCCTGGACCGAGGCGATCGACCCGAAGAGATGCACGACGCCCTCGAAGACGGAGATTTTCGAGGTGGGGCCGAGCTGCCAGCCCTCGCGCTCGATCTCCGCCCTCAGCTTCGCTGCGATCTCCTCGTCGCCGAGCGGCGAGCGCGACTGGTTGAGGTTCTGGATGCAGAGCGCCCGCACCAGATCGAGGCGGCTGACGATGCCGACGAGCCGGCCATCCTCGACGACCGGAACGCGCTTGATGCGCCACCTTTCCATGATGTCGGCGACCTCCATCAGCGGCGTGTCCCTGCCGACAGTGATCACCTTGGGCGTCATGATCTCGCCCGCCGTGGTCCCGTGCGACTTGACGTAGGCGGCGGCGCGGCTGGTGCGCTCGGAGAAGGTCAGGTCCGCCTCCGCGGGACCGGGCGCGGTTCCGATCTCGACCCGCCGCATCAGGTCGCGTTCGGTGATGATGCCGACGACGCGGTCCTCGGCATCCACCACCGGTACAGCGCTGATCTGCCGCTCGACCATCGTCTGGGCGATGTCGGCGACGCTCGTCTCGGGCCGTACCTTGAACAACCGCTCCGACATGATATCGCCAGCACGCATCGCCCCACCTCCTCGGGCGTGAGCCTAACCCGCGGAGGCCCCGAGCGGAATCACCATCGGACGCGCTCGTCCCGGAGACGTCCTTCGGCTTGATTCGGCCGCATTTCGTATTACATGCTGGTCAGCGTCGCCCGTCCTCGCGGGCGGCGACTCTTTTTTTGGAGGATCCGATGAACCGAAAGCTGCAGCTTGGCGATCCGCCCGCGATTCGCCTCACTCACCGGGATCTCGGCCGGCTTGACGCGCTGCTGGCCGGGCTGCCGAATACCTCTCGCGTTCTCGAATACCTCCGGCGCGAGGTCGATCGCGCGTCGATCGTCGCGGACGACGACGATACTGCCAGTTTCGTTAAGCTTGGTTCCCGCGTGTGCTTCGAAGACGAGACGGGACGCAAGCACACCGGAACGCTCGCATTTCCGGCCGAAATGGGGGACCACCCGGACTCCATTTCCGTCTTGACGCCGGTCGGGGCGGCCCTGCTGGGGCTTGCCGAGGGGCAATCGATCTCCTACGAAACGCCCGACCAGCGCATCAAGACGTTGACCGTCCTGCGCATCCTTCCGCAACCGTAGCGGCGGGCCGCCGCTCGGTTCGAGGCGAGCGGCATGCCCGCCCCTGGCTTCGTCCGGGACAGAGTGCGCTAGCACCTCGCCCGGCTCCACCGGAGGCGTGCCGACGGGCAGCGTCTCCATTGAACGTAGCGAGGAAAGAAGCGAAGTGCACGACTCCACCCGCCCCTTGATCGTTTCGAGCCGTCCGCCCACGACGACGCAGTCCGAGCCGGCGACGACGCCGGCGGACCGCGTCGCCTTCGTGGGAAGCCATCTCATTCTCGATCTCTGGGAGGCGCGAGCCCTCGACGACATGGCTACAATCGAGCGCGCTCTCCGCGACAGCGTCGACGCGGCAGGCGCTACTTTGCTTCACATCCACCTTCATCGGTTCGAGCCGAATGGCGGCGTTTCGGGCGTCGCCGTTCTGGCCGAATCGCATATCAGCATTCATACCTGGCCTGAACGGGGCTACGCCGCGCTAGATGTCTTCATGTGCGGCAAGTGCGATCCGCAGAAGGCGGTCCCGGTGCTGCGCCGGGCGTTCGCGCCGCGCTTCATGGCCGTGAGCGAGCACCGACGCGGCGGAGGAGGAGCGGCAACGTGAACGAGGCACGCTGGGTCGAGGAGAAGCTGCACGGTGCGACGGTCTCGCAGCGGCTTCGTGCCGACCGCGTGCTTCTCGACCGCAAGAGCGGGTTCCAGGAACTGCTCGTCATCGAGAATCCGATCTTCGGCCGTACCCTCCTCCTCGACGGCGTCGTCCAGACGACCGAGCGGGACGAGTTCATCTATCACGAGATGCTGGCGCACGTGCCGCTGTTCGCGCACGGCTCGGCGCGACGGGTCCTCATCATCGGCGGCGGCGACGGCGGCACGCTCGAGGAGGTGCTGAAGCATCCGAATGTCGAACAGGCGACCCTTGTCGAAATCGACGAGACTGTAATCGCGGCGAGCCGGGAGCATCTTCCCGAGATCGCGAAGGGCGCTTTCGACGACCCGCGGGCGCGCGTCGTCATCGAGGACGGGCTGTCGTTCGTCCGCGCCACGGGCGACCGGTTCGATGTCGTGATCATCGATTCCACCGACCCGCAGGGGCCCGGCTGGCGGCTCTTCACCACGGCCTTCTACACGCATTGCCGCAGCCGGCTGAATCCCGGCGGCATCCTCGTCGCGCAATGCGGCGTGCCGTTTATGCAACCGAACGAGCTGAGTTCGGTCGCCTGCCGCCTTCGGCAGGTCTTCCGTGAGGTCAGCGCCTACAGGGCGGCGGTACCGAGCTACTACGGCGGCGACATGGCGTTCGTCTTCGCGACGGACGATGCAGCAAAGCGGCGAACGCCGCTGGACGTTCTCGAACGCCGCTTCGAAACCTCGGGAGTGACGACCCGGTACTATCTCCCGGAGGTGCATCTCGCGGCATTCGCCCTGCCGCGGTTCATCCGCGACCTGATGGCGTCGCGCCCGCAACCGGCGACGGCGGAATCGGGCGGCTTCTAGTCCGAAGCCCCGAGAATGGAAAAGGGCCGCTCACGAGGAGCGGCCCTTTGCGAGAAAGATGCAGGGAATTTTGGAAGCGCGCGGCCTTACTTCGCCGCGGCGCGCTTCTTCGCGTAGTCGCGAACCTCGTCGAGGCCTTCGGCGACCCGCTTGTTGAGGACGTTGAACGCCTCGGTGTTCGCCTTCGCGACGAGCTCGGCGAGTTCGCGGGCATTCGCGACGCCCTTTTCGAGGGCGTTCTTGGCGGCCTCGGCCTGCTTCGCCAGCTTCTCTTCCGGCGTGCCGGGCTGCGCAATCTCGCGGAAGAGGCCGGTGAGATCTTCGATCGTCTGGCGGGCCATCTCGACCTGCCGACGCGCGACCGCCTGCACGCCCTCGACGGCGACCTGGTTCGCCTGCGTCAGAGCCTCGATCGTCTTGCGCTGGCTGGCGACCATCGCATCGACATCGAGCGTCGGCACGCGGAAGTCGGCCATGACCCTCGTCATGTCGAAGAAGTTGTTGCCGTTGACCATCTTTCTCTCCAGTTCCGGGGCGGGCTGCGATTTTGTGCAGTGCACAACGACCGCTATATGTGCCCGCTAGGCGGAGGTGTCAAGCGGTTTTTGCGGTGCAACATAAGACGATAATCCCAAGAGACCTTCCACGCTCTTGAGGCGGCGGTCGAGAACCGCCATCGTCTTCATGAGGTCGGCCGTGTCGTCGTCGAGCCAGGTCCTCATCACGGAAAGGTAAAGCGCGGCGACGAGATTGGTCCGGAAAGCGCCGCGCAGCCCGCCCGTTCCGATCCCCGAGGCTTCGAGCATCCAAGCGACGGAGCCCAGAAACGCGGGAGCCGAGCAAAGCGCGCCCACCGGGTCGGCGGGGCCCGCCCGCAGCATCGCCCGGACCGCATCCCTGTAAGGGCGTAATGCGTCGAATCGCCGCATCAGCGTCTCGAAGAGCCGGTCGCGCGGCTTCTCCCCCGCCTCCGTCTCGCCGGCGAGCACGGCCCGGTCGATGCGCGCGAGAAACGCGGCAAAGATCGCCGGCTTCGAGCGGAAATGCGCATAGACGTCGAGGAGCGGCAGGCCGGCCTCCTCGGCAATCTCGGCGAGGCTCGTCCGAGCCCAGCCCTGGCGTGCGGCGAGAGCGACGGCTGCGTCGACGATGCGGCTGGCCGGATCCGGCTTCTTCGTCGCCATCGTCCTACTTCAGCGCGATCACCCGCCCGCGGGTCAAGCGGCAAAGCTCCGCGAAGCTCGTCCGGAAGACCGCATGCGGGTGGCCGGCCGCGGCCCAGATCGGCTCCAGCGCCGCGAGGTCCTGGTCGAGAAAGACGTGCGGCGGCACATCGTGCGCGATCGGCGGCACGCCGCCGATCGCGAACCCGGTCTTCTCGCGCACGAAAGCGGCATCGGCCTTTCCGATCGCCTCGCCCAAGGCGGCCGCGACCTTCGCCTCGTCGACCCTGTTCGCGCCGCTCGCTATGACGAGGACGGGCCTGCCGGAGGCGGCGCGGAAGACGAGCGACTTGGCGATCTGCGCCACGGTGCAGCCGATCGCCGCGGCGGCATCGGCAGAAGTCCGCGCCGTCGCCGCGAGCTCGACGACCTCGGCGCTCGAACCCGCCGCCGCGAGGGCGGCGCGCACGCGGTCGACGCCGTTCATTCCGCGAGTTCGCGCGAGCGCCGCGTGGCGGCCGCGATCGCCTCGACGAAGAGCGGCTCGATCCCCTTCTCGCCCATCAGGATTTTGAGCGCCTCGAAGGTCGTTCCGTTGGGGCTCGTGACGTTCTCGCGCAGCCGGCTCGCCGGCTCGGGCGACAGCCGCGCGAGTTCTCCGGCTCCGGAAACGGTGCTGCGGGCGAGCCGCATCGCGAGCTCTTCAGGAAGACCTGCCGCCACCCCCGCCTTCGCCAGCACCTCGATGAGGAGAAAGACGTAGGCGGGTCCCCCGCCCGAAACCGCCGTCACCGGATCGATGAGGCTTTCGTCCTCGACCCATGCGACTTCGCCGACGGCGGCAAGGAGCCGGTCGCAGAGCGCGCGCTGCGCCGGTGTCGTGTGTTGATTGGCGCAGGCGACCGTGATGCCGCGTCCGACCGCAGCAGGCGTGTTCGGCATCGCCCGGACGATCGCCGTCTCCTCGCCGAGACGGCGAGCGAAGTACCGGAGCGTCTTGCCTGCCGCGATCGAGAGGAAGACCGTCCCCGGACGGGCGAAGCGGCGGTAGGGCGGCAGCGCCGTTTCCATCGTCTGCGGCTTCACGGCGAGCACGACGACATCGGGCGCAAGATCCTTCGGGAGCGCGTCGGCTTCGCGGTGGAAGCCCTCGCCGCCCGCCGGCTCCACGACCTCGAAGCGATCGGCGGCGCGCGCCTCTCGCCAGCCGCGCAGGAGAGCGCCTCCCATTTTGCCGCAGCCGACGAGCAGAAGCGTGGTCATCGAGATTTCCCAGAATCAAGAACGAGGGCGCGAGAATGCTCCAGCGCCGCGCATGCGGGCAAGGGACTCGGCCATAAGAGGTGAGGCTCGAGCTTCACCCGAGCCGGAAGCAGCCTGTGCTCAGGCCTCCCCGATCGGCTCGATCATGGCGGAGGTGATCGCGTCGTCCGGCGACTTCCCGCCCCAGACGACGAGCTGGAAGGCGGGATAGAAACGCTCGCACTCGGTCAGCGCGATGTCGACGAGATCCTCGACCTGCTCGGCGCTCGCCCCCATCGCCCCGCGGAGCAGCACCGCATGCCGGAACGCGGGCTGGCCGTCGTCGGACGAGAGATCGAAATGACCGAGCCAGAGCTTCTCGTTTATGGCCGCCAAGAGCTCGTAAACCGCCGCCCGGCGCGCCTTCGGCACCTTCATGTCGAAGGCGCACGAGAAGTGCATGGCGCTGATTTCCTCCTGCCAGACGAAGAACAGCCGGTAGTCGCACCAACGCCCGGTGACCTCGACGACGATCTCGTCGTCGCCGGCACGGTCGTGCGCCCACTCGTTCGCCGACACGATCTCCTCGACGAGATCGATCGGGTTGGTGACGGAGATACTGCTTTCGCTGTGGAGAGAGGTCATGACGGCCTCCTATCGCCGCAGAGGCGGGACTCGGGCAGCTCGCTCAAAAGGAGCCGCGACATCTAGTATCGAGCGTCCTGCAAGGACACCATGGAAAGTAGGCTGCCAAACCGGTGCGCGGCGTGCAAGAGAAGAATTCCGCGCGGTCCCGGCAATCAGCCGGCCTCGCCGGCGGGCAACGCGGCACGACTGACCGCGAGCGTCGACGGCGCTTTCGCTTCGAGTTCGGCGATTCGCGCCTCCAGCTTGGCGAGACGGCTTTCGAGCGCCTCCTGCTCGAGGCGCGCCTTGGCCGCCAACGCCTTTGCCGCCTCGAACTCCTCGCGGCTCACGAGATCCATGCGCGCTAGCACTTTCTCGAGCTGCTCCTTGAGCCGCTCCTCGATCTCGCCGCGAACACCCCCCAGGGCGCCGAGCGCTCCTGAGGCGACGCGGGCAAGATCGTCGAGAATCGGGTTGCGGGTCTGCATGCCACCTCCGCTAGCACGTGCGAAGCCTAGTAGGGAAACGGATTCCAATGTAAGAGCGCGCCATGCTGATTGTTACCGGCGGAGCCGGATTCATCGGCTCGAACCTGGTGGCGGCGCTCGAAATTCGCGCGCCGGGTGCGGTCGCCGTCTGCGACAGGCTCGAAACTGGCGAGAAGTGGCGCAACCTCCGGAAGCGCGAGCTTGCCGAGATCGTCGCACCGGAGCGCCTCTTCGACTTTCTCGACGCTCGCCGGGGCGAGATCGAGGCCGTCTTCCACCTCGGTGCGATCTCCTCCACCACCGAGACCGATGCCGACCTCGTGGTCGCGACGAATTTCACGCTCTCCCAGCGAATCTGGGACTGGTGCGCCGAGCACGGCGTGCGGCTCTTCTATGCCTCCTCGGCGGCCACTTACGGCAGCGGCGAGGCAGGATTCGACGACGACGGCAGCGTCGAGGGACTGGCGTCGCTCGTTCCCCTCAATGCATACGGATGGTCGAAGCACCTCTTCGACCGCCGCGTCGCGCGCCTCGTCGCCTCGAACGCGCCGCGCCCGCCGCAATGGGTCGGCGCCAAGTTCTTCAATGTCTACGGCCCCAACGAGTACCACAAGGGCCCCATGATGAGCGTGGTCGCGCAGATGGTGCCCAAGATCAGGGCCGGGGAACCGGTGACGCTCTTCCGCTCCCATCGCCCCGATGTCCCGGACGGAGGGCAGAAGCGCGACTTCGTCTGGGTCGACGACGTCGTCGACATGCTCCTTTTCCTCTACGACAACCCGCGCGTCTCAGGGCTCTTCAACATGGGAAGCGGGACGGCGCGCTCGTTCCTCGATGTCGCGCACGCGGTGTTCAGGGCGATGGAACGCGAGCCGCAGATCCGGTGGATCGACACGCCCGAGGCGATCCGCGACAAGTATCAGTACTTCACCGAGGCCAAGCTCGATCGCCTCCGGGCCGCGGGCTACGACAGAGCGACGACCCCGCTTGAGGAAGGCGTCGCCCGCTACGTGCGGAACCATCTCCTGGCCGAGGACCCGTACCGCTGATGTTTGCGCTGCTCTTTCCGGCGCTGGACCCGGTCGCGATCCAGATCGGGCCGCTGCAGATCCGCTGGTACGCGCTCGCCTACATCGCGGGGCTCGTCCTCGGCTGGCGCTACTGCCTCTACCTCGCCGGCCGTTCCCCGCACGGGATCAGGCGGCAGGACGTCGACGACTTCCTGTCCTGGGCGACGGTCGGCGTCGTGGTCGGCGGCAGACTGGGTTACGTTTTCTTCTACAAGCCGAGCTATTACCTCGCCCATCCGCTCGAGATCGTCCAGGTCTGGCACGGCGGAATGTCGTTCCACGGCGGCGCGCTCGGTGTCATGGTGGCGATCCTCTGGTTCTGCAGCCGGCGCAAGATCCCCCTTCTCGCGTTTTCGGACATCATCACCTGCGCGGTGCCGATCGGCCTCTTCTTCGGCCGGGTGGCGAACTTCATCAATGCCGAGCTGTGGGGCCGCGTCAGCGACGTCCCTTGGGCGATGATCTTCCCGACGGACGAGAGCCGCCTGCCGCGACACCCGAGCCAGCTCTACGAGGCCGGGCTCGAGGGGATTCTGCTCTTCGCCCTCCTGACCTGGCTCCAGTTCGGCACGCGGCTGCGCGAGAGGCCAGGGGCGCTCACGGGCGCATTCCTTCTCGGCTATGCCGCAGCGCGCATGATCGGCGAGCTCTTCCGCGAGCCCGACGCGTTCCTCGGCTTCCTCCTGTTCGGTGCGACGATGGGTCAGCTTCTCTCGATTCCGTTGGCGCTCATCGGAATCTGGCTGCTGCTCCGCGCCCGACAGAAGGCGGCGTGACCGCGCTTTTCGATCTCATCGCCGCCCGAATCCGCCGGCGCGGGCCGCTCAGCGTCGCCGAGTACATGGAGCTGGCGCTCGGGCATCCGAAGTACGGCTACTACCGCACGCGCGACCCGCTCGGCCGCGCCGGCGACTTCATCACCGCGCCCGAGATCAGCCAGATCTTCGGCGAGCTGCTCGGCCTCTGGTGTGCCGACACATGGCAAAGAATGGGGGAACCCGATCCGGTGCTGCTCGTCGAGCTCGGCCCCGGTCGGGGCACGCTGATGAAGGACGCGCTCCGTGCGGCGGCGATACGTCCGGCCTTCCGGCAGGCTCTCCACGTGCACCTGGTCGAAACGAGCCCCGTTCTCCGCGCTGCGCAAAGGAAGGCGCTGGGCGATGCGCCATGCTGGCACGATTCGCTGAAGACCGTGCCGCGCGGCCCCATGCTCGTCCTCGCCAACGAATTCTTCGATGCCCTGCCGGTCCATCAATTCGTTCGCACCGAGCGCGGCTGGCGCGAGCGCGTGGTGACGCTCGACGCCGCCGGCGAAAGGCTCGCCTTCGGCCTCGCGGAGCGGCCCACCAAGGCGCAGCGGCATTTGCCGGCGCGACTCGCCGACGCCCCCGTCGGCACGGAATGGGAGGTGAGCCCGATCGCGCTGGACCTGGCCGCCGCATTGGCGCATCGCGTGGTAGAGGACGGCGGCGCCGCCCTCGTCATCGACTACGGGCACGTCCTCGGCGGACCTGGCGAGACTTTGCAGGCCGTCCGCGGCCATCAGCGGCACGAGCCTTTGGTCGAACCGGGGACCGCAGACCTCACGACCCATGTCGACTTCGCGGCGCTCGCGGAGGCGGCCGAAGCCGCGGGCGCGGCCTGCCACGGCCCCGTCACGCAACGGGCGTTCCTGCTGGCGCTTGGCCTCGATCTCCGCCTCGCCACGCTCATGAAGACCGCGAGCCCGGCGCAGGCCCCGCTGGTCGAGAGCGGAGCGCGCCGCTTGATCGAGCCGGGCGGGATGGGCACGCTGTTCAAAGTTCTCGCTCTGGCCGACCCGAAACTTTCCGACCTCGCCGGCTTCCTCCCATGATCACCTTCGAGACCCTCGATCTGCCGGGCATCGCGCACGGCTTCTTCACCCGCGAGGGCGGGGTGAGCGAAGGCCTCTACGCCTCGCTCAATTGCGGCTTCGGCTCGGGCGACGAGCCCGAGCGTGTCGCCGAGAACCGGGCGCGCGCGATGCGCCGCCTCGAGATCGCGCCCGGATCGCTCGTGACCTGCTACCAGGTCCACAGTGCCGCGGTCGTCGAGGTCGAGGCGCCGTGGCGGCGCGAGGAGGCGCCGCGCGCCGACGCGCTCGTGACGACCCGGCGCGGCCTTGCCCTGGGCGTCCTCACCGCCGACTGCGCGCCGGTGCTGTTCGCCGATGCGGAGGCCGGAGTCATCGGCGCGGCCCATGCGGGTTGGCGTGGCGCGATCGGCGGCGTCTGCGAGGCGGCGCTCGCCGCGATGGTGAAGCACGGGGCGCGTCCGGAGCGCATCGTCGCCGCGATCGGACCCGCGATCGGGCAGCCCAGCTACGAGGTGGGACCGGAATTTCCGGCGCCCTTCCTCGCCGAGTCGCCGCAAAATGCCGATTTCTTCGCTCCCTCGCAGCGGGAGGGGCGCTTTCTTTTCGATCTCGGCGGCTATCTCGAGCGCAAGCTCCGGAGCCTCGGCCTCGCAGAAGTCGCGCGGTCGCAGGACGACACCGCCGCCGACGAGCGGCGCTTCTTTTCCTGGCGCCGGACCTCGCTGCGCGGCGAGAAGGACTACGGGCGCGGTCTGTCGGCGATCGCCCTCGTTCCCTGAAGCGCCGCTTGCGGCAAGGCCTCGATCATGGCCTCGACCGTCTTGCCCAGCACCGGATGGCGCCAGCCGGGCGCGACGTCCTGCAGCGGCAGAAGCACGAATGCGCGCTCGTGGAGTCGCGGATGCGGCAGGACGAGGTCGTCGGCGTCGACGGCGAGGTCGTGATAGGCGAGAAGATCGAGATCGAGCGTTCTCGCCTCGTTGCGGGTCTGACGCACACGGCCGAACGCCGCCTCGACCCCGTGGAGAAGGCGCAAAAGCTCGCGCGGCGGAAGGGGCGTTTCGACCCTCGCGGCTGCATTGACGAAGTCCGGCTGATCCGAGGCGGGCACCGGCGCGCTCTCGTAGAGGCGGGACCGCGCCGCGATCCGCAGCCCCCGGGCCTCGAGCGCCTCGAACGCCGCTTCGATCACCTTCCGCGGCGCCCCGTAGACTTCATGCGAAAGATTTCCGCCGAGCGCGACGATGATCAAGCCGACCTCTTGCCGATGTCGATTGGCATAATTAATGATAATGGAAAGGAAAACTCGGGTACGTGATTGGAGAGATTTTCATGAAGTTTTATCCCCAAGAGCGAATTGCTTTGTTCATAGATGGCGCGAATCTATATGCAGCAGCACGATCCCTCGGTTTCGATATCGACTACAAACGCCTGCTGGAGCTCTTCAGCAGCAGCGCTCGGCTGGTCCGCGCCTTCTACTACACCGCCCTCATAGAGGATCAGGAGTACTCCCCGATCCGTCCGCTGGTCGATTGGCTCGACTACAACGGCTACACGATGGTGACGAAGCCTGCGAAGGAGTACACCGACGCCACCGGACGCCGGAAGGTGAAGAGCAACATGGACATCGAGCTCGCAATCGACGTCATGGAGATGGCGCCGCATGTGGACCATGTCGTGCTCTTCTCGGGCGACGGCGATTTCCGTCGTCTCGTCGAGGCCGTGCAGCGTAAAGGTGTGCGCGTGACGGTCGTTTCCACGCTGCGCTCCTCGCCGCCGATGGTGGCGGACGATCTCCGACGCCAGGCGGACGCCTTCGTCGAGCTTCAGGACCTCGCGCCGTCGATCATGCGCCATCACCGCGAGGACCGCGCCGCGGCACGCGAGCCGCAGGCGACGTGAGCGCCGTTGCAGCGGCGACTGCGGAGCCGACAGCGGATTGCAATCTCTGTCCGCGCCTCGCGTCGTTTCGGGAAACTCAGCGCGCCCTCCACCCCGACTGGCACAATGCGCCGGTGCCGTCGTTCGGCGCCGCGAACGCACGGCTCCTCATCGTCGGGCTCGCTCCCGGCCTGCGCGGTGCCAATCGGACCGGGCGGCCATTCACGGGCGATTTCGCCGGCGAGCTCCTCTACGCGACGCTGAAGAAGTTCAGCTTCGCGCGCGGCGAGTACGGCGCCGCCCCGGACGACGGGCTGGAGCTCGTCGACTGCCGAATCACCAACGCCGTTCGCTGCGTGCCGCCCGAGAACAAGCCTGAACCCGGCGAGGTGGCTGCCTGCCGACCTTTCCTCGCTCGAGAGCTCGCGAGCGACGGGCTCGAGGCCGTGCTCGCGTTGGGGCAGATCGCGCACGGAGCCGTGCTCGGTGCGCTCGGAAAGCGGCGGGCCGCGTTCCCGTTCGCGCACGGCGCCCTGCACGAGCTCGGCCCGCTACTCCTTGCCGACAGCTATCACTGCTCGCGCTACAACACGAACACGGGCAAGCTCACGCCCGCCATGTTCGAGGCGGTATTCACGGCGCTGCGCGCCCGCCTCGACGCGAGGGAAAGCCGGGGCGCGATCCTGTCGGCCTGAAAGGACCGGCGGGTCAGCCCCGTTCCCGCATCAGCCGCGCCTTGTCGCGCTGCCAGTCGCGCGCCTTCTCCGTCTCGCGCTTGTCGGCCTTCTTCTTGCCCTTGGCGAGGCCGATCTCGCACTTCGCCCGCCCCTTCTCGTTGAAATAGATCGAGAGGGGCACCAGGGTCACGCCCTCGCGCTTGATGGCGCCGGCGAGCCGGTTCAGCTCCTTGCGATGGACCAGCAGCTTGCGCGGGCGGCGGGGCTCGTGATTGAAGCGTGTCGCGGCCTTCCATTCGGGAATGTGCGCATTGATGAGCCAGAGCTCGCCCTTGTCCTCGGTAGCATAGGCCTCGTTGATGCTCGCATGCCCCTCGCGAAGCGACTTCACCTCGCTTCCCGTGAGGACGAGCCCCGCTTCGAGCGTGTCGAGAATGTTGTAGTCGAAGCGCGCCCGGCGGTTTTGCGCCGCGAAGCGGTCGGTCGGCCGAGCCACTACTCGAGAATGCCGGCAGCGCGCATCTCGCGCCGCACGCGCTCCTTCGTCTCGGAAAGGAGCTCGGCGAGCGGCAGGCGGCAGGTTTCGCTCGACTTGCCGAGGAGCGAGGCGGCGAACTTCACCGGCGCGGGGCTCGTCTCGGCGAAAAGCGCCTCGTGCAGCGGCATCAGGCGCTCGTTGAGCCGCATCGCGGTCTTCACGTCGCCCTTGGCCCACGCCTCGTGCATGTCGGCGCAGAGCCGCGGCGCGACATTGGCGGTGACGGAGATGCACCCGTGCCCGCCCTGGGCGAGATAGGCGAGCGCGGTCCCGTCCTCTCCGGAGAGGAGGCAGAAATCCGGCCCGATCGCCAGCTTCGTTCGCACCGGCCGGGTGAGATCGTTGGTCGCGTCCTTGACGCCGACGATGCGTGGCAGCTTCGCGAGCCGCGCCATCGTCGCGACGCTCATGTCGATGATGCAGCGCGGTGGAATATTATAGATGATGATCGGAATGTCGGTCGCGTCGTGAATCGCCTTGAAGTGCTGATAGAGACCCTCCTGGGTCGGCTTGTTGTAGTACGGCGTGACGACGAGGGCGGCGTCGGCACCAGCCTTCTGCGCGTGGCGCGTCAGCTCGATCGCCTCCGCGGTCGAGTTGGACCCGGTGCCGGCGATCACCGGCACCTTCCCCTTGGCCACCTCGAGGCAGAGTTCGACGACCCGCTTGTGCTCGTCATGGCTCAAGGTCGGCGATTCGCCGGTAGTCCCGCACGGCACGAGCCCGTGGGTCCCCTCGGCGATCTGCCAAGCGACGAATTCCTGGAACGCCTTGTCATCGACGGCTCCGTCGCGAAACGGCGTGATCAGCGCGACGAGCGAGCCCTTGAACATTTCCGCCTCCACCCGATTCGCCGGGACGATATCGCCCCGCCCACCTCGTCGCAACCGGCCGTCGCATTTCCTTAACCAAGATTTGACGGGCTGGAAGGAACATGCAACCGGCCATCCTTGTTCCCGTCTCGCCCGCCGCCTACGATCGTGTGTCCATGCCGTCTCGTTTCGCCCTCCTCTTCGTTTTTGTCGCACTCTGCCTTCCACTGACGGCGCGCGGCGAAGAACTCTCGCCCGACGACCGCAATGCCTATCGGGCGGCGTTCGAGGCGGTCGATCGCGGCAAGTACCAGGATGCGCATCGCCACGCCGCCAGGGCGCGGAACAAGCTGCTGGCCAAGGCGATCGAGTGGATGGAGCTGTCGAGCCCGGGAAGCGGCCGCAGCTTCCATGACATCGTCGCGTTCCACGACCAGAACCCCGAATGGCCGGGGCTCGGCACGCTGCGGGTGCGGGCCGAGGACGCGATCGCCGGGCTCTCGGACGCGGAACTTCGCGCTTGGTTCGAGCGCTATCCGCCGGTGACTCCCTTCGCCCGGCTCCGCCAGGCCGATCTCCTTCTCGGCGACGGCAAGCGGGAAGCCGCCGTTGCGCTCATCCGCTCGGTGTGGGTCGAGTCGGATTTCAGCAAGGCCGACGAGAAGCTTGTTCTCAGCCGTTACGGCGACCACCTTCGGCGCGAAGATCATATTCGGCGCCTCGACCGCCTCGTCTGGGACGGCAACCGCGACGCCGCCAAGCGGCAGTACGCGAGGGTGCCGGCCGAATGGAAGGCCGTCGCGGAGGCGCGTTTCGCGCTCGAAGGGTTGGCGAGCAATGCCCCGAAGCTCGTCGCGCAGGTCCCAGCGAAGCTGCACAAGGATCCGGGCCTTCTCTACGAAAGGGCGCGCTACTTCCGCCGCAAGGACCGCTTTCAGGATGCGGCCGAGATCGTCGCCAACGCGCCTTCCGACCTCGGCCGGCCGGCCGCGTGGTGGACCGAGCGACAGATTCTGGCCCGCCGCGCCCTCCTCGACGGAAACCCGAAGCTCGCATACCGGCTCGTCGTCAAGCACGCGCTCGAACCCGGTACGGTCGCCTATTTCGATGCCGAGTTCCTCGCGGGGTGGATCGCGCTTCGCTTCCTTCGCGACGCACCCACTGCGTACACGCATTTCGACCGTCTGCACGACGTTGCGAAGCTGCCGATCAGCGTCGCTCGGGCGGCTTATTGGGCCGGGCGCGCGGCGGAGGCGCGCAACGCGAAGCAGCTCGCGGCGAACTGGTATCTGACCGCCTCCGAGCATCAGGCGACCTATTACGGCCAGCTCGCGAGGACCAAGCTAGGCAAGGAGGCTCCGCCCAAGCTCCTCCCCGAACCCGAACCGAGCGCGCAGGAAACGGCCGCGTTCGAGAAGAAGGAGCTCGTACGGGTGGCGCGAATGCTGCACGAGGTCGGCGCGACCGACCGGGCGAAACCCTTCGTGCTCAGGCTCTCCGAACTCGCCAGGACGCCGTCCGATCACGCCCTCGCCGCGCGCCTCGCCGAGCAGCTCGGCAGGCCCGACCTCGAGGTCGCGGTCGGCAAGCGCGCGAGCTACGCCGGCATTCCTCTGATGTCGCACGGCTACCCGGTGATCCCGATCGGGAACGGCGGAATTTCGGAGCGCCCGCTCGTGCTCGCGATGACGCGGCAGGAAAGCGCGTTCGACATCCGCGCGGTCAGCCCTGCGGGCGCGCGCGGCCTCATGCAGCTCATGCCCTCCACCGCCAAGGAAGTCGCGAAGTCGAGCGGGCTCCAGTTCAGCCTCGCCCGTCTCACCAGCGACCCGAGCTACAATCTGAGCCTCGGCCGCTACTACCTCGACCATCTCCTCGACAGCTTCGGCGGCTCCTACGTGCTCGCGATCGCCGCCTACAACGCCGGCCCGGCGCGCGTGCGTCAGTGGCTGCGCGACTACGGCGACCCCCGCGCGCCGGACATCGACGTGGTCGACTGGGTCGAGTCGATCCCGGTCAGCGAGACGCGGAACTACGTCCAGCGCGTGCTCGAGAACCTTCAAGTCTACCGCGTCCGCCTCGGCGACCGGCAGCTCGCGTTCTCGATCTCGGATGACCTCAGGCGCTAGCGCCGAACGGCGCTACGTCGAACGGCATCTGACAGCGCAGGACGGGCTGCGCCTCTACTATCGCGACTACGGCGACCCGCTCTCGGCCCGTCTGCCGGTGCTTTGCCTCTCGGGGCTCACCCGCAACAGCCGCGACTTCGAGCCCTTCGCGACCCGGACAGCGGCAGAGCGCCGCGTCCTCTCGCCCGACTACCGGGGCCGCGGCCTCTCCGCCTACGACACCAACTGGCGAAACTACCAGGCGCTCGTCTACCTCAACGACACTCTCCACCTCCTCGCCGCGACCGGCATCGAGCGCTGCATCGTCGTCGGAACCAGCCTCGGCGGGCTCCTCGCGATGGGGCTTTGCGCCGTCCGCCCCGCCGTGGTCGCGGGGCTCGTGCTCAACGACATCGGGCCGGACATCGCCGGCACCGGGCTAGCCCGCATCACCGCGTGGATCGCGGAGGACCAGCCGCAGCCCGACTGGGAGACCGCCGAGAAGTTCATTCGAACCGCTCTCGCGCATCTTCCGATCAAGGACGACGCGACCTGGCGAAACCTCACCCGCGGGACCTTCCGCGAGGGCGCGGACGGCAAGCTGCACTTCGACTACGACACCGCCCTCGTCAAGGGCATGCTGCACGATCGGGCGAGCATTCCCGATCTCTGGCCGATGTTCCGCGCGACCGCGGCGGTCCCGACCCTGCTCCTGCGCGGCGAGGCGTCCGACGTTCTCACCGAGGAGGGGCTCGCGAGGATGGTCGCCGTACGCCCGGATCTGCTACATGTGACGGTGCGCGACGCTGGCCACGTGCCGTCGCTCGTCGAACCCGAATCGCGACAGGCGCTCGATGACTTCCTCGCCCGCTTCTGATCTCCCCGTCACCCTCGCCGACATCAAGGCGGCTGCCGAGCGGCTGCGCGGCAAGGCGATCCGCACCCCGCTCCTCAACGTGCCGGCGCTCGACGACGAGCTCGGGTTTCGCCTCTTCATAAAGGCGGAGCCCCTCCAACGCACCGGCTCGTTCAAGTTCCGCGGCGCCTACAACACGATGGCTCTGCTCGATCCCGAGGCGCGCGCGAGAGGGGTCGTCGCCTTCTCCTCCGGGAACCATGCCCAAGGCGTGGCCGCCGCCGCGCAGCTCCTCGGCATCCGCTCCACGATCGTGATGCCGAAGGACGCGCCGTCGATCAAGATCGAGAACACGAGAAGCTACGGCGCCGAAGTGGTGCTCTACGACCGGGATCGCGAGGACCGGGAGGCAATCGCCCGCCGGATCGCCGAGGATCGAGGCGCGACGACGGTGAAGCCGTTCGACGACGTGCGGATCATCGCCGGTCAGGGGACGACCGGCCTCGAGATCGCCGAGCAGGCCGCCGATGCCGGGGTGACGGTCGACGCCGTCATCGCCAACTGCAGCGGCGGCGGACTCGTCACCGGCTGCGCCGTTGCGCTCGCGGCGCTGTCGCCCACGACCGAGGTCTACAGCAGCGAGCCCGCCGAATACGACGATATGGCGCGCTCGCTTTCTGCCGGGACGCGGCAGACGAACGCGCCCGCGTCGCGCTCCTTCTGCGACGCGCTGCTGGCGCCGATGCCGGGCGAAATCACGTTTTCCATCGCGCGACGGCTCCTTGCCGGCGGTTTCAGCGCCGACGACGCCGCGGTGGCGAGAGCGATGGCCCTGGCTTTCGAGCGCTTCAAGCTGGTGATCGAACCCGGCGGCGCGGTTTCGCTCGCCTGCGCGCTGCAGCAGCGCGACCGTTTCCGCGGGCGTACCGTGGTCGTGGTCGCCTCCGGCGGAAACGTCGACCGCGTCACCTTCGCGAAGGCGCTCGCCGCCTGACTTCCGTGCGTCGCCTGCGCAGAGGCGCGCGCATCACTTCTTCTCGGCGACGACCTTGATCGCGTTGCGCCCCGCCTCGAGAAACCGCGCCGGATCCTGGGCCACGCCGTTCACGAGAATCTCGTAATGGAGATGCGGCCCGGTGCTGCGCCCGGTGCTGCCGAGCTGCCCGATCTGATACCGCCCGGTCACGCGCTGTCCCGTCACCACCATCGTGCGATGGAGATGCGCGTACCGCGTGACGATTCCATGCCCGTGATCTATCTCGACAGTACGGCCGTAGGCGCCCTTGGCGCCCGCGAAGACGACGACGCCGGGCGCGGTGCTGAAGACGGGAGTCCGATACGGCGCAGCTAAATCGAGACCCGAATGCGTCGCCCGGCGCTTGTTCAACGGGTCGGTGCGCGTGCCGAAATCGCTCTCGAGCCGATAGTCGTCGAGCGGTGCGGCGAGCGGAAGGCTGGTCAGCAGCTTCTTGAGGTTTTCCACCGGCACCTGCCCCGCCCCATTCTTCTCGCGCGGGTCGAAGGCGTAGAACGGACCGCCGACGCCTGTCGGCGCGAGGTTGAACTTCGCTTTGAGGGAGGCGACATCGACCCCCACCGAGGCGAGGAGGCTCTCGATCTCCAGCCACCCGCCCGCCGGGGACGACTTCGTCGCCTCGCCGGCCGCGTTCGCGACGACGGGCTTGTCGGTTTTGCCGCCGTTGTCGAGCTGCGCCAGGCGATGGCGCATCCTGTCCCTGTCGGCGACCGCGGCGCGCGCCTTCTGCTCTGCCGCGTCGAGCGCCCGCTTCATTTCGGCGACGCGCTGCGCGGCGGCCTCCTTCTCGGCCTCGACCAGCTTCAGCCGTCCGGCGAGAACCGTACGCTGCGTGTCGCCGTGCCGTGCGGCGAGTTCGATCGCGGCGGTGAGCTCGTCGAGTTCGCTCGACTTCGCCGCGAACGCCTCTTCCGCGACGCGAAGCCGCTCCTCGGCGGCGTCCCGCTCCTCTTGGAGCGCGCTGAGCTTCAGTTCGACGCTGTAGAGTTGGCCGCGCAACTCGCTGTTCTGGGCAGCCGCCTGCCGCAGTTTTCCCTGCGCCTCAGCGAGCTGACGGTTGGCGGCCGCAAGGCGCTGCTCGAGACGGGCAACATGCTCCCGAAGATCGGCGTTGGCGCCCTCGACCTCCTGGACCTCCGCTTGGCGCAGCGCGGCTTCCACTTTGAGGAACGACAAGACGTCGCGGCCTTCGAAATAGCTCGACGCTCCGACCGTGAGCGCGATCGCCGTTGCCGCAGCACCGGCCGCACCCACCGGCGGCACCCAGCCCGGAATGCGCAGATGGCGCACCGACTTGGAGCCTCGGATCAAAATGTGTCGCTCAGAACAAAATCGCGTCCAAAAATTTCGTAGTGTCGTTTTCATGTTCCTCCGCGTCGCCAGATGGACGCCCGAGCCGACTCCCCCCAAGGGGCTTCGGGCCGGACGATCGCGGCCCCCTCCAAGAACATACTCTGACGCGGTGTTGACCGGCCTGGTTACGACGCTCGCCTCGAACTCCCCCAGCAGAAGGCGACGGCGCCGAACCCGAGGTTTCCCTCCACCCGCGTCCAACGATGGGAGGCTACCCGTCTATGTCACAACGCGCAACGATTTTATGCCCGAAATCACACCTATTAATAGAACCGAAGGGGGAATCGCCCGGTACCACACCGGCCCCGGTCAGCCGCATTCGTACTGCGCGATATTATCGACAGCTCCCCGCGTAACGCTTTGAAGTTGCGCCCGTTTTCCATATTGAGCGCAGTAGCGGTCGGCGCGCCGGTTGGCTTCCGCGACGTTGTCGCCGCTGAATCTGTACGACACCCCGGGCGGAACCGAGTCGACAACCCTGGGTTCGCTTGCACAACCAGCTAGCATCATCGCGCCGAACACCGTGAGAAGCAGGTATCGCATGAGGCCTCCGCGAACACCCCCGATTGGTTGTACGCGAACCGCCTCTCCCGGGTTCCATGTTGCACCTGGACCGGATAAGAAAACGTAACCTGCTCTTCCCTCAGGCGGCCAAATGCTCCTCGATGGCCGCGCCGTGCACGGACGCTGCAATCACGATTCGGGCGCAGGCTTCCGCGTCCGAATCGGCGCGATGATGAACGAGCGGGATCCGAAGGGCGCGGCAGACATCCGGAAGCCGGGTCGGGTAGAGGCCCCACACCCGGCGCGACAACCGTACCGTGCAGAGGAAGGGCGGTGGCTCGAGGGCGATCGCCGCCGCCGCGGTGCATGCCCGGAGCACGCGAGACTCGAAGCTCGCGTTATGCGCGGCGACGAACGCGCAGCCATCGAGGAGAGGCGCTATTTGCGGCCAGATCTCAGGGAAGGACGGAGCGTCGCGGAGATCGTCCCAGGCAAGGCCGTGAATATGCGTGAACATGACGCGCGGACGTGGCGGCCGGATCAGCGAGTAGAAGCGCGTTGCGACGCGGCCGTTCTCGACCACCACGACGCCTACGGCGCAGGCGCTGTCGGGACGATAGTCGGCGGTCTCGAAATCGAGGGCGGCAAAGCGGGCCACGGGACCCACTGTTGCCGAACGCGGAGGTTACGTAAACCCCCGCCGGGGCAACCTCTTCGCTCTACATCAGCCCGAGCTCGAGCTTCGCTTCCTCGGTCATGCGGTCGCGGGTCCAGGGGGGCGACCAGACGAGCTTCACGCGCACGTCCTTCACCCCGTCCACCGCCTTCACCGCCTCCTCGACCTGGCCCGGAAGAGAGCCGGCGACGGGGCAGGCCGGCGTCGTCAAAGTCATCTCGATGTAGATCGTGCCATCCTTTCGCACGACGAGATCGTAGATGAGGCCGAGATCGACGAGGTTCACCGGAATTTCCGGATCGCGAACGGTCTTCATCGCCTCGATCACGCGCTCCTGCAGCTCCGGGTCGCCCTCGTCCGGCTCCGGACGGGAAACGTCTTCGGGCGAGGGCCGCTCGCCGAAGAAATCGAAGAGGTGCTTGCCGTCGTCGTTCACGGCCCTACTCCGTCTTCACCGTCTTGCCTACAGCGCCTTCCTCGAGCGCGGCCTGGACCGCATGCCATGGCAGCGTCGCGCATTTCACCCTGACCGGGTAAGCCTTCACTCCGGTCAGAGGATCGAGCCGGTCGGCATCCTCCTCGAGCGCTTCCGAGAGCGGCGGGGCAGCGCCGCCCGTGACCTTGGCATGAAAGCTGCGGAAGAGCTGGTTCGCATCGGCGATCGTCTTCCCCTTCAGCACTTCGGTCATCAGCGAGGAGGAGGCGGTCGAGATGGCGCAGCCGCGCCCCTCGAACTTCACATCCTCGATCCTGTCGCCGGCCACGGTCAGGTAAACCGTGATCTTGTCGCCGCAAAGCGGGTTATGACCGTGCGCGAAATGGCTCGGATGCTCGAGCTTTCCGAAATTCCGCGGGTGGCGGCCGTGATCGAGGATGATGTCCTGATAAAGGTCGCGCAGATCCATCACCCGAACATCCTCTGTGCATCCCTGATCGCCGCTCCGAGCGCGTCGATGTCGCTCTCGTCGTTGTAGACGCCGAGCGAGGCGCGCGTCGTGGCGGCGAGGCCGAGCTTTTCCATGAGCGGCTGCGCGCAGTGATGGCCGGCGCGGACCGCAACCCCGTTCCGGTCGAGCACGGTCGCGAGATCGTGCGGGTGAATGCCCTCGACTTCGAAGGAGAGGATCGCGAGCCGCCTCTGCCCCGCGCCGACGAGCCGAACGCCGGGCATCGAGGAAAGCCGGTCGACGCCGTATCCGGTGAGCGCCTCTTCGTGCGCCAGCACGGCGCTCCTCCCGAGGCTCTCGATGTATTCGAGGGCGCGCGCGAGCCCGACCACTGCGGCGATGTCGGGCGTTCCCGCCTCGAAACGCGCCGGCGGTTCCTGGAACGTCGTCTTCTCGAACGTGACCTCGAGAATCATGTCGCCGCCGGTCTGGTAGGGCGGCATCGATTCCAGAAGCTCGCGACGGGCCCAGAGGACGCCGGCGCCGGTCGGGCCGTAGGTCTTGTGACCCGTGAAGACATAGAAGTCGCAACCGATCGCCTGCACGTCGACGGGGAGCCGCGGCGCCGCCTGGCTGCCGTCGACGAGGAGCTTCGCGCCGGCCTTCCGGGCGAGCCGCGCTATGCTCTCGACCGGAACCAGCGTGCCGATCGCGTTCGCCAGATGAGTGACCGCGATCAATCGTGTCCGCGGGCCGATCCGTGCCTCGAGCGCAGCGAGGTCGAGCCCGCCCGTCTCGTCGATCGGCGCCACGACGAGCCGGCAGCCGAGCCGGTCGCGCAGCATCTGCCAGGGGACGATGTTCGCGTGGTGCTCGAGCTCCGTGATCAGGATCTCGTCGCCGGAGCGCAGGAAAGTCGCGCCCCAGGCAGCCGCCACGAGGTTGATCGCCTCGGTCGCGTTGCGGACGAAGACGATCTCGCGCGCGTCCGGCGCGTTGAGGAAGCGTCGCACGGTCTCGCGCGCCGCCTCGTAGAGCTCGGTCGACCGCGCGCTGAGGCGATAGACGCCGCGATGGATGTTGGCGTAGTCCCGCCGATAGAACTCCGCGACGGCGTCGATGACCTGACGCGGCTTTTGCGCGCTGGCGCCGCTGTCGAGGAAGACGAGCCCCGGATTGTTCTCGAAGATCGGAAAGTCGCGCCGCACCTCGCGCGCGTCGAGCCGGCCGTTGCCCGTCATCGCCCCGACTCCAGCCACCGCCCGAGGTGCCGCATGAGATAGTCCCTCGCCGGCGCATCCGCGACGAGATCGACGACATCGACCGCAAAGGCCTCGACCAGGATGCGTCGCGCCTCCGGCTCCGGGATGCCGCGGCTGCGCAGATAGAAGAGCTGCGCCTCGTCGAGATCGCCGACGGTGGCGCCGTGGCTGCACTTCACGTCGTCGGCGTAGATCTCGAGCTCGGGCTTCGTGTCGACCGCCGCGCGCGGCGACAAAAGGAGATTCCGGTTGAGCTGATGCGCATCGGTCTTCTGCGCATCGCTGCGGACCCTGATCTTGCCCTGGAAGACGCCATGAGCGCGGTCGTCGACGACTCCCTTCACGACCTCGCTCGTTTGCGCGCAGGGGGCAGCGTGGTCGACGAAGGTCGCGATCGTCGCTTCCTGCTGCCCGCGAAGGAGATAGGCGCCGTTGATGGCGCAACGCGCCCCCTTCCCGAGGCAGGCGACGAGGTCGTGCCGAGAGAGGCGTGCCCCCAGCATCAGCACGAAGGCCTCGTACTCGGCGCCTTCCGCGACGTCGGCTTTGACGGCGCCGAGATGCACGGCGGCCCCCGCCTCGTCCTGCAGCGTCACGTGCCGCAATCGTGCCTTTTCGCCGAGGCGGATGGCGGCGATCACGTTGCCGAAGTAGTTCCCCGTCCCAGCGAAGCTCTCGACGAGCGTCGCCTCGGCACCAGCGCCGAGCTCGACGAGAACACGCGTATAGGCGCCCGCGGACTCGGCAGCGCCCCAATGCAGGATCTCGATCCGCTCGCTGGCGCCGGCGGGAAGCGAGATCACGATGCCGTCCTCGACAAAAGCGGTGTTGAGCGCGGCGAACGGCCCCAGATCGTCGATCTCGCGCACGAGCTCGAGACGTTCGGCCAGACGTGCGACATGCGCACCCTGTATCGCCGCAACGCGCCCGTTGACGAGCACGACGCGCTGAGCCGGAGCGCCGCTCGAATAGGCTGCCTGCACCGCAGCGGAAGGCGCGTCGGCGCCCGGCGCCGCCGGCGGAAAGAGGCTCTTTTCGAGGGTACGCAGATCCGTAAAGCGCCACGGCTCGTCCCGCCGAGTCGGCAGCACGAAACGACGCGCCGCCGCCTCGCGGGTGGCGATCAGCGCATCCTGCTTCAGCGGAGCGATCATGCGGCCTCGAGTCCGGCGTAGCCCTTCGCCTCGAGCTCGAGCGCGAGGCTCTTGTCGCCCGATGCGACGATGCGCCCGCCGGAGAGGACGTGCACCCGGTTCGGCTCGACATAGTCGAGGAGCCGCTGATAGTGCGTGATCATCACCATCGAGCGGTCCCGAGCACGCAGCTTGTTGATGCCGTTCGCGACGAGCCGGAGCGCATCGATGTCGAGCCCGCTGTCGGTCTCGTCGAGGATCGCGAGCTTCGGCTCCAGCATCGCCATCTGGAAGATCTCGTTGCGCTTCTTCTCGCCACCGGAGAACCCGACATTGACCGGCCTCTGAAGGAGATCGTCGCTGATCTCGAGGAGCTTCAGCTTCTGGCGGACGAGCTTGAGGAACTGGCCGGCGTCGAGCTCGGACTCGCCGCGGCTGCGCCGCACCGCGTTGAGGGCCGCGCGGAGGAAGTACATGTTGTTCACGCCCGGGATCTCGACGGGATACTGGAACGCGAGGAAGACCCCCGCCCGGGCGCGCTCGTCGGTGCTCATGGCGAGGAGGTCCCGCCCGTCATAGGTGACTGTGCCCGACACCTCGTACCCGGCACGGCCGGCCAGAACGCCGGCGAGCGTCGACTTGCCGGAGCCGTTCGGCCCCATGATCGCGTGCACCTCGCCCGGTCCGACCTCGAGATCGATTCCCTTGAGGATCTCACGCCCGCCGTCGGCGACCTTGGCGCGCAGATTCTTTATCGACAGCATCAGCCGACGCTCCCTTCGAGGCTGACCGCGAGCAGCTTCTGCGCCTCCACGGCGAACTCCATCGGCAGCTCCTTCAGCACTTCCTTGCAGAACCCGTTGACGATGAGGCTCAGCGCGTCTTCCTGCGAGAGCCCCCGCTGGAGGCAGTAGAAGAGCTGCTCCTCGCTGATCTTGGACGTGGTCGCCTCGTGCTCGACCTTGGCGGTGGGGTTGCGGATCTCGATGTACGGCACCGTGTGCGCACCGCATTTGGAGCCGACGAGGAGCGAATCGCACTGCGTGTAGTTGCGGGCGTTCTTCGCCTTCGGCAGCACCCTCACGAGACCGCGATAGGTATTCTGCCCGCGCCCCGCCGAAATGCCTTTGGAGATGATGGTCGACCGCGTGTTGCGGCCGATATGGATCATCTTCGTCCCGGTGTCGGCCTGCTGGAGGTTGTTTGTGACCGCCACCGAGTAGAACTCGCCCACCGTGTCGTCGGCCTCGAGGATGCAGCTCGGATACTTCCAGGTGATCGCCGAGCCGGTCTCGACCTGCGTCCAGGAGATCTTCGCGCGCGGGCCGCGGCACGCGCCGCGCTTGGTCACGAAATTGTAGATGCCGCCCCGCCCCTCGGCGTCGCCGGGGTACCAATTCTGCACGGTCGAGTACTTGATCTCCGCGTCCTCCATCGCGATGAGCTCGACGACGGCGGCGTGAAGCTGGTTTTCGTCGCGCTGCGGCGCGGTGCAGCCTTCGAGATAGCTGACGTAGCTGCCCTTGTCGGCGATCACCAGCGTCCGCTCGAACTGCCCGGAATTGGCCGCGTTGATGCGGAAGTAGGTCGAAAGCTCCATCGGGCAGCGAACGCCGGGCGGGATGTAGGCGAAGGACCCATCGGAGAAGACCGCCGAGTTGAGCGCGGCATAGAAGTTGTCGTTCTGCGGCACCACCGTGCCGAGATACTTTCTCACGAGCTCGGGGTGCTCGCGCACCGCCTCGCCGAACGAGCAGAAGATGATCCCGAGCTCGGCGAGCGTTTCCTTGAAGGTGGTCGCGACCGAGACGCTGTCGAAGACGGCGTCGACCGCGATGCCCTGGAGGCGCTTCTGCTCCATGAGCGGAATCCCGAGCTTCTCGTAGGTCTTGATGAGCTCGGGATCGACCTCCTCGAGCGACTTGGGCTTGGCCTTCTGCTTCGGGGCCGAGTAGTAGGTGTGCGCCTGGTAGTCGATGGGGGCGATGCGCAGCATCGCCCAATGGGGCTCGCCCATCTTCAGCCAGGCGTGGAAGGCGGCCATCCGCCATTCGAGCAGCCAGGCCGGCTCCTGCTTCTTCGCCGAGATGAAGCGGATCGTGCTCTCGTCGAGGCCGGGCGGAGCGCTCTCCGCCTCGATGTCGGTGACGAAGCCGTACTTGTAGCCTTCCTTGGCGAGCGTGGCGAAGGTGTCGGTGGCGCTCATGGCGAGGCGTGAACCTGAGAGGAGGGGCGCGGCCGCAGAAAGTCGGGGCCGACCATCTCGGCGAGCGTAACGGCGCCGAGAGCTTGGCTGACCGCGCGGTTGATATGAGCCCAGTGCGGGCGGGTCGGGCAGAAATTCGTCCGGTCGCAGCCTTCGACGTGGCTGGCGCATTGGGTGACGCCGATCTCGCCGTCGATCGCGGCCACGACCTCGGCGATCGAGATCTCCTCCGGCGCACGCGCAAGACGGTAGCCGCCGGTAGCCCCGCGCGCGCCGGTCACGATGCCGCCATGCGCGAGGCGCTTCAGAACTTTCGCTACCGTCGCGGGAGGCAACCGTGTCGCCGCGGCGACGGCGGCCGCGTTCACCTGCCGGTCAGGGATGCCGGCGAGGTGCGTTGCGACGATGACGCCGTAGTCGGCGAGGCGGGAAAGAATGATCACGTCAAATTCGGACCAAGTTGGTACGCTTTCCTAAATCGGGTAATTCAGCGGCTCCGTCAAGCCCTTGCCAGCCCAATTTTCGCCCCTGCATCATCCTGCGGCACAGGGTCGCGGGAGGTACCATGCGCGCCGGGTTCTTGGCCTTGCTGCTGCTGCTCGCGTCGGCCGGCCCGGTGCGGCCCCAGGTGCCGGTCGACCTTGAGCTGGTGATAGCGGTCGACATTTCGCGCAGCGTCGATGACGTCGAGGCCCAGCTGCAGCGCGAGGGATATGTCGCGGCCTTCACCGATCCGCGCGTCATCGAGGCGATTCAGGGCGGCGCTCTCGGCGCCATCGCCGTCACTTACGTCGAATGGGCGGGCGTCGACTACCAGCGCACGATGGTCGACTGGTTTCTCGTCAGCGACGGGGAGAGCGCGGGCGAGTTCGCCTCGAGGATCGCCGCCCTCCCCCGGATATCCATGGGATGGACGTCGATCTCGGGAGCGATCGACTACTCGGTACGCCAATTCGGAAGCGGCTTCAGCGGGACGCGACGGGTGATCGACATCTCCGGCGACGGCATCAACAACAGCGGTCGCCCGGTATGGCTGGCCCGGGACGACGCCGTGCAGCAGGGCATCGTCATCAACGGGCTTCCCATCCTCAACGATCGACCCAATTTCGGCCGTCCGGCGGAGCCGCATCTCGACGAGTACTACGAGACGTTCGTGATCGGCGGTCCGGGCTCGTTCATCATCGCCGCCGAGGATTACCGGGCCTTCGCCGGCGCGATCCTCGCAAAGCTCATTCGAGAGATCGCGGCGCTGCCCGCCGACCCGGCTCAGTACTCCCAGTAGCGGCCGCTTGCGCCGATCACGACCGTAATGAGGCCGAGCGCGAGGTTCAGAGCGACGGTCATCCTGATCTGCGCGAGGTGCCGGGCACCGGCGACGAAGTCCTGGGTGTCGATCGCCGCCTGAAGCCGCCGCCACGGCGCGAAGAACATATGCAGGAACAAGAGGATCATCAGCACCCCGCTCGCCTGCATCATGTGGACGTGGATCCCCGTCACGCCATACCGGAGAAACATCGTGTAGCCGGTCACGAGAAGCAGGACGATGGCGACCCAGACCCAGAGGAAGAACCGCGTGAAGACGCGGCGCCAGAGCGGCAGACGCACCTTTTCGTCGAACGGCAAGAGAGCCGGCCGCAACGCGAAATAGCCGAAGAACATGCCGCCGACCCAAACGGTCGCGGCGATGGCGTGGAGGGCGAGGAGCAGGGTCACGGGGGAAATCTAGCACTCCTTGCGCATCGGGCGAGCCCTAGCTTGGCGGGTGCCGTGCCGGTCCGCTAAGGTCCCATCACCCTAAGATCAGGGAGGCTCGATCATGCTCAGCAGACTTCTCGCCGCGGCCGCCGTCCTGGCGCTCGCCGCCGGCCCCGTGGCGGCACAGACGTTAGACAAGATCAAGCAGCGCGGCGTCATCGTGGTCGGCACCAAGGCCGACTACAAGCCCTTCGGGTTCCGCGACCCCTCGGGGAATATCGTCGGCTTCGAGCCGGATCTGGCGGCCGAGGTCGCCAAGAAGCTCGGCGTGAAGCTTCAGCTCGAGCCCGTCGTCTCCTCGAACCGAATGCAGTTTCTGCAGCAGGGCAAGATCGACCTCATGATCGCGACGATGAACGACAAGCCGGACCGCCGGCAGGTCGTCGGGATCGTCGAGCCGCTCTACTACGCTTCCGGGGTGAACATCCTTTCGGCGAAGAAGGTGGGTCTCAAGCGCTGGGAGCAGCTCAAGAACCAGAAGGTCTGCGGCATCCAGGGCGCCTGGTACAACAAGCCCGTCGCCGAGCAGTACGGCGCCGACTTCATCTCGTTCAAAGGGCAGGCCGAGGCCGAGACCGCGTTGCTCCAGGGCAACTGCATCGGCTGGGTCTACGACGACACGGCCTTCGCCGAACGCCTCGCGAACCCGAAGTTCGCGGCCTTCGAAATGCCGCTGCCGACGATCCTCGAAGAGCCGTGGGGGATCGCGGTGAGGCTCGAGGAACGTGAGGGCCCCTGGGGCAAGTTCATGAGCGAGACGATCGCGGAATGGCACCGCTCCGGGCGCCTCATCGAGCTCGAGAAGAAGTGGCAGATCCCGCCCTCCGCGTTCCTCGAGAAAATGCACGAGCAGTACAAGAACAAGAAGGCCAGCTGACCGCTTTTCTCCGTCCGCGGGGAGAAGCAGCCGAACCCGATGGATCTTCAGCCCGTTTGGGATTGGTTCCGGTGGCTTTACGAAGCCACCGGGATCAAGCTTACGATCTTCTACGACGATTTCGACCGGAGCCGGTTCTTCAACGGGTTCCTGACCTCCGTCCGTCTCATGGGCGTGTGCCTCGTCGCGAGCGTCGCGATCGGGATCGTCGGCGCATGGCTCCAGGGCGCGCGCTCGCACCTCGTCAGGCTCGTCGTCCAGGCCTACATTCAGTTCTTCCGAAACACGCCGCCGCTGGTCCAGCTCTACTTCTTCTATTTCGCGCTCGGTTCGTATCTGCGGATCACGAACGAGAACGGCCTTTCGGTTCCGCTCGTCGGCAACTTCGCCTGGGCGGCGATCTGCCTTTCGTTCTACGCCGGCGCCTTCAACGTCGAGATCTTTCGCGCCGGGATCGAAGCCGTGCCCCGGCAGACGATCGAGGCGGCAGAGTCGCTCGGATACAGCCGTCTCAAGGCGTATCTCTACGTCATTCTGCCGCTCGCCTTCAGGATCAGCCTTCCGGCGCTCAACAACAACCTCGTCAACCTGATCAAGACGACGACGATCTCCTACGCGATCGCCGTTCCGGAGATGCTCTACGTCGCCAACCAGATCTGGTCCGACGAAGTGAACGTCCCGGAGATGATGAACGTGCTCCTTGTCGTCTACGTGTCCCTCGTCGGCCTCCTCGTCTGGGCGATGAGCCGCTGGGAGCGGGCGATGCGGGTGCCGGGGTGGGGCGTCTCATGATCCGGCAGTCCCGTACCGACCTTCCGGTCCTCGGCCCTCTCCCGCCTGTACTGTCGTACGGCGGCCTTTCTTCGGCGGCCCGCCGGGAAGGCCTGCAATTGCGCCCGATACACGGGGCGGTTCTCTTCCTCGGGCTCGTCCTCGCCTGCGGCGTCGCCGAAGCCCAGACCGAGCCGGGTCAGCCGGGCATCGTGGCGACGATCCTCAAATGGACCCCGCTTCTCGCCAGCGGCTTCGCGCTCAATATCGCGATCAGCTTCATCGCGATGGCTATCGGCACCGCAGCCGGATTCCTCCTCGGAATCGGACAGATCTCGCTCGTCAAGCCGCTTCGGAAGAGCGCCTGGTTCGTGACGCAGTTCTTCCGCAACTCGCCGTGGCTCGTTCTGCTCTTCTACTGCATGCTCCTGCTGCCCTTCGAGATCGTCGTCGGGCGGACGGTGATACCGCTCCCGGATTGGATCAAAGCCACGATCGGCCTCGCGCTGCCGGTGATGGCGAACGTTTCCGAGCTCGTGCGCGGCGCCATCCAGTCGATTCCGTACGGGCAGTGGGAATCGGCGGAGTCGCTGGCCTTCACGCGGCGGCAGACGCTCTGGATGATCATCCTGCCGCAATGCATCAGGCGGATGACTCCGCCCTGGATGAATCTCTACGCGATCCTCACCGTGGCCACCCCGCTCGCCTCCATCGTCGGCGTCAACGAGGCCATGACGCTGACCCAGGACGCGCTCGCGGCCGAGGGACGCAACGAGCTCCTCGTGCCGATGTACTTCTATCTCCTCGCCTGGTTCTTCATTTATTGCTACCCGATCGCTCGCGCGACCCAGGCCCTCGAGCGACGCACGGCTGTCAAATGAGCTGGACGCCGAAAGAGCCGATCGTTTCGGTCCGAGACGTGCACAAGCGCTTCGGCGCCGTCGAGGTGCTGAAAGGCGTCTCGTTCGACGTCATGAAGGGAGAGGTGATCTGCATCATCGGCCCCTCCGGATCGGGAAAATCGACGCTCCTGCGCTGCATCAACGCGCTCGTTCCGATCGAGCAGGGTTCGATTCTGGTCGAAGGACAGGAGGTTCACGACCCGGCGCTCGACAAGCTGGCGCTTCGGCGCAAGGTCGGAATGGTCTTCCAGCAGTACAATCTTTTCCCGCACAAGACCGCCTTGCAGAACGTGATGATGGCGCCGTTGCATGTCCTCAAGCAGGACAAGGCGGAGGTCGAGGCGCGGGCGCGCCGGCTGATCAAGAAGGTCCGGCTCGAAGGAAAGGAGGACGCCTACCCGGGCGAGCTCTCCGGCGGACAGCAGCAGCGCGTCGCGATCGCGCGCAGCCTCGCGATGAGCCCCGACGTCATGCTGTTCGACGAAGTGACCGCGGCCCTCGACCCCGAGACGGTCAAGGAAGTGCTCGTCACCATCCGCGAGCTTGCCGCCGAGGGGATGACCTGCCTCCTTGTGACGCACGAAATGGGCTTCGCCCGGGAGCTCGCGGATCATATCTACTTCACCGACCGCGGCGTCATCGTCGAGCACGGGCCGCCGGCGGAGTTCTTCGCCAACGCCAAAGACCCGCGCACGCGCCAGTTTTTGAGCCAGATTCTTTAGAGGAGCAGGATAATCGTGACCTACACCGCACCCGTCGCCGATATGCGGTTCACTTTGCGGGCCATCGTCGGGCTCGAGGATCTCGCGCGGCTGCCCGGATGCGAGAACGCGGCGCCGGATGTCGTCGATGCGGTTCTGGACGAGGCGGCGAAGTTCGCCGG